>JABXGS010000194.1 GCA_016550425.1 archaeon
AAGCGGACACCTTGCAGAGTTTCGATGTCGACAGCAATTGTGGGGTAGTAGTCGCCGGGTATGCTGTCGGCTGTGAGGAGTTTGAGCATGGTAGATTTACCAACGCCACCTTGCCCTAGGAGGCAGATTTTGAGCATGGTTACGATGACGTTGTCGAGTTCGGAAGCAAAGCCTTTGAAGCCTTCGCCGAGGGGAACTGGTTTCTGGATATATGCGTCGATTTCGTGCCCGAATTTGCTGATGAGGAGTTCCCTGGCTTTTTTGAGTGTTGTTTTGATTTTTTCGTCTTCGTCATTCATGTCGACGGCGAAGACGAGGAGAAGGTGGGTACCTGCATCAGCATAGATGAATTTGACGTTTTTAACGTGAATGGGTAAGTCGACTTGGCTGCCAAGTTCGGATTCAAAGTGTTTGTATGTGGCGAGGAATTCTTGGCGTTCTTCGGCACTGATGTCGACGGCCCAGTATTGACGATGAAAGGCAAGGCGTCCGTCACGAGTCATAAGAAAGACGTTGTGAATCATAGTATGGGTTTCTCCATGGGATTATTCTGCGCGGGTGTGCGCCTTTTTCTGTGCAGTTGTGCGTCTTCGATGTGTATGATTGGGAAGCTTTTTTTCGTCGGAGCTGAGCAATGTTCGTAGTTCTCGGTAATTTCGACGTAATGATGTACGTGAACAACCTACAAGTTCGATTATATCGTTTTCGGGTATTGATTCTCCGGTTTGTTTTGCACTATAATAAGCAATAGATGCAGCGATGATGGGTCGGGGATGACCTTGGAAGAGCCCTTCTTGGTTCACATATTCAACAATATTGTGGGCGTATTCCTCGGTTTCGTGTTCCACTTCGAGAATAGCAAAGAGGCGATCCAGGATGGCGTGAACCGGTTCACCCCACGATCCGGGTTTTTGGTCTTTGAATTTTTGACGTTCGTTATCGTAGTCTTCGAGGATTCGTTGAATCCCCACCCGTATTAGTTGACGGGCATTTGCTAACTGAATTTGGCGTTGACGGCGAATATATCGAGGGCACTGTGGGTAGCCTGGCATATCATAAATGGTGAGATAGCATTGCTTCTTAACAACGCGACAAAAAGAGGTTAATTCGCTGTTTTTGATTGGGCGTTCATACATGTAGGGGCACAGTGATTGATCGCGGGACCCACCACGGCGTTCGATATTCCGATAACTATCGGAGAGGATTTGGCGGTACCGTCGTTTTCGGTTCGCCGGATTGCCCGCAGTTTTGATGATTCGTTGCAAAGTTTTGTACAGAATTTCTTTATAAGCCGAAGCTTCTTCCTCGGCAGTGAGTAGAACGGTGAGACAAACATCATCGTCAGCACCTTCGCGTTTTGCACGTGTGCAAGTAACAGCAGCCCGTTCTTTAACTTCTTTAGTGGGAAAGACTTGAAAAGAGGTGCCATTACCTTCGGGAGCACAACTATAATACATCAGAGAAAGCTCGCTTTCGTCGAGGTCCAAAGAGGCAGGATATTTGGATAGAATCTTGAGTCCTTCTTTGGTGTCCCACTGACTGACGACAAGCCCCCGAGGGATAATAAGTCACCTTCCAGCAAAGCGTAGGATATGATTTTTGAAATCTGTCACCTGGCTTCAATCAACGTTTAGGAGGGCGGCAGAAAAAGGTTTTTGCACGCACATAAGGGCAGTAAATTCATTCCGAGATACTGAACACATGTAACAGCTGATTAGCGGTTCCTTCGTTTCCAAAACAGGATTGTTGCACCAACTATTCCTCCGAGTATAACAATTCCAACAGCCCACGGTACAATTTGATCGAAAGCGGAAGTAGGAAGGCTTGTAGGTTCTCCGATTATGGCGGGAAAGATGTATTCATCAAGGTAGGCATAATAGTCTTCTGACCCATATGGTGCAGCTCCAAAAACAAGAATGAGATCTTGATCGGGGAGCGCAAAGAGCCGCATACCTCCTGCACCTCTCATTGAGTAACCGTTGATGGGAAGATCAATCCACCATTGATAGCCATATCCTTCGCCATATGGAAAAACGAAGTGGGGATTAGTGCATTCCTCAATCCATTCTGTCGGTAGCAGTTGCAGAGTATTCCAGCTGCCGTTATTCAAGTAGAGATAACCGAGTTTGGCTAAGTCGCGTAAAGTTAGGCTTAAGCCTGCCATCCCGGTGGTAACGCCTTGTGGATCTTCACCCCATTCATAAATGGAGATGCCCAGAGGTGTAAATAGTCGATTATATACGAGAGTCTCCATTGATACATGCATGGTTTCGGTAATAATTGCGGAGAGGAGATGGCTACAGCCGCCATTGTAATTCCAGAACTCACCTGGTTCATGGGACATTGGAGAATCGAGGAGATATTGTACCCAATCAGATGATGCACCCATCCCGAAATCACTCCGTTCAAAACCTGATGACATAGTAAGTAGATGCCAAATCGTCATGTTGGATTTTCGTGGATCAGGATTTTGGATTGTGCGATCGGGAAAATAGCTGAGTACAGAATCTTGAATGCTGGTAACATATCCATCAGTTAATGCAAGCCCAAAAGCTGCTGCAGATACACTTTTCGTGATGGAATAGACTCGCCAGAGATGGTTGGCACTAATACCAGGAGCATATCCTTCGTATAATAAGTAGCCATTACGAATTAGCAGAAAGCCTTGGACATTGTCTGAGAGGTGGATTGTCGCCCAAAATTCATCTAAGAGTGTTGAATTCATTCCCTGGACCTCTGGGATGACCCCCCGCCATCCCGATGTTGGCCAATAATCACGGAATGGGACTGAACTGCTAACTACGCTTGAATCAGTGTTTAAAGTAAAGGGTACAAGAATCAAAGGAAGTAATAGAAGACTCCAGGTTCTGTGATAGGGCAATTGTTCACCTTCTTCGCTGCTGAATATCAATGGCAAGAGTCACAATCATGACGATACTGAACACGCCTCCAATCAGAGCCAAGGAGCTGAGATACCATGATGATGGGATACCGGGTGAGGAGGCAATGAGCCAACATGATACCTTATAGAGAAAGTCCCATTCGGAGTCAGGATCATAGAGAGTCTGATAGGTTGGCCAGTGGGAAATATGGTCTGCATTTAATCCATCGCGATCCGTTCCTTCCTCGAATTCTGGGTGAGGGCTCGAAAGACAGACCGTTCCTTGGCCATATCGGAATGCGATGACTCCGGGTAGCCCTGATTCTGCATAAGATAAAAGGGGAATGACTGGGGTATTGTCGTGGAATTCAAAATAGGAAGCGCCTGTAGTAAAGACCATATAGGACTCAGGTTCCTCTGACAAGTCTGGACCGGTGGAAGCGCGATTTACACTCATTTCACTAACCGCTAGTTCGCCGTTGTGAGTATCATGGCATTGGACACCAATAGGGCCGAAATAGTGCAGGGTTGCATCAATAATTCCTAACTGGATTACGGCAAATTCAGTGCCCCGACATACACTGAAGAGTGAGCCTCCTGTGGCGAGGAATTGTCGAATTCGTTCTTTTCCAAGCGGGGTTAAATCGCGTTCATAAGTGCTAGGTCCATGGGCGGGTAATACTAAGAGATCAAAGCGGTCCAGAGCCCCTTGTTGGATTTCAGTTGCCGAGACGAGTTCAACGGAGGCGTTCATCCATTCAAACAAGTGAATACATGCGATGAAGCTGAAGTTGTCGAATCGTTGAACATTGTAGATGGCAACGCGAGCAGAAGCCATATCTTGTGACGTCTGGGCAACTGTGGTATTGAAATCGTAGTGTAAGAGAAGCGGAGGAGTAATTACCCCAATTAAGAGAATGCCGAGAATTAAAATTCCTGTTCTACGGTATTTCAGAGACCTTGGATGCACTATTAGGAACCATCCTTTGATGCTGTTTCATTAGTTGAAACGCAGATGGTATAATTTATGGTCTTGGATACCGGCTAGGAGTGAAAATCTGAAAAAATGGTATAGGAGCATGCTTTTTGCGAACCCGATGATTCATAAAACAGCGTAAAATCATCCCGAACGTGTTATTAAAACTCCGTAGCTAAAAGTCCAAAATATACAAGCCCATACCGTTCGCCTTTTTCGATTCGGGCTTCACGAAAATGACCTTCGCGTTTGAAACCTAATCGCTCTGCTAATTTTATGCTGCGGTGATTGGTATCACGAGTGATTACAATGACTTTGTGAGCATGAAGATGGTGGAAGATGAAGTCAAGAGAGAGAAGAGCGGCTTCAGTTGCCAATCCTTTTCCTTGAGCGCCTTTATCCAGAAACCAGCCTAGCTCAAATGACGGAACATCCCACCTTTGAGGTTCAATCCAAAGCTCGCCAATATAGGAGAGAGGGGTATTAGTCCAGATGCCCATCACGAATCGTTTGCGTAAATCCCATTCCGCCGCATGTCTACGGACCTTTAGTTCTGCGGCTTCGACTGTCTGCAGAGTGGCGACTTCTTCTACATTTGGGAAAAGGAAGGCTCGATTGTCGTTTCGTTCTAAGAGCGCATAGATAGCGGTTCCATCACCAGCACTGTATTTTCGAATTAAGAGCCGAGTTGTACTGAGTTTTTCAGGTAGGTCTAGGAGGAGGGGATCCATTTTCGTTCTCATCTGAGTTTAGGTCACTTCGCCGTTGAATCGTATTCCATTATACCTAAGAGGTTACCTTCAGTATCTTTGAAATACTGATAGTAACCCACACCAGGTATTGTAATTTTGTCACCAACAAGCGTGCCTTTGTGTGCTTTGATTAACTGCATATATTTGTCGATGTCATCCACACCAATCACGTTGACCGGGATGCCTTCAGGAAATTCCTCTCGTTTTCCAAATGACCCATTAATTCCAGGTTCAGACTCATCGCCAGTAATCAGGAACCAGTGATCGACTGGTCCAGGCCATTTCTCAACTTTCCATCCAAAGACCGTTTTGTAAAATATTGCAATGCGATCAACGTTATCTGCAGGGAGCTCAAAATCAATTACTCGTGGCATCGTTAATCACGTCCAGTAAACAAACAGATATTCCGTGTGGTCTCAGATTAGTGTGTATCGGTAGCGACCTATTCTGTATTCTATGGGTAACAGCGTTACATTCTTCGGTAAATGGTTTGAAGCTCCAATGGTTGTACAAGAAGTAGGGTATGATGAATAACCGATGATGGTGTAGAATGTAACTGGATCTTATCAGGAATGCATTTTAATATCGAGGAAATTAATCAACCCTTGTGGAGTGGTTGCATAATGTCTGATGAGAAAGCCGCATCATCACTGCTTCGAATCGCAGCAATTCTCCAAATCCTTTTTGCTGGAATAATGCTTTTAGGTTTCTATAATATTCCTGTGGTAATCATTCTCCAATTCTTTATTGCTTTAGGAGTCTACACGATGTTACTAGGAATTAGTCTCCAAGTACTTACAATTACAATGATGGTCGTAGGAATCTTGTTTGGCGGTCTTTGGTATCAGTGGCGTTATGACCCCAACGAACATAAAACAGGGATGATTGTGACTGGTATCCTAGGAGCATTATTAATTTGTGTGGTGCCGGGATTCCTTATTTTGGTTGCACGCGCCATTCTGCCTAGCGAGAATGGCAGAGCAAAGCGGGAAACAGTATGGTGAAGAATGTAACTCGGTTTTCTAAGGAATATAACGATTATGAAGGGAAATTTTGCCAACCGGTGAAATATAGACCACGAATTCGTCGGTTCCATCAAGACCAAGGAGTTCATCGATTGCAGTCTGATCATATGCTACAATGGCACAGGTGCCTGCTCCTATTGCTTCACAAGCAAGGTAGAGGTTTTGCCCGATATGTCCAGCTTCAATCGCTGTTTCCTTATGAGCAGCAACGCTATATCGCCATTCGATACGATATGGAACTACTGCCCAAATGAAGATGGTCGCAGCACGGGCAACAAATGTCTGTCGATGACAAATCTCGCTGATTCGAGTACACAAGTCAGATTCTGTTAATGATATCTCTAAAAGTTTGTGTTCCAAAGCAAGATAGCGGTACAGACCGGGCTTCAACCCTGTCACCTTTGAGACTGCCAAATAGGTTTCATAGGGATGACGTGACCCTCCAGAGGGAACAGTCCGTTTTGTGGTGTCGATTTTACCATGCCGATTATCGATTGCCACTTCACGAATTCCTTGAGTGGTCCAAAGAAGAAAAGACAGTTCTTCCAGGGAGAGAGATTCGTTAATAAATCCTCGGCGACTCTTGCGACGATTAATGACTTCAAGTAAAGGTATGGGAGGAATCGTAAAATCCTGAGGCGCCACCAAATCAATCAATTTAGCATTATCGGGGTATGATTTCTGAAAAGGAGGTGGAGAAACCCCTCTTTCTTGGTCCGTCTGTATATCTGGACCTTGACTCCAATCGTACGCCTTGAGGAATTGTCGACCAGCGGCAATCATCTGTTTCACTGATTTCATAAGGATTTCATGGAGAAGATAAGATAAATAATGATTACCCAAGAGATTGATGGTAAGGAGCCAAGGGTATAATGATTCCATTTTCGGATGTCTGGCAACGAATAATTCTCAATGGGGGAAAAGTGTTCTACACAAAAAGAGGATTGAAATTCAAGTATCGTGTCCAAAACGATTTGCTACGCATCGATAGAGTGGATTACCATTTGACCCGTAAGGACATCATGTCAGCATTTCGTCATGTTCCCTTGGGCGGCCCGGGAGAACTAACCGGACTGGTTCGTGGACAGGGCTATATCTGGGCCATTTTACATGACAAACGTATTCGTCTCACTGACTGGTAACTGAAAGCCTATCCTCAGATAATAGTATCAAGCTGTTGTGACAGCATTTTTATCCTTTCATAAGTCAATGGTGGATAGGTGAGCCTGATGGGACTTGTTCGAACACCTGAAGAACTAAAACAAAGGACTCAGCACTTCGCTCAAGGAGTGTTAATCGGTGATGTTAAGATGGTTTTTGCCCGATTCCGAACTGATCCGAATATTGTGAACCAGCTCTTACCTCCCCCCCTTGAACCTGGACCTAAGCCCCTAGGATTTGTCTATGTCGCCGAGTTTGAAAGTCCCAACTTCTGCCAGCCATATAATGAAGCTGGCGTCTTCTTAGATGCCCAATACAAAAATGAGATTGGCAACTATTGCCTTTCCATGCCTGTCACTGTTGACGCGCCATTGTGGCAGGGCAGAGAAACCCAAGGCTATCCGAAAAAAATCGCTGAATTCATTGCAGTTGAAGAACGAGGTAATTATGTAACCGGCAATTGTATTCGACGCGGTCAACAGCTCATTACAATAACTGTCCAACTCGAAGGACCCATGAAGGAAGAACTCCCCAGCACTGCAACTTACACCATCAAAGCCTTTCCAAGCGTTACGGGTGCTGGTTTTGAGCACCCACCCCTCCTTATCCATTCACACAATGAATTCCGTTGGAACACTCCCGAAAAAGGCATCGGGCGCGTCAGCTTTGGAAAATCAGCCCATGACCCCATCCATGAAATTCCCATCAAAGAAGTTGTCCTCGCTGGGTACGGGACTCATATCGAAATCTTGATGCAACCGGGAAGTATCGTTGCTGAGCTTGACCCAGAAATCTATGAACCCTATTATTGGAACAAACAAGACTGGGATCTCAATTAACAGAAAACCCTCACAAGTTTTCCACTAAAATAGTATCATACAGCCTCTGGAGTACCGGATTCGCCAAGTGCCTTGAACTTTTGATAGAAGTACAAATCTAACATGAACAGGAATGCGCCTTGTATGATAATACCAATCCCATTTCCGAGGATGAACGAATCCACCCACAAGAACACAATCAATATCACACCGATCAGCATGTACCCAATATCCAAGAAGACATTGATGCGAAGAAACCGTGCAGCCTTATCAGCTGATTGCTCCTTTTGCCGGAAGATACCGACCACCGCGATGAGAATATCAATAATCCCCCACAACAAGGCTTGAAGTC
>JABXGS010000195.1 GCA_016550425.1 archaeon
ATCGTTGAAATAGTTGCTTGGTCTGCTTGGGCATGGGGATCGTCGACGAGCTGAATTTCGCCTTTAGGTTCGTAGCCTTCGCCTGTGACCTGGTAGAGGCGTGTAGCATCCGAGATGAGGCTTACCATCATCTCGCTTCGTGTGAGTGTACCAGTTTTGTCTGTGCAGATAATACTGACACGCCCTAAACTTTCAACCGCAGAAAGATCGCTGACAATTACGCCTACCCCTGCCATTGCTAATACTCCTGTTAACAAAACAATGGTAGTGAGAAGCGGGATGTTAATCGGCATGACGGTCATCGCGTTAATAATGGCTTCTACCGCTAATTCTGGGGGAGTCATGAAAATGCCATCAATGGGTCGGGGAATGAGGAGATAAGAGGCAAAGCCTATGAGTGCAAGAAAAATAGCAGCGGATCCAAGATAGATTGCTAATCGGTTGACCTTTCGACGGAGCGGTATATCCCCTGTGTTGAGTGTTTCAAGACCCTGGCTAATATTCCCAATCTCAGTAGCCTCACCCGTTCCTGTTACAAGGAAACGTCCTGAGCCCGTTGCAACATATGTTCCACTATATACCATGGTATGGCGTTCATGCAAAGGTGTTTCAGCATTCAAAGGTGATAGAGCAGCACTTTTTGTTACCGGGGCACTCTCACCAGTGAGTGAGGCTTCAACTGAAGTAAGGTGATTCGCTTCCAACAGGGGTCCATCTGCTGGTATACGGTCGCCTTGAGCGAGAACAACAATATCTCCCGGAACAACGGAGTCAGTGGGAATTTCCGTCTTTATCCCATCCCGTATGACCATTGTCGTGTCAGCCGTTAGTGAATGGAGGGCTTCTAATTTTTTCTGAGCACGAAACTGTTGAACAATGGCTAAAAAGGCGTTAAATGCAATGACTACTATCCAGATAATTACATTGGAGGTTCCTGGAGTCGAAAAGAAGAGTACAATTGCCGATAGAATCACAATTACAACTAAGTAGATGAGGATTAGCCCGTTCAGAATTGGGGCGAGATAAACGCGCCAAAAGGAACCTCTAATTTGGGGAAGTTGATTGGGGCCGAAGGCTGTTAAACGACTTTGGGCTTCGTCACCTGTCAAGCCTTGAGTCAAATCTGTATCAAGTTGTTGGGCTAATTTGTTGATAGTCTGACTATGGGGGTTAGAAATAAGCTCCTTTCGTGATTGGGTCTCTCCGCTGGAAGACATCCGGCTTCCCTAAATGGGCTTGTGCGAACGTTGCTTAAAAGTGAATTGCGATGTGCCCTTTAATTAGCCGGTTGATTATGTTCTCGCATGATATTAGCCATTTCTTGTAGTCGTTTATCGACACGCCCAAAAATCGAATCTCCAGGATATGTACCATCTTTTTGCTTTTTGCCAGCAGGAACACCGGTAAGAAGTTCAATTCCTTCTACAATAGTTTTCACAGAATAGATATGAAATTTCCCTGCCTCGACAGCTTCAATCACTTCATCCTTCAACATAAGGTTTTGTGCATTGGATTCAGGAATCAGGACACCCTGATTACCAGTTAATCCCAATTCTTTGCACACCGCGAAGTACCCTTCAATTTTTTGATTTACTCCCCCAATAGCTTGCACCTCTCCATGCTGGTTTACTGATCCTGTAACAGCAAACCGTTGGTGAATTGGAATCTCTGAAAGAGCGGATAACATGGCATAGAGTTCAGTGCTACTGGCGCTATCTCCATCAACGCCTCCATAACTTTGTTCAAAGGTAATTCGCGCTGACAGACTCAATGGTTTGTCTTGTCCGAAAACCTCATGCAAGAACCCTGTCAGGATTTGAACGCCTTTAATTTGGATAGGGCCACTAAGTTGGGCTTCACGTTCAATATCAATTACCTGCCCACGTCCGGGTGCGACAGTAGCTGTAATTCGAGAGGGTTGCCCGAAACTAAAGTCCCCAAGTGCAAGAACGGAGAGTCCATTAATTTGCCCAATAGCCTCGCCTTCCGTATCAATTAGAATGACGCCTTTCTTTATGTATTCTCGCACTTTTTCAGCGTAAAGGCTTGATCTGAAAAATCGTTCATCCAAGGTTTTTTTGATATGGGACAGGTCAATGGTATTTTCTCCGTCTTTTTTCGCATAAAAACTCGCTTCACGAATGATATCGGAAACAACATCGAACCGCGTTGACAGCTTGTTTTGATCATCCGCAAGGCGCGAACTAAAATCGACGATTTCAGCAATTGCCTCAACATTCAAAGGTAGAAGATCTTCTTTTTCTGTGAGTGTGCAGATGAAATCACCATAGATTTTCACAGCCTCTTTTTTCCGGTCCATAGATGTATCGAAGTCCGCTTTCACCTTGAAGAGCTCACGAAAATCGGGATCTAGCTGGTACAGTTGTTGATACCACAGAGGTTGACCAATCAAGATGACTTTAATGTTCAACGGGATTGGTTCAGGATGCAGGGTTTTCACTGAGAGAAAGCCCAACGTCTCAGCAGGTTCTTCAATAACAATCTCGTCATTTTGAAGGGCACGCTTTAAAGCTTGATATGAAACGGGAGCCATCAGCAATTCACGAACGGGAATAACGACATAACCTCCGTTTGCTTGGTGGAGAGCACCCGCACGAATCATTGTCGTATCTGTGATTAAAGCACCAAATCGGGGTTCTTTTTCAATGAGTCCAAACAACCGATTATATGCGGCATTTGTCACCTCAATAATAGGAGCGCCTTCGGCTTCTGAGTGATCAACGACCAGATTTACTTTATAGCGACCCGCAAAATCTTCCGGTGAGGGCATACGCATGAGAAGCTCGGGAGGAAGCCCCTGGGGTTTTCGACCAATGAACTGATTCAAATTTTCAATCATATCATCAGCCATTTCATTAACCCAGGCTACAACCTTTTCATTACCTTCGTACTCTTCCACAATTTCATTAATCAGCGGTTCAAGTGTAAACCGTACTGCTTTTTCCTCCATTTCCCGAAGCTGGTCCCGTAAATCCCGTTCCAGAGAGCGAAGCTTCCGAAAAGCAGAGCGAAGCTTACTTTCAAGCTCGATCTGCCTTGCTTCGATTTCCTTCCGCATCTCAGGCTTCAGTTTTGGAATCATATCTGGTGTGATTGGTTTTCCTTGAATAACAGGGACAATTAATAATCCCGTTTGAGTTCCCTGCAACACAAACCCAGCCTCTTGGGCTTTCTGGCGCATTTCTTCAGTAAGCGTATCCCGTTGAGCTTCAAAGGTCTGACTTAATTCCTCCCTCTGCTTGGCATATTCTTCACTTTCCAACATCTGTCGAATGGATGTCCGCGCGGCTTCAACGAATTGATCGATTTTCGCGACAAACACCTTACCCATACCCGCTGGAAACTCCAATGCATTGGGTTTAAACTGATTCTTGAAATTCGTCACATACGACCAATCTGAGGGGACTGCACGTTCTTGGGCAATTTCTTCAAGGAAACGTGTAGTTGCGGTATGACGCCCAGTTCCCGGGCGGCCAGATACATAGATGTTAAAGCCTTTATCTGGTATTTCCAAGCCAAATTGTAATGCCTTTAATGCGCGAGGCTGTCCTACGATCCCTTCTAGAGGGGATAACTCGTCGCTGGTTTTACATGAGAATTCCTTCGTTTTACATCGGGCACGAAGTTGATCAGATTTCAGTTCCGGCATATCTTATCTCTCCATGAATTCGAAACTGTTAGGATTATCTCCTATTTAAGGCTCTTCAGGTTCTACAAGTCCGCAGTCCAGATTCTTTTGCCGATGAAATTCGTAGGTAATACAAGTAAGAAGTGAAAAAAACCAAACCCGCTAAAAGCACTAAGCACTGCATTTCAAATAAAGTAATGACTTAACGTCGTAAGTGGTTGTGAAAACCAGAAGCGCTTAAGGAAAATTCAAGTCAAACCTAGAATCTCCTAGCTGAAGATGCGATTAGCGAAGAGATAGGATTTTGTGTGAGGGGTTGTATGCTTCTAGCTGAGAATGATTAGACCTAGAATTTTCTTGGTCGTGGTTTGCATACCGCCGCCCTCAACGGGGTGTAGAAGACATAGACACCGTTTGTGGCTTGCACCCCACATTTTCTTGCGTGCAGGCATCAAATTCTGTTCTAATCCGTTCTGGTCATAATTCCTCCTTTCACCAGTTCCCGAGGTTGAAGACTTCCCTCAGTCGATAAATTATACTATGTATTAATCGCGAAATATTCCAGTTGCAAGTGCATCTAATGCAATCAGGAAGAAACCCATTGAGATGAAGAAGATGTAAGCTACTAGACCTAGGAAGTTTCCAATCCAGATTGCAAGAATTAGGATGATTACGATTACACCAAGAGTGATAAACACTGTTCGGCGGTAATCTGGTTGTACACCAACTTGGATGTTGATTATTAGAAGGAAAACACCGATGAGGATAAAGGCAAATAGAATAATATTCAAGACGATTGATTCAATGGTAGCAAAGAGTATGAGAGGGATACCGAGTACAAGTATTATGATTCCAAAGATTATGGTCGAATAACGTAGCCAATTAGGGAAGCTTGTATATTGGAAGCTATAGGTTGTTTTAAGAAGCCCCGTAAATAACAGAAGTGCTCCAAGATAGAGGACAAAGGTTTCAGCGCCCAGTATGAAGGGAAAGAACACTATTCCGATTGCTAGTATTAATGCAATGATTCCTATCAGAATGTTTGCCCATTTGAACCAGGTTGGCATGGATTTCGTTTCAGTCAAAGTACAAAACCTCAAGTGGAGCTTGCCTTGCATCTTCTATTTATACTGTGTTCTTTACCCAAATCCTTCTAATTACGCCTCAACCAACTTTGAGGAGGCTTCAGCTATTCCGGAGAGTAGCTGAAGGAAATATGGGTTCTACGTGAGGTTGCCATTTCATGCAGACTGATAACCTGTTAATCCTTGAATTAGAGCATCAAGTCCAATGATCACTAGAGCAAAAGCGATGATATACAGAGTCAACAAGATCCCCAGTCCAAAGAACAGATAGTTGACAAATCCGAGAATCACTAGGATAAGTCCAAATACGATATGAAGAATTCGTCGAATTTGTGTATTTGTTTTCACTAATAACCCGTTAAGGATTTGATCAACGCCAATAAGTACTAATGCTATCAGAATTAGGAGGTTTAACCATGCATCCCCAAACCCAGGGAGGAGGATGACAGGGAGACCCAGGATGATGAGGGCGAATCCAATGATAATACTGATATACTGTTGCCAGGCTGGAAATTGAGTATAAGTGACACCACCGTAAGTTCGGATAATGATTTTGATTAAGAAAAGGATTCCGAGAATCACTATTCCAAAAGCAACATAAACATCAGGATAAAAAATCACAGAGACACCGATTAGGAACGCGATGATTCCAATAATGAAATTCAACCAGCGAAGCCAAGATGGTAACCTTACTTCTGTCATAACGAACTAGCACCTTAGTCGCCTTCCCAGTCTTCTCCTATAAAAGATGTACTCTTCTCCCTAGATAACTACAAAGTCACAAGTAGACAAATATGCAAAAAAAACTTGATGGTGACAGGGCTACACTAGACCTTCTTCTCAATGAGGAACTCGTCAAAGAGCGCTCTGTTCAACTTCAATTTAATGATTTTATACATACTGCGTATCGTGGTTTGCACGGTAGAGTCCTGGCTGTTCGGGCATTTAAATAGCGGGGTATATCATAGTATGACAGCTAGTTACTTAAGGAGCATTTGAATTACCGCCTGAAACAAATCCTTTTTGTTCTTTAACCATTGATATGAGGTTCCTTTGCTCACTTCTAATTCGTTTTCAATATCGGTGATCTTCCCCGTATGATCGCCTTTCTTTACAAAAACTAAAATCGCGCCTGCAATGATTTGTTGCTTTGCTCGAATTTTCTAATCTTGGAACACCTGGGTATTCATGTTTACCAATGAATAATAAAACAGGAACTTCGAGTATAGAATAAAAATGACCCTCTAGTCAGAAAACTGACCGATAAGTATAAAGATAACGGGTTTCCCAATTGATTTCAGAGGCCGATCTGGATGAGTGGCGATTTCCTATTTCCAACCCCCATTCTAGCCATCTTCTCTATTGGAGTACTCAAATCCTTGAGTGAGATGTGGTAGAGGTGAATCAATCTCATGGTTAGTAAATTGACTGCACCATTGGACAAACCCGGCGTCAATTCGATTATACGATATTTTACACTCATCACATTCGTTGCTGCAAAAAAGCATGAATTGGAACAGGCGAAATTGAGATGGATTCAGAAGGTGAGTTTTTTCCTTGAAGATTCTTCTGACAGTGCCGAATTCAAATTGCGCAATTAGAGATAATCTCGGCGTTCTGAGTGTTCCCTTGGGACTTGGATACATTGCTAGTTATCTTCGTAACCAAGGTCATGATGTACAGATTCATGATGGACTACTTCTTCGAACGACTGATAGTAAGTTCATACAGCTGTTGGAAGACTTTCAACCGGATATAGTTGGAATTAGCGGTCAAGCTACACCTACTATCCAAGATGTTTATCATAGTGCTAATTTAGTTAAGCAATTTGATTCTAAGGTGCTGGTCGTAGTAGGGGGTGCCCACGTAACCTTCCAAGATTTCCAAGTATTGAATGAATGCCCTGAGATTGATGTCGTCGTTCGTGGTGAAGGCGAAATGACCATGAACAAATTACTTGTCGATTATGCCAGCAAGGGGCACTATCTGAATGTGCGAGGCATCACCTATCGATTTAATTCTTCTACGATTCGAAATCCCGATATGCCCTATATTCAAAATCTTGACCTCTTGCCCTTTCCTGCCTATGACCTTCTTAATTTGACAAACTACTATGGCCCTGGTTTACCTGTAGCAACAATGATCACTAGTCGGGGGTGTCCTTATGGCTGTATTTTCTGTTCCTCGTCCCGAATAGTAGGTAAGAAGTGGCGAGGACGCTCACCGGAAAATGTAGTGAAAGAAATCCGGTTTCTTGAACAAGACTTTGGAGTTAGGGAAATCGAGTTTGTAGATGATTTATTTACCTTCAATTACCGTCGAGTAAAGGCAATCTGTGAGCAAATGCAGTCGGAGGGATGTCAGGTTGGTTGGACCTGTTCGACGCGTGCAGATATCATGGCTCGACATCCTGAAATGGCGACGTGGCTTAAGGATGCTGGCTGTCACACCGTTTATGTTGGGGCAGAATCAGGAAGTCAACGGGTACTTCATTTTCTGCGTAAAGGAATTAAGGTGGAGCAGGTTGTCCAGACTGTGAAGACATTGAATAAAGCGGGATTACAATCGATTGTCTCTTTTTTAACAGGAATTCCGGGGGAAACAAAAGAAGAAATGCAAACAACAATTGATTTTGCCTGCCAATTAAACCCTGATATCGCCCAATTTACTGTGTGTACACCGTATCCGGGGACACCATTGTATGAGATGGCAAACCAGAATGGTTGGCTAGCGAAATTAAAATGGCGGGATTTCTCTGTTCTTAAGCCGGTTATGAATCTACCAGGGCTTTCAAAAAAACTCATTAAGAAAGTTCTTTACAAGGCATACTTGAAATTCTACACACGCCCCAAATACTTATGGAAGCAGCTGCGATCAGGTAATTTGCCATTATTCAAGATTATAATGCAAAATATAATACGTTTTGGAAAAGACTGGAGGGCTGTAATGAGATGAATGAAAGTAGGGTATTAATCTTCGAAGAATGTAGCTTAACGAAGAGGAATATCGTTGGTAAAATGCGTCAATTATTTCGGAAATGATTTCACGCCTTTTGACGTTTTCGAGAACAAGTTGACCGTTTAAAATTGAACAGAATCA
>JABXGS010000196.1 GCA_016550425.1 archaeon
CGTATTTGAGAAGAAAAGCGTTCAAGAGTGAAGCGGGAACAATTGGGATCTTTTCGTGAAATTGGATATCTTCAATGAGCATTGTAACAAGCATTGGAATGAGAACAGGGCTAGACCAGTCAAGACAGCCAATTTTCACTTGAAACTCAGCGAAGGCATTTGCCAGGGCTCGGGTTCGGTGTAGTTGTTCATCTGCTGCTGTGCGAAGACTCGATGCTTTATTCAATCGGACACCATACTGCTTACAATCAATGCAAAATAATACCGGCTGTCGACCTGCTAGGATATCTATCTCATACCGACGAGTATCTGAGAATCGAAATCGATGGCACACTTGGAATTCATGAAAAGTTAATACGCGAGCGACAAATTCTTCGAACTCCTGCCAGGTTAAGGCTGAAAGTACTGTTCGATTCGGTTCTCCTAGCTGGAGAGCGCGAATGGCAACTTGAACCTTGGCATATCCTGGAAAGGTCCAGCTATTTGCATCTTTGTGAAGAAGCTGAGCTGATTCTAATGTGTGTAAAAAAGTTTGATTTTGAATGTTTTCGGGGAGTTGGATTGTCTGAAACGCCGTTTCGCCCTTTGTTGCAAGCAACAATTGTCGAAGTGGTGACCCATCCCTGAGGGAGGTGAGTATCCGCTCTTCCTCATTTAATTTATCCAGAAACAATCACCCCAAGTTAGTAAGGTGACTTCTGTTCTGTGAGATTAAATTTCTAACTCTCTTAGAACTTCGCGTATTCTTCGTAAGGCGTTGTTAACTTCCCGAATGAAGAATCGGGTTTTTCGGGGTACTAGTGCAGCTAGAACTACCGGTCGGTTATCCTCTAATAAGGTGGATTTACATACCAAGGTCCCTTTTTCGCATCGAATAGTGATATCGCGGATCAGGCCAAGTTCTAGTTCATCTCTTGCCCGGTCTGCAGTGTTGAAAACAAAGCTTCCCATGGCTGCTGCAACCTTTTCATCGACTCCCCGGCTAACTGCTGAAGCAATAACGAATCCTTCATCGGTTGCGACGATACTTGCTTTGACTCGACCAGTCTTATTTAACTCCTCTAAGATGTTTGTCAACGAATCCAGGGTTGAGGGCATACCAGTTCCTCCGATATCCAAATAGTTCTCCGCTGTAGTACTTCTTAATTGGTACAACAGTTTAAAAATCTCGCTTGCGTCCCATATTTCGTTCGAAAAACGAATAGGTTTCCAACACGTAAGCTTTTAGCTAACCTATCTCCCCAAGAGTTTCAGAAAAAAAGGTGCTTACGCATGAGTCTTGCCCTCCACCAATTATGGCTGCTTCTCACGACGATAATTCTTACCATTATTTCTTTCATCTTACTCTTTCTTCGAGATAGGATCCCTTTTGTCTTCAAATACAACGATTCCTTTCTCTCCCTGTTTGGTATTGAAACCGAGCAGGTGTCTTGGGTTCGTTATCTCTTTAGTTGGATAATCAGTACCTGCATGGCAACAGTCGTGTTGACTCTTGTTGTGAATATCAACGAATACCTCATTTTTCTCTCGGGGTTAGGAAGAATTCCCCTCGATCCGGTTATCCTTTCATTAGCCATTACAGGTGTTATACTGTCGATTCTACTAGTCGTCGCAACTTTAATTCCAATCCTTACTATTCCCTTTGCGGCACCTTTTGGATTTGGAATTCTGCTTCTTCTCCACCAATATGGGATTCCATGGGATTTCTCCTACTTGCCAAGTCTTCTCTCCGTTTTTGTGTACTTTGGGACAATTGCTGTTGGATTTGTTGGAGCGTTTCTCTCGTTATACTTACTCCTTCGTAACTATGTTATCAGTCCACTTTTGATACGATATCGTTCCCAAAGAGTCAGTTCATTCCCGACTGAATAGATGGCAGGGTCATATGGGAGAGAAAAAAAGAGGACAATCCCCGCAACACACTCGCCGACGAGATTGTCCCAGTCCTTAATTTCTTAGTTAATAACGGTCATTGGATTAACTAAAAGTCGTAAGCCATCAAGGTCTTACGCTTATTGGCTTTGGCCCGATGGGTCGCCTTAGTGATGAGTGCTTCAACGGCATCATCGATCGCTTGGTAGGCGTCACCCGAAACGTTGAAACCCATCTTGTGGGCCTTAGCAGCGATTGCTTTCTTAACGATTTTATCAACAGCCAATTTTTTTTCCTCCAACTTGAAGAAACGGCTTCTCCTTTATTCAAAGAATGAGAAGAAACGCCGCTAAAATGAGGTTTGGCGCCTTCTCCTTTAAAAAGGTTTGGGTCGCCCTGCTTTCCCTTATAAACTATATAAATCGGGTTTTTTTCAAAAAATACGCCCTATTCAAACCGAAAATCTAGTCCCTGTTCTTCTAATGCTTTTACCAAAATCCGTTGTCGCTCTTCATAATTTCGAATCGCTTCTCCGAGCATTGGGAGTAGGTCAAGGTCTTCTCCCTTGAAACTCTGATTCAGGGTCTCAAAGGCTGGGATCAAATCAGCTCCGATCTGCTGAGCCCCGACTGCTGCCATTAGGATTTCCTTGCGTTGTTTAGTTGTCTCAACGGTTTCACTTTTTGCTAGGAACCAGTAAAACACGCTCTTAATAAGCTTGAAAGCCCAAAGGACACCAAAGAACTGCCACATCTGAGCTGAACTCGTCTTTGGCATCTCCAACAACTGTTGGATAATCTGTCTTACTTCCTTTCGAGCTTCAGCAAATTGTGTTGTTGCTTCTTCGAACTTGCCATGTTTGGCTAATTGACTGCCTGAATTCATTAACTCGAAATACCGTTTGGGAAGGGCATGAACCTTTTCAAAAACCAGAGGGTCTTCTTCATGCCGTTCGTTTTTGTTGGTCGGTTCTTTTTGCGACACGCCGCACATATCCCCCTTCTACTGCTAATTCTTTGAAGATGGAAAAATCATTCTTGGATAATCGTAAAAGTTGAGCTGCTTCGTCATCTGGAATGGCTTCCGAATATGCAAGGAGATTTGCTACTTCATCAATGCGGTTCCAAATAGTCATAAATGCAGTTTCTGCGATGTTACGAAGCTCTGCACCGCTTTGACCTAAAATCTTCTCAGCGTGAGCTACATCGTCCGAGATACCCAAAGGTTTGGCTTCAAAACCTACTGGCAATACAATGTGCTCTTCTACCAATAAGCAGACAAACCGAATCCCCATATTAGCTGAATCAGCAAAGGTGTCTTCATACGCCCGATTAGGAAGACTTAGAATGAAGGACACATTTGCAGGTCGATCCTGTAAAACTTGGAGGGCTGCTCC
>JABXGS010000197.1 GCA_016550425.1 archaeon
CAGGCCGAAGCTTATCTGACATCAAGGAAGCAAATTAGTGTTCAAGTTGAAAGGGGGGCAATTAAGTCTGCTGAGGAAAAACATGATTTAGGTTGTGCTATTAGAGCAGTTTTGGACAAGAAATTAGGATTTGCATATACATCTACAATTAATCAAGAGGATATTCAAGCAAGAACTAGAGATGCTATTAATTTAGCCAAAGTGTCTCTTCCTGACATCGAATTTCACAGTTTTCCTGAACACAGTAATGTCTACCGTGAAGTGTCAGGAATTTACGATAATAAATTATCCACACTAACGTCAGAACAGGCAATAGCGCTCATCTTTCGGGCAGTAGATTCATGTCGAGCTCATCTGAAAAAAAAGCGGGTCGTGATTCAAGGTGGACTTACAATTCAATCAAAAGAGACAGTAATTATCAATTCATTGGGTGTCTCAGGAATCTATCGGGACACACATATTGATCTCTCAGTGGATCCTACAATAAAAGAAGATGGTCGCCAAGCATCGAGTTTTGAGTTCCAAATTTCACGAAGCCTCTCAAGGGCTAATCCTGAATGGATTGGCGAAAGTGCAGCTAGAAATGCTCAACGGCTGTGGCACCCAAAGACAATCCAAGAACGTCAACTTCCCGTAATCTTTTCTCCTATGGCTATCGACTTTCTCTTCAGGATTGGATTTGGAGACGCCTTTAATGCCGAAGAAGTCCAAATGAAGCGTTCATTTTTAGCGGATTTCGCAAATACCTCGATTGCTCCTGAGTTTTTCAATATCAGTGATAATGCACTGCTGTCTAAAGGAAATAGGTCTAGACCGTTTGATGCTGAAGGTGTTCCCTCTCAAAATAATAAAATCATCTCAAAAGGGGTGCTAATGCATTTTCTTCACAACTCCTATACTGCAAATAAAGCTCAAGTTCCGAATACAGGTAACGCTAGTCGTGAATCCTATCAAAACTTTCCCACAATTTCTCCTACAAACTTGGTCATTACTCCAGGTCGTGGAACTCTTGAGGACCTAATCTCTCAAATTGGGAAGGGCATTCTTTGCCGAGTTACGTTTGACAAACCTAACATTAGCACTGGGGATTTCAGTGCCCTTATCATGGAGGGCTTTTATTTCGATAAAGGTGAAATTAAACATCCTGTAAAGAACACTCTCATTGGGATCAATATGCGCGATTTCTTTCAGAAAATTACGCTCATAGGGGCTGACGCTCGCTCTCTAAATACCGCTATAACGCCGTCTGTAGCCATCGAATCTGCGAAAATCACTTCTGGATAAATTCGCCTATTTTGGCTCATTGATTTGTTGCAGTGTAATAGTAGATTGGTGTGTATTTTGCTTGGTTCGGGGTAAAGGTATCTTTACAATTCACGCATCCAAGTAGGTAATCTGGGTGTTTCGGATGGCTCTGACATGTGACACAATGGAAGACCTTACCGAGTGTGCGATACGTTCCTGGTGACAAGGAGATTTTGCACTCGGGGCAGACAAGCCCTGAGGAAGAAGAGAAGGCTTCAATAAAGGCGGTGTGGTTGCAAATGAAATGTTCCAAGGCGATACCGGATTCTAAGGTTGGAAGGCCACATTTGGGACAGTAAGCATGTAAGAGAACTTGGTGGCTACGGCATTTTGGACATGTTATTATATTACCACAAATTCGACCTTGTATCAGACCAGCCGACATCATGGTGGTTAAGAGCCCATTGGTGTCCTCTGTTGATTTGCCCATAATTTCTTCAGCTAAAGGATATCTGTACCCATATTTTAGAGACCAAGCTGGGCGTAAGGGTTCTTGAGACCGTTGGAGCTCTTCTAAGAGCTCTTGGACTTCAGATTTAGCACATAAGGTTTTTCGAATTTGATCATTAGTTTTTGAAACAATCGCGTTATAAATCTCTAAGAGCTTTGCTTGGTCAATTTTTCCGTCATGGTTGAAGTTGCTGAGTACTTGTTCCATTGGTTCCCCAAAGTCTTTCTGTCGTTCTTTTGGGGATAATAGAATGCAGTATAAATAGGGTGGATTTAGGTAGGTCACCCACGTTCGGTCCTTGACTGTGATGCCCGTGAAGCCTTTGGCTATCATTGTTCTCGTTGTGAATAGGACAATAGTTTCATCTTGAGATACTTCAAGTGTACTTGGGATAACAAATTTGATGATTGGACCCATTTTTGCATCGAATTCAAGAAGAACAGTACCACGTGGGATAGTATCCCCCCCTCAACATTTCATTTGTTTTGAATCTAGCCGCAACATCTCTGGTGAGCCACATTCTATTATGCAATGAACCTGCGTTCATCTTCTTTCCTCTACTCTGACATTCAGGGTAAAGGCGTTATTCCGCGTGAGTATGGTTTTACAGGCTCCAGGGATCGGGTGATCCTTTATCGCCCGGTGGATAGACTTGCATTGAGTAATCACATCGAATTAGTAGTGAATGTGAGATGTGTTAAAAGATAGTTCAAAAAGACCTCTCGAGCCTTAGAATGGAATTTGGGTTGAAATCTGGCTGAGATTCGATATGAAAAGGCTAATTTTCTCTTAGAACAAAAAACTAGGTGTATTTTACTCTCTAAATCAACAATTAAGTATCATGCCTTAGGAAAAATGTAAAAAAACCTAAAGGCTTTCATTAAATCCTGCTTTCTCATGAAGACACGAAACGACATTACTACTGAAGTGAAGTGTGTTGCTTAAATCTATCAGTCACCCACTTCGACCTATCATTGAGAAAATCTTGAAACGTGCAAAACCTGAGAGTGAAAGACCAGAGTTGAAACGGCTTCTAACAAACATTTTACTTTATATTAAAAGAGTGGAGCTTGGCGAATTAACACCAGAAGAAAAGCGTTTTCCGGGCGTACCGCGCTTCCATTTTCTAGCCTTAGCACCTTCAACCCAACTCGCATCAATATTCTATGATCAAATACGAATTATCCATGACTATAATATACAATCCGCATCGAGAATTCGAGAAATACTGATACATCGACGGGGCGGGTTTTGGCCACAGGTCTACTCATCGAATCAAGTCGAAATTTTAGAGTTATTAAGTAATAATCCCACACTTAACGTATCACAGCTTAGCCACATAACTGGGAGATCTCGTCCAACCCTTACAAAGATTCTGAATCAGTTACGTAATAGCTTTGGTCTTCGGCAAGGCTATACAGTAAATACGAGTAAGTTTAAGCTAGTTAGATTCAGTGTTGTTTTTCGCACTAAATCCTTTGAAGCGTCACAGGCATTAGAAAAATGGGTTCTGGATGATAAACCGCCATTTATTGGAAATATTATTTTTGATTTAAACTATCGAAATGGGTTCATCGTCTATTTGGTACCTTTACAGCAACGAGCGATTCGACTTTTTTACAAACGAGTGGATTGGCTAACCCGTAAGTTCTTTCAACACGTTCAGGTTCACCGTATATTCGCGTTGTTCTGGAAAGCACGGTTTGATGTTTATGATACAGAAAATGGTCGTTGGCAAATCCCGGAGATTCTCAAAAATTATCCGCATTCGTTTTTCAATGAATCTATCGCCTCAAATAAGGTGGATTTTCAGCGTTGTATTAGAATGGAAGCACCGCTTCGATTTTCCCGCATTGATTATCTTCTAGCTAATTCCGATGTTATTGGTGGGTCTGCAATCCGAGGAAAACGTGAATTTCTCAGACGTTTTGATTATCATTTATCTGCGAATGTAGTGTGGTCTCGTTTCAAGCATCTGAAAGAAAATGGAGCTGTTGTTCCCTATGTCGTATTTGCAGGCGCTGGTCTAGAAGATTTTGTTTGCCTTTGTCTTTACTGTGATGCAGAGGTTCAAAGATTTATCAAATCGTTTGCAATGTTTCTACCATTCTCCTACGTCTATATTACTGAGAAGGGTGTTGGATTGTTTTTCAAACGTCCTTTAGGATGGAGTGCAATTGTTAATAGGATTATCAAAGAAACACCCAAGTTATCGGGTGTAGATGATTTTATGGTTGTGCATCAAGAAAGCCAATCAGGAATACACTTAGGTTACGAAATATACTCTCGATGGAATGAAAAAAGACAATATTGGGAGTTTAAAGAAAAGGAGATCTGAAAAACTATTTTCTCTTCTAAAGATGAGTTGAAACCGAATACTAGCACTCAGTGGTGGGCATTCTAGTAATAGAACGCCCACTTTCTGAATGCCTAGTGTCTAATCCGGGCAGTCAATTCTCAGCCTTACTCCCCCGTGTTCAGATGGCCGTATGGAAATACGTTCCGGCGAATGAATGTTGAAATCTCGTGCGAGTACTCGTAAGAACAAACGGCAAAGTGCAGCCAATTGGCGAGATGCCTCCCACTGGGAAAATTGATTGACGTGAATGTATTGTGTCTTCTCTTCACACAGGTTGAAACTTTGATCAGACGTCTCAACAGGAGACATCTTAAACTGTGCTATGTCGACCGTATCGTTTTCGATTGGTTCGGTCATATGAAGTATCCACCAATATTTTTCATGCTTCGGCAGGGTTAGGCTGAAGGGTTGTGCTTGTTTCCCTAACCCCGTTCGTTATAGAGAATGGTTAGGTAAATAATATAAGAGAAGATTCTAACACGAATCGTTTCCTGATTCTAGATTTAAAGTCCAATCTGATAAGCTTTGGATTGAAAATCCGTTAAAAACTGTTAATACCCCTATTCACTCGTTTTCCTTCCTTTTTTCGAATATTGATTTTAGCTAATTCGGAAATTCCGAATACCTACAAGCGTGTTTGGGCAATATTTTCTTTCAACCTAAATGTTAAAAGAAGGCACCCTGGGATTACTTGCTGCAGGTCTTGGGATGGCTGATTATCGTAACATTCTAGAAGTGCGGAGCCAGCGAATCCTTGCTGCAATAGGTTCAACTACTGACCGTGAAAAAGCAACGCCCTTCTTAGAAGACATAATACGCTATGTTGTTGCAGCCTTTGAAGGCGAAGCTACATTTCAAGAAGGAGTACAATCATTCAAGCCACTAGTGCCGATTCTTAATGGACCACTCTCGTATGAAATTGCCACTGAACTCGACTACCGGTTACGGCTTCTTGCGGAATACCAACTCCCTGTATTTGAGCGAATTTTTGGTTTCTTAACATCCGGGTTGAATACCCTTACATCTGCAACTTTAAGACGTCACCATATTTCATTCATTAAACTAGTAAACGAAAACCCGAATCAGGGCGTAGTTACCTTATCTCGGCAATTGAAGGTTAGCCCGCGTACTGTGAGAAAGAATCAACAAAATTTATCCAACCAGTATGGCCTTCGTATTGCTGGAATTTTAGATGTCCCACGGTTTGGGCTTTCCCATTTTGGTGTGCATTTTCGTACTCGTGGAATTGATTATGCTTATAATTTTGAAAAATGGGTTCGAAACCCGTCCAATGCCCTTGAACTTTCTCCCTTTCTATTAGGCTATGGTATTAACCCCAATCATTTTGATGGCTACTGCTCCTTTTTTGTTCCCGACAGGATACATTCCTTAAAAAGAATGGAGAGAAAATTAAAATGGCTTGAACAGGAATTTTTCGAGTCGATGACCATTCTGAAAATAATGGGTACTTTTTCGAATGTAAGCTTTGATTCTTATGATTATGTTTCTCAGAGTTGGTCAATATCTGCCGATTTAAGTACAGAGGGTACTCTTAGTTTCATCAAGGAACGCGGTCCTCAATTTTCATTACCTCGGGGAGTTCATTATTCAACAAAAATTAGTCGATTTCATGAGGTTGATTGGCTTCTTGCCCTCATGTATTGTACCGGGTTTCTTCAGAAAGCTGAACGTGTTACCACTCTGGCACGGTACGGATTTCCTTTAGCTGAAAAAACGGTTTGGGCTCATGAGCGTAGGCTCATCAGAAGTCGAACTCTCCTGCCAACAATCATGTTTAGTAATTTAGCCTTTGAAGACATTATCTGCATTATAATTCAGTGCGAAGAGCAGTTAGTGGCCAATTTAGTTCAAGTAGTAATACAATATGCCTACAGCAGGATCCATCCAACAAATGAGGGTGTTATTTTTTTCATCGGAGTTCCAACCGGAGGTTCAGGTCTAATAAATCACTTAACACGCACTCTTGTCCAGGAGATAGGTATCCACCAATTTACTGTCCTCCGGCTGAAACAGGACCTTCCCCAAATGCCCTCGTTAAAGACTTATGCCCTATGGGATAACGAAAGTCAGCAGTGGAAAGGTGAATAGCTAATTATACGACTATACAATGAATCTGTGTGACCTACTCTTGTCTGGAAGGCTGGGCGTTTTCTCGCTTTTCGACTAGTTGTCTTCGAATCAAGGTCTTTTCCGTTTCCACAGGAAGAAAGCTGCTATTCCGACAACGACAATAACTGTAGTGATACCGACTACTATCAGAATTCCTCCCATGCCAGTGAATGGGTTGGGTGGAGGGCTATATGGTGACTCGTCGATGAGCCATTGAGTTACTTTTTCTAAGAGACTCCACTCTGAATCCGGGTCATCCAGGTAGTCATAGCGGGTAGTTCCATCCCTATCGCTGCCTTCTTCGAATTCTGGGTGTGGACCACAAATAAAGGTCGTGCCATGTCCATAGTGTGAAACGCACATGGCGACTTCATCATTTGCTGCATAGGACATGACGGGGATGATGTCATCTGAATTAGTTGGGAGGAAATAATGGGAGCCCCAATAAAGTACTTCATAGGTTGCTGGCTCTTCCGATAAATCAGGGCCCGTGGAGGCTTGGTTAACATTTAACTCAGCAAGTTGGATTCCTGCAGAAATGCCGGGGATGGGATATACCCAGTACCCTTCACATAGGTTGAGGTTTCGCGTGGCAAACATCCCGCCACCACAAATGCCAAAGTAGGAGCCTCCATTCTCAACAAATTGTCGGATGAGTTGAATTCCCACATCACCAAGCATCGCCGTATAAGTGTCCGGAGATCCACCAGGAAACGCCAACAAATCAAGTGTATTTAATATTCCATTGTGAATGCTCACATGGTCAACCCAGGTCACCGTCGACCCCATCCAGTCTAATAGGCTATACAGGGCGGTTGTGCAATCATCATCTGCACCAACTCCGTTATACACACCGACTTGAATGTCTGCCAAATCCGTTTGTGCCTGTACACTTAGGTAATCAGGTGTAAGGGGGAGAAGTGAACTGATTAGGGCGAGACTGATTAGAATGTAAAGCGCCCCTCGAGCTAGTTTGTTGGAATAAATGCTTTTCAATATTGTAGTCTCCTCTGTTATTCGCTGTTCGAGTCCTATTTGAACAAAACTTCACAGTTATAGGGGTTTGAACCGAAATAGCCTCAAATATCCTTGTTAGCCGGTAGGTTCGGAATTTCGTACAAACCTCACTAGTCATTGTTCTTTTTCGAACAAATTGGTGCGAAAACCGGAACGAAAGGTTCATTCAAAGAGAGAGGCCAAGTCCTCGAACATTTCTTCTTCAATAGATCAGATTACGAACTGCTGCACAAGGATGATGTTGCGACGGAGTTATGTTGCCAACTCTCAATTTTTTCGAAAAATGGATAAAATACGCTTCATAAGAAGTACTCATCGCTTCAATTTGTGATTACCATGAATGAGTTCAATTACTCTCAATATGATATTGCAACATATAGCAAAAAACTCCAATTATCATTAAAAACCCAAAAACGAACTAAAACAATTATCATGGATGCACAGCAAACGGGATTAACGACGCGGAAGACGCCAGAGAGTCTTATTGCCGCAGCAATATATATAGCGTGTATCTTAGAAGATGAAAGACGAACGCAGAGGCAAATTAGTCAAGCTACTGGTGTTTCCCCTCACACGATTCAGATCCGTTATAAGCAGCTTGTGCATGACCTTAAGATTCAGTCAGCTTCCTCATAAGCAACGAATCGGCTTCTGAACAATCCTGAGTGTCTTCGTTATTTCTTTTATCCATTAGGCGTTTCGAAACGAATTTTATAGGCTATTGATGATTTGAAATTCTCATCTTTATTATTTCAAGGAAGTGTAATTATGGAATCGAAAAAGCTTGCCCGTTGGCTTAGTGTGGCATTGATTGCCTGGAGTTTTGCAAGTATTATCATTGGTATAGTGCTGCTTCTGGTTCCGATTAGTGTGATCCAGGGGATTGGGCTTCAAGCCTTGTTATGGGGATTCATTGATGTGCTGATAGCAGTGATTGGAGTGTTACGGAATAAGGAAATGCCTGGAGACAAGGTGGCGCGTTTTCTTCGGATTAATGTCTTCTTAGATATTGGATATATGGTGGTCGGAATACTGTTGATGGTCTTCTTGTGGATGGATCCCTTCATCCTTGGGAATGGGCTTGGAATCATTATACAAGGCGCATTCTTGTTTATGTTAGATCTTTTCTTTTATCGTAGATTTATGACGCTAGATAAAGCCAGTAGCCCATTCCGAGTATGAGTTGAATATCAGAGTTAATCAGAGGCAGGTGAGGGGAAGTGAAAAAAGCTTACGGACTCCTGATCTAAAGAAAATATCTATTTGTGATTCACAAACCAATTTACTCGGTTAATCCTATCAATCCAGTTTCCAATCTTGTTTAATGTAATAATAGGGACCATAGGTTAATGGGTCAAGTTCATCAAGGACTTCTCCAGGGTGCATCCAGATTTCTATTCCTGTGCCATATCCTGCGAGGAGAATTTTTTTGACAGGTATCTCATGAATTGGATCATAGGGAGATTTTCCAAAGGTTAGGCGTCCTGTTCCAATTTCAGGTGTATTCCAGTGGAAGTCGTTTGGGCACCAGATAAGCAATGGTGGGTATTGAAATCCCTCAAAGGAAACGTTTGGGAACGCTTTGATGGTAAAAACGTCGGTTGATGGTAGCTCCTCTTTATAGGGGCCTTCTAATTGGAGTGTAATTGTGATTATCCGTTTTCTCTGTCGGATACAGGTACCGGTCACATAGTTGCCCCGCTCTTCGATGGCGATAAGCTCAGCAAGTTTTTTAGGATACCCTTGGGTTTCTCGACCTCCACACATCGGCATATCCACTGTAACGGGCATCGAAATACAATATTTTCCAATCTTTCCTTGATATTGAGCAGAGAGGAATACCCCTGCTTCATTATAAGGGGGACTGAAATTCGTTTTACCAAATTCGGCAACATAGACAAATCCGGTGGGTTGCGGTGTGGACTCTAAAGGTGGAGGCAACACTCGTTTGACGACTTCAGACTCGGTTAGAAAGGTGGCGAACACCATCTTGACGTCACCGATTATTAATCCTTCCTCGAAGTGTTTTCGTCGCTGCTTAAGTTCTTCAGAAGTCGGCACAAGTCCCATCAGCTTCACCTCATCCTCATACGCTGATGTCAGGATATAAACGCTGTCACTACAGCTTAAAACTAGAACATGGATACTAACCTGCGGTTACCAGTCATTTTTGCGAATACGTTTATCATGAAGAATAGCCCAGATGTAGCTTTGTCCACGAACAAGACCATCAAGTTCTCCTGGCCCTGTTAAGGGAACATGATGATGGGCAGACATGATGTCTTTCCGAATGAGGGGGTACTTTGTACGGTTAGTAATTAGGGCATTCCCTTGAATCGTATATGTGAATTTCAACCTCTTTTTTGTGTAGAATACTTTCCCTTGGTTCAGGAGAATACGTTCCCACACTTCTGAGAATGGTATCATTTATTATCAAACTCCACCCTAACATTCTCCAATGCATTTATTATTTATCTTAGCTTCTCCATGATTCGTTTATGAATCTAGTGAATCAGATGATTAAAGATGGACGGCAATTCCTCAAGTCGTATAATTGGAACCGAGGACCAGACATTCAAAGTGATCAGCAGAAGGGGATTCCTCCACCTCCGTTTCAAAAACCTTTTCCAGAAGATTCCCCACTCATCGATTTAATTGCACCCCAGAATTTTTCCATCACTCAAATCCCGTTACTCGACGCAATTAATCGACGAAAAAGTCGTCGGGGGTTTTTAGATGAACCTTTATCAATTGACGAACTATCTTTCCTTCTCTGGGTAACCCAGGGTGTTCATAAGGTAGCTATTGATAATCGACATGGAAAAATTAACACTACGAAACGTACGGTCCCTTCCGGAGGGTCGCGTCATCCATATGAAACTTACCTAGCTGTCTCAAATGTAACAAGCCTTCGTTCCGGCGTTTATCGGTATCTTGCCCTTGAACACAAGCTCTTATTGCAATTCCCAGCTGAACAAGACCTAGCAATACAGATTAGCAAAATGTGTCATAACCAAAATTTTGTCGCTCGTGCTGCAGTGGTGTTTATCTGGGCAGTAATTCCGTATCGGATTGAATGGCGATACAGTGTTGCAGCACATAAAGGAACCGCAATTGAAGCAGGACATATCTGCCAGAATCTATACTTGGCGTGTGAAGCAATTGGGTCCGGAACATGTGCCATCGCCGCCTACGATCAAGAAGCAGTTGACAGATTTCTCGGGCTAGATGGGGATGATGAGTTTGTTGTATACATCTCCCCGGTAGGAAAAATTCCTTCACAAAGTCGTTATACCCTATCGTGTTAATCTTAGCCGGAACCGATATACACTAATTATAGCAGATTTGAGTAATCATATTCCATGTGGATGTGATTTTCGATGACTCGCGTTATTGATTTTGAACTTCCCGCTGATGATACAGAAAGGATTGCAAAATTCTATCAAAACGTATTTGGCTGGAAGATAGAAAAATGGAAAGGCCCTGTGGATCACTGGTTTCTAATTACAGGTGATGATACAATCCCTGGTATAAACGGATCCTTTGCCAAACGAGAAGATTTCCCAGAAAGCACCACTGTCAACGTAATTGGTGTCGATGATATTGAAAAATACGTGCAATTAATCAAAACTCATAAGGGTACCATTATTGGAGACAAAATTACAATTCCTGGCGTGGGATACTATGTATATTTCAAGGATACCGAAGGGAATCTCATGGGCATGATGCAATATGATTCAACCGCTAAATGATTGTAGACTAACTGGGATGAAGTATGGATCCTTTGTTATTAGAGCTTCCTGAAGAATTGAAGACTAATCGACTCCTTATCCGGAAATATCGCAAAGGCGACGGTAAAGCCCTCTATGCTTTACTAGAACGAAATAATAATCGCCAACATCTTTCTCCGAACGTTGAAGAAGTTGCCACCATCAAAAATACTAAGGCTGCAGAAATAAAGGTCCGCCAACATGTTGCAGAATGGGTGGCTCGGAAACGTTTTGTACTAGGCGTATGGCTAGAAAAGGCTGCGCTATATATTGGAGAGATTTGGATTGAACCCAATCAGTGGGAAGTCCCTTCCTTTGAGATAGGTTGGTTCCTTGATAATGGCTTTCAGGGAAAAGGATTCGCAACCGAAGCCACAAAACGTTCACTTTCATTCCTTTTCACCAATCTTCGTGCACACAAAGTGATTATAATCACCCGGGATACAAATCAGCGAAGCATTAAACTAGCTGAACGATTGGGGTTCAAACAGGAGGCTCATTTCCGTGAGGCCCGAATCGAGAAGGGAAAACGGTATGGTCTCATGTATTTTGGACTTTTAAGACCAGAGTTTTCGAATTAAATGGATTTGCATAACCTTTTCTGAATATGTTAGTTCGCAAAAGATGCACTTTTCATATATCTCCTGATGAAATCCTTCATAACCGGTATCCAAGATAATAAATTCCACCGTCCACGATTCGAATAGTAATCAATCACTTATGAACGGTAGATAAGCGTGCCAATAAATTCAACGTGGACAAGAAAGAAAGGAAGCACTTTATTTTGTTTTCTCCTCCTAATGCTGCTTACCCCGCCAATCTTTCACCCAGAGCTTAGAAACTCCACAACACAAGCGACATCTGATTTAACAGAGGCTAGAGTAGCCATCTATAACTGCGACCGATTAGATAATTTTAGTTTCACAGCATGTATTCATCTATTTGAATGGATGAATGCCACAGTCGAATTAGTGACAGGGACAGAAATTCAGCAGGGCGTACTAAATGCCTTTGATTTACTGGTGTTGCCCGCTTTTGGACCTAGTTCCTATGAAAGAGAATTAACCCCGGTGGGCAAGGAACGCATCCGTCAATTCTTGGCAATGGGTGGGTCACTCTTCACTATTTGCCGAGGAACCGAATTTGCTGTAACCTGTTTAGGTATTATTGATGCCACCTTACATTATATCGGGTCAATCGGTGTTCAATGCCATGATACTCATAATGGTGAACTCGAATGTACGGAAATGATTGTCAATCATGCTTCTACAGGTCCGGATTTATCAGAAGAACCCGACTCCTACATGGTCTTTACCACGGGAGCACAATATTTTGAAATCCATGGTCCTACAGAAGTTATCCCTATCCTCTCCTATACGGAGACAGGCTTGCCAGGGGTAATTGTCTTCCGATATGGGCAAGGCACCGTAATGCTCTCTAGCCCCCATCCTGAATTTGAGGAAGGAGATAATCGGGACGGATTAAGTGCAGCTAATATTGTCCATTGGCCAACATACCAAGATCTTCAGGATCCGGATTCAGAGTGGGACCTCCTTAACAAGGTAGCCTATTGGCTTATAGACGCTTCTCCAGGAATTCCCGCAAATGTATTCTCGGGGCCCCTAATCTTAATTGGTGGTGCGTTTGCCCTTCTGTTTACCACAATCCTTATCCTGGAATTTCGAAAACGGCCCAAATAAGGTGATATCAGGCTAGTTCCAACGAATTCAAAAACCTAACAAGAAACTTAGTGAAACACTCTGAGTTGCTTTCATAATGATTGACCGCCGAAGTTGGTTCATCGGACTGTTTCTCCTGAGCCTTTTCCCTTTCGCTATTAACTCAGAAGCTAGATTCCAGCCAAGCACCACAACCCTTCGAGATTATTGGCCCACAACCGGCTGGCGTAGCGTTTTACCTGAAGTCCAAGGAATGAATTCAACCTTACTGCATGAGTTCTGGGATCATGTTCACACGACAGATGGAGTGGAAGCCTTTCTATTAATCCGCAATGGATATTTGCTTTTTGAAGAGTATGGTCCAAGCTCCAGTATCAACTACCTTTGGCGAATCTATTCAGCTACTAAAAGTGTCACTGCGATCGCCACTGGTCTTGCTCTAACTGCAGGGTTCGTTTCTCACGTTAACGATTCCGTGCTCGAATATTTCCCGGATCGAATCATCCAGAATCCTGATCCCCGAAAATCGAACATGACCCTATGGCACTTATTGACTATGTCGTCTGGATTAGAGCGTAGTGATTTTGGTTTAGGTACACAGCCTGACTGGGTGCAATATCTTCTGGATTCACCCATGTCTCATGAGCCTGGAGAGGTCTGGAGCTATAATGGAGGCTGTAGTCATCTTCTCTCTGCTATCATTTCAGAAACCACAGAGTTATCAATGGAGACCCTGGTTCGAAATCGACTATTTATTCCTATGGGGATTTCCGTTTATGACTGGGGAGTTGATCCTCAAGGCGTAAGTACCGGAATGGCAGGACTAAGTTTGACTCTACGCGACTTGGCAAAACTAGGGTATCTGTATCTGAATAATGGTACATGGGACGCATCAGAACTCATACCCCCTGAATGGGTCGCAGAGTGCACGCAACCTTACTTTATCTTTCCATATGGTGAAGGTTACGGCTATCAATGGTGGATTGATCTTCCTATCAATGGTTATTCCATGCGCGGGGCAGGGGGCATGCGTGTTTTTGTTCTTCCTGACCAAGATCTCGTTTTAGCCTTCGGTGCTGCACCCTACGGATCTGAGGTATATTATGCCCTCTTTGATGAGTACATTAATCCGGCCATTATTGGTGATCCCCAGAGCCTTCTCACACCAACGAGCGAACAGCTACTCCTGGTTATAGTTGGTGGCTTGTCCATCGCTATCTTCATTGCCATCATGGTTGTATATCGGAGTCGAAAAATCCAGTAATACGCTTCAGAGGGTGTTCAGTATCTCGGAATGATTTCGTGAAACCTTCCGATGTGCAAAAACCTTTTTCTGCCGCCTTCCTAAACCTTGATTGAAGCCAAGTGACAGATTTCAAATAGTTCATCTCTGTCTTAATCGGAAGGTGACTAATTATCCCTCGGGGCCTCGTCGTCAGTCAATGGGACACCAAAGAAGGACTCAAGATAATATCCAAATATCCTGCATCCTTAAACTTCAATGTCACTGATTTATCTCTGATGTATTATAACTGTGCTCCCCAAGACAACGGTACATCCTTCCAAACCTTCCCCTCTAATGATGTAAAGGAACGTGCGGCTGTAGCCTGTGCTCGGAAAAAACGAGAAGGAGCAGAAGACGATATTTGCATCACTGTCTTATTGACAAGCGAGGAAGAAGGCAGTGCCTATGAAGAAATTCTTAACAATACCTTACAACGGCTCATGAAAACAAACGTGAAACCTGCAAACCGAAAACGCCGATACCGACAAATTCTTTCCGATAGCTACAGAAAAATCGAACGACGAGGTGGATCTCGAGATCAGTCGCTATGCCCCTATATGTATGAAAGACCCATTAAAGATGGCGAAATAACCTCCTACTGTCGAGTCGTCAAGAAGCAATGCTACCTGAACATCTACAAGATGCCCGGTTATCCTCAATGCCCCCGATATATCCGACGGCAACGCCAAATCCAACTAGCCAACGCCCGGCAACTCGTTCGCGCTGGAATACGTCGTATCCTTGAAGACTATGATCACGAAAGACAAAAGTTCAAAGATAAGAAACCTGGCCTCTGGAGTGAACCTGTTCATGCAATTCTCGACCGGCTCTTCGCCATCCTTGAAGTGGAACCCGCCACCGAAGAATACGCCCACAACGTCGTTGAATATGTCGGGAACGAAGGGCTTTTCCAAGGTCATCCCCGACCTATTATTGCTGCTTCTATCGCCTATTATAGCGCAAAACAAACCGAAGATTCAATACCCGAAAATGATATAATCGAACTTGTAGGTTGTTCACGTACTTCCCTACGTCGAAACTATCGGGAGCTGCGCAGTCTGCTTAGTTCAGATGAGAAGAAACTACCCAAACACAAACCCCGACGACGCAACAAATCTACGGAAAAAGCCATCAGTCGCGCTGAATAATCATCAGGAGAAAACAAAACCATGATTCACAACATTTTCATAATGGCCCGCGATGGACGTCTCGCCTTTCATCGGCAATACTGGTCTGTCGATATCGCTGCAGAAGAGCGGCAAGAATTTCTCGCCACATACAAACACTTCGAATCTGAACTTGGTAGTCAAGTTGATTTACCCATCCATGTGAAAAACATCAAATTCATCTACGCCGATGCTGGATCCCACCTCCTTTTGGTTTTCGCGGTGGACATGAGTGACGAAGACGATAAGATCAAAGATACCTTGAAAAAAACCCGCGAACTTCTCATTAACAAATTTGGTCACGAAATCGACGCCTATATCCAAAAACCCGTGCCTCTCGGCGAAGCTTTCAAAGGCTTTGCTGCTGAACTCGACAATGTCATCGTCACCATGCTCAAAATCTGCTTACTCGGACAAGGAGGCGTCGGCAAATCTACTATGCTTAAACTCCTCACCGCCGACAGCATCCCCGGCGACTACTACCCCACAATCGCCGTCGATATCGAAACCCTTCAAGGCGTCCGATTTGGACCCTACGAACTCGCCGTCTGGGACTTCGCTGGCCAAGATCGATTCCGCTCCCTCTGGAACTATTACCTCCGCAACGCCGACGCAGTCCTCCTCGTCACCGACTCCACCCTCAAAAACGTCCTCGAAACTCGCGACATCCTCGAAATTGTGCGCAAAAACTCCCCATCCTCAATCGTCTGGGCCATCGGCAATAAACAAGACCTCCCCGGTGCACTCGCACCAAAACTCGTCCAACGCATCCTCGGTGTCCAAGCTTACGGTCTCGTCGCCATCGACCCCCGCTATCGAGAAGTTCTCTACAAAATCATCCTAGGTGCCGTCGCAGAAGCCACTACAGATTAACCATCCTCCTCTTAGAACATTTCATAATGCTGCTGAAATAACAGCCTTTTTATCACTTCCACAACAAAATTACTCAGAGTTGGAGGGTTAAACTCCTGCAAAAAGAACTACTTCTCTTCTTTCTTTTATCCTGGAGTCTCTATTTACCAATTCTCCAAGATTCCTATAATGTAGGAACTTGTTATCCACTGATAGAAGATGATGCTCATCTAGCGCCAGCTATTATTTGGGAAAAGTCCTTCTCCCATCAATGGGGTTCTTGGGGGTGGATTGGCCATGAACTTCAAGATGGCAGCTTTGTTATTGCAGGAATTCATCCACCTGGGGGTTGTTATGATTGGTGTGTGTATCCTGGTTGGATAATGCGAATCACCAATGACGGAAGCTTACGATGGTATCAATTGATAGAGAACTATTCTTCATTTTATTCAACACGGTTACTCAGCATAGATTCATCTTCTTTTCTTCTAGCAGGTGTGGGGCAAATATACGGATTATTTCCCGAACTTGATCAATTTATTTCGCTTCATTGGATAGACAATGAAGGAAACTGGTTCAGAAACGTTACTTTCAACTGTTGGGATAATTGCTGGCTCGGAGATATTATTCCACTCCAAAATGGAAGCTTAATCGTTATACTATCTGGGTGGAAAGCAAATCGCGCTCTTTGGTTAGGTGCGGATGGTTCCTTGCTATCGAATCACACCTATGCTCCAATTCGCCTTAATTTTAGATGTGCCCATGGCTGTCAGGATGGAGGATTTGTCGTGGTCGGTGAAAATCATACCTCTCAACCAGTCTCTCTCTCAATAATACGTGTAAACGGATCAGGTTCACTGCTATGGAAATGTGATTATACAACTGAATTTAACTTACAAGCTCGTCATGTTTGCGAAGACGGTGAAAGCGGTTTTCTCGTAGTCGGAGAGATGGGTAATGAAACTACAAGTCCTCCAACCTCTCTTTGGTTAAAACGAGTTGATGCTTTTGGAAACACTATTTGGACTCTTCCTCTCCAAACCTCTTCAATTGACAGTGTATCCGGTATTACAAAGACGATAAGTGGGGATTATGTTATCTCTGGTAATCGAAACGGAATTGCATACTGCTGGCGAGTAAATAATCTGGGTGACATTGTATGGGAATCAGATTTTGGGGGTGACAAAAATGTGGTCTTTGCTGACATCATCACATGCCAGAATGGTGATTACGTAGCTATCGGGACTGATAACACCCTTTCCTCTAATCCGATGTCCTTGGTGCGTCGCTTTGATGAACAAATGGCTCCGACATCCCCTACGCTTTTCAACGTTTACCTTCCGCATCCTTTCCCTCACTTTCTCCTCACCTGGTCTACTTCTTCTGATATTGACGGAACTGTTGTTGGTTACCGCCTTCAGATATCACCTTCGGCTACTTTTTCTAACAATGTTACCAGCCTATACCTAACTTCGAATTCCACCTCTATTCTGCCTTCAGATCATCACTTGTTATATTATCGCGTCGCAGCTATAGATGATCGAGGAACATTTAGTTACTGGAGCAATATCCTTCTCATCAACTTTGATGAGCTAATCCTGTTGTACAATGTAATACTCGCCACCACAATAGGCATTCTAGTCGTTGTCATCATATTAACGAGTTTTATTTTTGTGCGGTACAAACAAAAGAACAAACATCAAACTAGGCGAAATCTATGAGGTACTCAATTTTCTTGCGAAAAAAATGCAGAAAGCCACAACAATCGACTATTCAACAGGGGAACCGGCAAACAAGTTAAATACCCTTAACCAGATAGTCAAAACCAAGTGCCGACAGGTCACTTTAAAACCCAAAGCTACAGAAATCATTTGAATAAATGGGAGGCTAATTATATTGCCAAAAGGTTTAAGTGTATGCCGTTGGGACGACAAGGTAGGTCTACGTGTTGTGGGCGTTTATCCGCGTAACCTTGAAGTCTCTGAGGACGATATGCTCCGTGTCTTCACAGCCCATGCTATGGGTAAACCTGAAGCCGGTTTTCTCACCATGACCCTCGAAGGGACGAACCTGGCAGTGAGTAGTTTCTATACGGGAATTCTTCGTGGGCGTGATCAGTTTTGTATCATGTTGTTTATGGATTTGGAGGAGGAGCCTCGGGCGTATGAAGAGGGGTTGACGCTTGCATCGAGTGAGATTGTGGAAAATATTGGTGAACCAGAATTTGTGGAGTATCTGGGTGAGGTCTTTGAGAAGCTGAAACGGATGGTGGAGCTGTCTGTGGAGCAGCGGCTTGCCAAAGTGTTCGTGGATCAGGAAACTCGGTTACTCATGCATAAATTGGCTCGGGGAGGGATTCCAGCCGAGGAGTTGCGGGAGTGGCTTGAGTTGCAAACGGGAAAGCATTACCCAGATTTGGGACTTGTGACCTTGCCACTTTTACGTAGTGGACTTGTGGAAGAAGACTGGATTAATGCAGTGTCCGATAACTGCGTATTTTTGGTCAATGATCTCTTGGGTGCGCGGTTTCCACCAGAACAATCGCTGAAATTAGCAAAGGGTGGCGGGTTGAACAAGGAACAGTTCCGTGAATATGAAAACCGTGTAAAAAGTTTCTTTGAAGACTATCAGTGGACCGAAGAAGACACGACTATGATTGGTCAATTGCTTCTCGATCCTGATATTTACGATGTGACAAAGACGCTACGTCGGAAGATTGCGCATAAATCCGAATTAGTTGGAGTGGTGGAAAAGGAAGCATCATTGGATAATGTACTGCGGCGTTTGGAGCAGTCGCAAGTCATTACGAAGATGGGTGCAGATTCTGTTGAGGTTTCTGCCCAAGATGATCCGTTGATTGTGCTTTCCTCGGATGTGCATTTTGAATCCTTCTTTCCGGAGTTCTTGGTGCTGCGGATCCAAGAGCGTTTTGTGGCTATGTATATCCACCCAGATATTGCCAAGCGGCACATAGAGCTTCTTAGTGAGACCTATATGCGTATGCGGGTGAAGATGAA
>JABXGS010000031.1 GCA_016550425.1 archaeon
GGCTTCTTAGCCGCACAGAGTGAAGCATCCCCCAATCTCGTGAAAGGTAAATACACCTATGATCATGGAGATCATGCTGGACTAACTCCGTTACTGAAAATGTATTCACTTGGTCATGATGTTGAAATGCCAGAAATCTGGGCTGAAGGTATCCGATATTCCGCAGCCGCACCAATCATGAGTGCAGTACGAAAACTCGGTTTACTTGATGCGGTAGCATATCCTGTTGATGAGGTTTATGTCTATTCTCAGGCTCGCCGATTTATCCAAACTGAAGGTTTCATACCAGCACCAGAATCCTCGTATGGTGTCTGTGCCGCAATCGATAAAGCTCTTGAATTTAAAGAAAAAGGCGAAGAAGCTGTGATTGCATTTAATGTGTCAGGACATGGTTTCTTAGACATGCAAGCATTCGCCAAACCCCTCAAACTCGAATAATTCAAAAGGTACACACAATATTCGAAATTTGAATCAAGGACTGGATTTAGTCGTTTCCAATTCTTCAACGAATTCCTTAATGCGAATCCCATATTGTTCAATTTGCTCACCAAGGTATTGTGCCCGCTGAGGAAGATTGGTGAGCTGTTCGCCCATTTCCTTCAAATCAAGATAATTCAATTCTTTAACGCGCTCAAATAAAGGATGGCTTCGTCTACGAAGCGTTTTCACCATATCATCCATCCGGATCTGGATATCTAGCATGATAGCTGATGCTTCTTTGGCTGAGGTCTTTTGACCATGAAATTCACCATAAGGAAAAAAAAGCCGCCACGCTACATTCCGACTCTTCGGTCTGGTGATGTCGTCTAACTTCTCAAGCGCCCTATTTAAAAGGTCGATGATGTGGCGTAGTTGCTTGATGATGAGTTCATCGCCCAAATTTAATACACAACCTGCTTAGGCTTAGATTGGTTAGGATTTAGTCTTTTCCTTTAATGTCGCTGCAGGATCAAATGCCAATCGGAGTGGAGGTCTTGGGAACCAGCAAGCTACCCAATGTCCGGTTTCAAGTTCTTCTAAAGATGGTTCATCCTGTCGGCATTTATCTTGGGCAAATTCACAACGAGGTGCAAATAGACACCCTGGAGGAGTGTTAATTGGGCTACCAGGTTCACCTGGTAGCACCTTGCGTTTACGTTGAATTGTTGGATCTGGTGAGGGGACAGCTGAAATTAATGCCTGGCTATAAGGATGAACAGAGCCATGAATAACTTGATCAATGGTTCCTTTTTCCATGATCTTACCAAGATACATGATTGCGATTTTATCACCGATGTAACTTGCGATAGAAAGGTCATGAGTAACGTATATATAGGCAATGTGAAACTCACGACGAATTTTTTCAAGAAGATTGAGAATTTCGGATCGAATGGACACATCAAGCATGGAAACTGGCTCATCGGCAACAATAAATTCTGGATTCACAACAATGGCTCGAGCGATCGCCACACGCTGCCGCTGCCCACCACTAAGTTCATGAGGATAGCGAAAAGTGAACTCTTCGGGGGGGACCAACTGGACAGCCTCTAGTGCCCGAATGACTCGAGCTTCTTCATCTTCTCCGGATTTAGCGATTTTGTTCAATCGAAGAGGTTCGGCAATGGTATCATAGAGACTTAGCCGAGGATTTAGCGATGAGTAGGGATCTTGAAAAATCGTTTGCATCTTCGCCCGTAGTCGCCGAAGTTTTCGTCGACCAATTTTACTAATATCCTCTCCAGCAAACGTGACTATTCCATCGGTAGGTGTAATGAGTCCCATAAGGAGTTTGCCAGTTGTTGTTTTTCCACAACCCGATTCTCCGGCAAGGCAATAGAGTTCCTCTGGATAGACATCTAAGTCAACGCCGTCAACGGCTTTAAGGTATACTTCACCACCGATGAGTTGTGAGAAAAAACTTGAACTTACTTGAAACCATTTTCGAAGTCCACGACATGAGATAATTGGTTCTGTTGCCTTAGACATTGTTAGACCTCCTGTTTTCCTGGTGACCATTTGTCATCTTTGATTCGACCAGTTGCAAGGTGGCAGGCAGCCGTATGATTTGGACTCACCTCAAGTAATGGAGGATCCTCTTTTTCACAGAGGGCTTGAGCATACATACAGCGTGGATGGAATCGACACCCGGGAGGGGGATTTAGGAGATTAGGCGGTGATCCAGGAATAGATGCCAGGGTTTGGTCGCTCGATTTCTCAATAGAGGGAATTGAAGCGATTAGCCCCTGTGCATAAGGATGCCAAGGCTTTTGGAAGATTTCTAGGACGGAGCCCGTTTCAACGATTTTCCCGGCATACATGATGATGACGTTGTTACAAGTTTCAGCTACTACCGATAGGTCGTGAGTTATTAGCATTAGTGTGATTCCTAATTCTTTGACTAGTCGTTTGAGCAATTGCATGATTTGTGCTTGAACGGTTACATCAAGAGCAGTTGTAGGTTCATCAGCAATGAGAAATTTAGGATCACAAGCAAGGGCCATTACAATCATAGCACGTTGTTTCATTCCCCCGCTAAACTCAAAGGGGTAGTGATTAACCCGATCAGGGTCCATACCAACTAGTTTGAAAAGGTCTTTGGTTTTCTCTAGTGCCGTCTCTTTATCAAGTTCTGGATCATGTTTGAGCATGGCTTCCGTTACTTGATCGCTTACCCGCAAAATTGGATTTAGCGCGTTCATTGCCCCTTGGAAGACCATAGAGATTTCAGTCCAACGGAAGTTTCGCATCTCCTCTGGGTTTAATGTAGCCATATCTACATCATCCAGATAGATGTGTCCTCCAATGATTTCTCCTGGTTCAGGTAACATGCGAAGAATGGCAAAGGCAACTGTGCTTTTTCCACAACCTGATTCCCCAACAAGCCCCACTGAATCGCCTGCTTTAATGTTGAATGTCACGTCTTCAACAGCTTTGCAGTCTCCACGTTGCATACAATAGTACACTACAAGATTTTCTACGCGCAATGACATTGTGTTCTCACCTATAGTTTCCTAAGTCGCGGATTGAGTGCCTTATCTACAGCATACCCTATAAAGATGAAGCCCATAGAGAGCAATGCAATACAAAGCCCAGGAGGCATAAAGAACCACCAAGCTGGGGGAATCTGCGTCAGGGCAGCCTGATTATAAGCAGCCTGTAACATTCGACCCCAAGATACAAGATTTTGGGGTGTCAATCCAAGAAAGCTCAATCCGGCTTCAGAAAGGATCGCTCCAGAAACACCAGTAGCTAATTGAACAAAAACGATTGTCAACACATTCGGGAATACATGGCGAAAGACTAAGTAGACATCACCTGCACCAGCAGCTTTTGCTGCTTCTACATAGGCTTTTTCTTTTTCAACTAGTACTTGCGAACGAATTACTCGGGCAGGTCCAGGCCACGCGAATAAAGCAATTACAAAGACTGTGATTCCTAGACTTGGACTCAGAATTGCAGATAATATCATCATGACAGGTAGTGTTGGCATGATGATAAAGAAATCCGTTACTCGCATTGCAGCCTCATCGACCGCGCCTCCAAAGTACCCAGCAGCGAGACCAAGGATTAGCCCAACTGCTACACCAATAAACGTGGCGACAATTCCTATAAAAAGTGAAACTTGGGCCCCCCAGAATAGTTGGGCCATAACATCTTGCCCTCTATCTGTTGTACCTAATGAGCCCCAAAAATGGCTATAGCCCCAGACTTGTATATCATCAGACCATAGACTCACTGTCCCAACCTGGTCTTTATTGACTTCACCCTGCCGGAATTCCATAAAAACACGAATAGTAATTTCCTGACCTGGTTGGAATGCCCTAGTCATTACTTGACTAGTCAGGATGTTTGTATATGTCTGCCAGTTTCGAGGAAAGGTTGGAACAAGCCGAAAGGTGTATTGGCCCGGTGTAACGATGGGATCATCAAGGTTTTCATTTACAATTCTATAATAAATCAACACTGCATTATCTGTCAAATTCCCGGATATATCGACCTGTGATGTGAAATAAACATAGGCCAATGCCGGAGGTATATGTTCCCACGTAAAGGTTATATCAGCATATATGCCTTGTCCGAAATATGTTTCATTATTTGAATCATCGGTAAGCTGCAGAACCAATGATCGATTTGCACCTGTTATGCTGCCAGTAAAATCGGTAGTATCATAATACCAAGAAGCTTGTGGAGATGAGGCATTCACTGTCCAAGAGGTATCGAGATCAAAGAATGGATCAGGTACAAAGTTTTGGCCAGGGGGATAATCAATGCGGTTTCCTAAATCACCTGGAGAGGTCCATGACATCCATTGGGGAGCTGCAAAATCTGGACCCACCCGTACTAACACTCCCGGGTACAATGGGAATAAGGTTGGAGCGAGTAAAGCCATGAAAAAAAACCAAACCACAACTAAAATTCCAAAAAGCCCTTGTTTTACTTCTCGATACCGCTTCCAAACACCTTGTGCACGTTCAAATATTGAAAGCCGGTGTTTGAATCCTCTTTCACTCATACAATAATCACCATAAGGGGTCTTTTAATGCAGAATGCCTTTTTAGTATAAACAGTCCGAACCTGTTTAAAAGTTATATTAAGTTGACGGTACGTGCAGCAATTAAATTCGCCCCCAGCACAATGAATTGAATTAGCTATCGTCTGAAACTGAATCTTGATTTTCTTGAAGCTTTTTATGAATAATAGTGAACCAATGCTAGTGAAGTACTTTCCCGGTTTGAGAAGTAACGCGGTTCATACTTGGTTGGGGAAGATATCTTTCAGTAAGCCAGAGATACAATAGGATAATCAATGAAAGAGCAATAAAGAAGATCCCTATCCAAATTAGCAGAATTCCGCTAAAGCTCATGAAAGATAATAGTATTCCGATGATAATCATAATAATACCAATTACAATAAACCACTTCAATGTCGGTTTTGTATTCATTAGCGAACGAAAACTCATTTGTCCAGACATTATCTTTTTTGCACCACTTCTCTGCTATTAAATGTTCTAATCCAAAGAACAGAGTAGTTAGAGTACCTCTTCAGTTAATTTTATTAGTCTTGGCATTTCAGGTTTTTCTCAATTTAAAGTGAAGTGAAGATTATGGGACTACGTAGCTATCTAATCAAGCGCATCATTATTGCGATAGTCCTTTTTATTGCAGTCATTATATTCAACTTCTTTCTTTTCCGATTGCCAGTTTTTATCTTTGGAATTGATCCTGCATACCTCTATATTACCCCAGGTATGGACCCAAGAGCCATTGAAGGGATTCGTCGGTTGTATCAGCTTCCGCCAGCAAACGCGACATGGTATGATTGGTTTCTCCATTTCGTGTCTTATATGCGAAATATGTTCACACTGCAATTTGGTATTAGTTTCAGCTCTGGTAATCCAGTCGTAGAAGACATAATGGAACGCCTTCCGAATACCCTACTTCTTATGGGCACTTCCACAATTTTTGCTGTAATATTGGGTGTAGTAACAGGAATTATTGCAGCAAGTCGGCATGGTGGAGCATTAGACACGGGCTTAATTACATTTAGTTTGACCATGTATAGTCTACCAGTATTTTGGTTAGGCATGTCTTTTCTACTAGCCTTCTCTGTTCTTCCACAAATTTATCTTGGATTTCCCTTATTCCCACTTGGACATACAACAAGTCCACCCGGCTCAATACCCAACGACCCGATATCCTATTCTCTTGACGTGGCATGGCATCTAGTACTACCTGCTTTGACATTGACATTAGCATTTTTTGGAGGATACATGCTGCTTATGCGCAATACCCTAGTTGACGTATTGACAGAAGACTATATACTAACAGCTCGTGCAAAAGGCCTTGAAGAACGGACCGTTCTATACAAGCACGGAGTACGTAACGCCTTTCTACCCCTAATCTCTTTAATCGCAATTAACTTCGCATTTATCATAAGCGGAGCAATTCTCACTGAAACCGTGTTCATATGGCTGGGAATGGGTCGTCTACTATATGCTTCACTCACCGCAAATGATTGGCCAGTGGCACAGGGTATATTCTTCATGATAGCAGCTACAGTCATTATCGCTAATATAATCGCTGATATCTTATATGGGGTTCTCGATCCGCGAATAAAATATGGATGACCTTGTATCAATAATTAATTGAGGACAAACAATGTCGTATTTAAAAACACGCATTGTTTTTGCTGGATATGCATTAGTCGGAGCTGTAATTATAACCACCTCAATTCTTCACGCTTCCTACACAACCGTTATCCCCGTTTTAAACCAACTGGCATTTATTCTACTCTTTATTCCAGCGTTCTTCCTTGGAATTATTTGTATTGAATTCAAGGACACAATAATTGTTATGCTAGCGACTATGTTTCTTTCCATACTTCTGCTTGCTCTCACAAGGTCAGCTCCAGCCTTTTTCGGGATTATTACTGGAACCGCGCCATTTTTTATAATCTCTCAATTTGCATTAACGGTTCCCCTATTCTTCCCTCTTGTGCTTGTCTTTACCCTAGGCACTGTTGCAGGTCTACTCTTCAATGAATTTATAATTGAGCCACGAACTGATGATTTGATCTAACCAAGGTATAGAAGTCTACGAAATGTATGAATGTGATAAGACGATGGCAAAAAAACGCGAAGTAAAAGTTGTTTATCGTAGATGGACCCTAATAATCCCTGTTTTCTTAATGATGCTTGGAAGCATTCTGATGTTTGCTTTTTGGTCAATTAATGCGGTAGTTTCACTCTTTGGAGGTATGTTAATCTTAATAGGAGTACTTTCGTTGGGTCTTCTTTTGGTCATGGTTATTTCTCTTGAACTCAGTACGCGCAGCCTACAACGTAAAAGACCAATACCTCCTCCTCTAAGCGAGGATTTTGAAAAAGCTGAACGCGAAAAGGAAACTCAGAAGGAAGCAGAATAACTCAGCTTGAAACCCAGTTGCAATGGCGTATCAGAGCTTCTCTTGCCATTAGAAATAAAGGAATTACATCGTGTACTCGCCTATACCAGAGTGTATATATATCTCTTTAGAGGATGAAGACTGACCTTTAGCGGCAGTGCTAAATCTGCATGGCCGCAAGGGTAGTAAACGGAAGGAATGAATTCCGAATTGACAAATTTAAGAAAAATTTCTTTAGTGACTGCAATTGCACTAGTGGGCCTCTTCCTATCTCTTGCGTACCTTACTCCACAGAGCGCCTCTGTTAGCGCTTCGTGGACATATCCAAGTGGATACGATCCTCACGGTGGTTACGTTGATCGAATTACCTTCGTCGTGTATCCATCTGAGGATATAGCTCAAGCACTGCTTGCTCTTCAGGCTGGTACCGTTTATTCATACGATGAACGTATTCCACACCAATCAGTGACAGAACTTGAGGCAAACCCAGCAATTGAGGTAACCTCCATTGAAGGAGCAATTTACCGACAATTTACTTTGCAATGCCAACGATTCCCAACCAATATCACCGGGTATCGTTATGCATTGAACCAAGCACTTGATAAAGCAGCTGTAGTGGCGAACGCCCGTGGTGGTTATGCTGCCCCCATGGACAGCGCTATTCCGCTGCCCTATGCATATTGGGAATATGAATCTCAAATGGCTTCGCACTTCTATACAGAAGAAATTGCTGATGCTAACGCGACATTGGATGCTGCTCACATCATTGACACTCCTGACTCACCACACCCTGGTTATCGGTACTATGACGCTGATGAAAGCGGAACCTGGACCGCAGGCGATAAGCGTGGTGACGTTTTAGCCCCTGATGGACTACAAATCGAATTATGGGCGTCAACAGGCTATGACCCCGCTATCCAAGCTGTTACCGTGATGGTCGATAGCATGGAGAAATGCGGCCTCATTGGAACAGTCGTAGAAGTTGACTTCAACGCCTTAATCGCTGGTCTCATCACTGGTGAATTTAGTCTTGGCTGTTTCAGCTGGAACATCAATCCACCGGGTGAGCCGTTCCTACTCTATGACTTCTTCCACACCCAAGGCAGCTCCAACGGTCTCTTCTACCGATTCAATAACACGGCATACGACGGAAACGCAACCGCCTTCGTTGAAGCTCCAACTCGAATGGAGGCACGCGACTGGGCATGGAATTGTTGTAGAATTCTCATAGAAGAGATGCCAATGATTGTCTGCTACAACGACGAATACACCCACGCCTACCGAACTGACATTTGGGAAGGCTACGTGCCCCAAGTCGCTATTAACCGCATGGGTGGAAACCCATACACCTACATTCAAATGCGACTGACAGAAGATGCTGGTGGTCCCTTCGGTTGTATCCCAACGGATTACGTCACCGTACTTTCTGAGGGAATGGACTACACCAACTACATCCAAAGCGATTCGGGTTACACGTTAACCGTCTTAGGACTCATCTACGAAACCCTTTGGAATGTTGATCCTCTCGATCCAGACCAAGGTATAGGACCCGGGCTTGCATGGAACTGGACCATTGAAGACACTGTCGCAGCAGGCGATATTGAAGATGGAAAATTATTCACCTTCTATCTATATGACAATGTCACCTGGCACGATGGAACAACCTTCACCTCAGAAGATGTTCAATACAGTTTCATGAACATTCATCCATGGTCTCCTCCACGGTCAGTCAATCTACTAGAGATTTACCGAGTTGATACACCAAACGCGACAACTGTTGAAGTCTATTCTAACAGTAGTGGCTACGTAGAATTCACCCGAGCAACAAGCTTGCCGATTCTTCCCAAACACATCTGGGAACCATATGAATCTGGCAACTTCACCTGGAGCCCTGATACTCCGACCGAAATGTCGGGAACAGGTCCCTTCAAGTGGGTTACCCGGGTAACTGGACAATACATCATCCTAGAACGCAATGACAACTGGCACTTCGGTGTTGAAGTTCCAGATGATCGACCACTTTGTCCACCTCCATTCAATCCTCTGATTTACGTAGGCATTGCCGTTGTGGTGATAGTCATTATCATCATCGCTGGCGTCTACTTCTTCAGAATCCGAAAGTAGTCTAGACCAAAGTAGGGCTTCGGCCCTACAACCCTCCTTTTTTTAGGTGAAAATATTGAACGGCGAATTTGATAAAAGGCGATTTGGGACCATTGCGGCACAAGTAGCGATTGCTGCTGTTTACGGTGGTATTTTAGCGTATATTTTATTATCGACAACTGATCTCACATATATTTCACTGGGAACCGCCTATCCTTTTCCGCTTAATATTTACATGGTTCTTCTTTACGCAGGAATTGGACTTGGCATCGTCTTCATCCTCAATCTTTTTTTTCGGTTCTCCAGTCTCCGTCCAGATCGACTATTCGTTTCGGTACTTCTTTCCCCACTACTTTTTCTTGCAACGTTACTTGTGGGCCATATTATCCTTCTGTTCTTTCTCCAGGGCGTTGAGAATCTTTTTCTCTATACAATTGTAGCTTTCGCGTCGATATACTTCTCTATGTTTGCCATTCTCTTTATCATACTTGATATGCTACCCACGTGGGGAAAACAAGTGATGGTTATTTGGTATGGAGGAAGTATCGGTGCTTTCCTTGGCGTGGCGATTCCTACCCTGCCACTCTTCGTTTTATTCATCGCTTTAGCTGCCCTTGATATCTTCACCGCTCAGGCTGTTCAACCTGATTGGCATAAGCGTGTTGATGGCATGGATTTCTTAGGTACGATGCTTGGTGGCACTTTTATGGGTGTTGGCGATATTGTCTCCTATTCAGCTATCGTGGCTCATTCCCTTGTCTACTTTGGAATCTGGTTTGCCTTTGCCTCCTCTTTGATGCTCTTTCTGGGAGTTGCCGTGTTGGTTGCCATATTTCAACGACGAATAGATAAACCAATACCCGGATTGATTGTCGTTATATTTGGAGTTCTTCCGTGGATTCCAGCATTAATAATCGAAATTTTAACTAGTATTTGATAAATAGACCCAATAATGGATTTAATCAACTTAGCCAAACCTCCACTTGTTCCAAGAGTCAATGATGTTACGCCCCAAGTAAAGGTAAAGACTTGCGGCTCCAGGTTGTTTTATCACATGTTAATCAAAGACCAGACTGATTGTTGATGCTGTTAAGGCCAGGGATGCTTGTTGGAAAGTGAAAGGCTATGTAGTCGACCAATGTTTCAAAGCTTCAGCTAATTCTGGGTGTGATGCCGCGAATTCTTCAAGAGAGAATCCAGCTAGGGTTGCATCCACCGCTTGCCGCATTGCAGTTGCACCTACTCGAGTTCCCTTAGGGTGTCCATGAATTCCGCCACCCGCTTGGATAACCAAGTCTGTTCCAAAAATGTCAATAAGAATAGGAACGTGTCGTGGGTGTAACCCTCCTGAAGCCACAGGCAGAGTTGGTTTCAAGCCAGCAAGTGGTTCTTTACATTTATGAATGTTGGTTTCAACTTCCTCTCGGTCTTCGGACATTTTTCCGACTGCCGTTCCTACGTGTAACTGGTCAATTCCGAGCAGTCGTGAAGCAGTGGCAATAACGGGCATCGCAATTCCGTGTTGGGGAAGCTTTGTGAAGGCTGCATGCATTGCTCGGTGTCCATGTAAGATGAGGTTGAAGCCTTGTGCTCGAAGTGTTGATACTGCAGAGTAACCACAGGTCAGTATATCAATCATGGCCACTCGTCCGCCATGATCTTCGATAAATTGAGCTCGTCGGAGCATTTCCTGGGTTTCTGCAGTGACATTGATTAAGTAGACTTTCTTTTCCCCAGTTTCTTCTTCGGCGCGATCGCGTTGGTCTAATGTAGTGATGACGCGATCTTCAAAGGGATTAAACGCTTGACTCGAAAGATTTTCATCATCTTTCACTATATCACATCCCCCCGCCCAGGCTTCATAGGCAACAGTAGCATGATCTTTGGTTCGAAGTCCAAGTTTAGGTTTCACAATTGTTCCAACTAGAGGTCGTTTTGGAACTTTGATAGTAGCCCGGATTCCGGGAATGCCAAACGCAGGTCCTGGGAAGCTTTTCACTAATTTTTTCGGAAATTTAATATCGAGTAATCGAAGGTACTTGAGATCGCCCAGTCCAAAGACGTTCCCAGCTACCGAACTCATGATGTTAGGCATGTTACCAGGCTCAAAGAGCTCAATAGGATAAGCGATGCGAGCAACGTTCCCGGTTAGTTCAAAGACGGTTGCGGCAAGCTTTTTCATGTAGGGTTTCTCAGTCGTTAATTCAGTCCAAGTCCCAATCGAACTTTCAGCTGCAACACCACCAGCCGCCCATTCCATGCTTCGTTTAGGATCCCTGGTTTCGATCCGGAAAGTGCAGATAGTATCTGTTAGAGCGGGTTTGTATTTGGGATTGTAAAAGTCCTCATATTTCATTCAGTGTCACCTACAGGATGTCTGTGTACTATCGAAGAATTAAAGGAAGCTGACCTAAAATCATTCGCTTTATTGGATTTAGAGCTTAAACAAAGCTTACAGCGAAGGTAGTGAGAATAACTCCAGCCACACAGGCAATAATCGCCAGCAAGGTCTTGAAATCTAAACGTTCTTGAAGACCACGCCACCCGATGAAAGCAGCAAAGAGCGGGGTCAACGAGGAGAGCAACGCGACAGAAGTAGTATCCATTAATTGTAACGCGCGAGCAAAGGCCACATAGCCAATTGTTAATGCAAAGATGCCACCAATGCTTAAGTAGATCAGCTTTTGTCGAGTAAGCGTCTTTTCTGGTTTAACGATTTGTTGCCCGCAAATAAAAGGAGACATGATGGCAAGAGCAATGAATAGGCGGATAACCGCGATAAGTACCAAATCAGTATTTTGAAGAACCGCGGACAGAAAAATGGTACTTATACTCCAACTAATAGCAGTGCCTATCGCTGCAAAAATGCCAATCAATAGTAGAGATCGCGTGAGTGGCGTTTCTTTTTGTGCGGTTTTATTCAGTTGGTATCCGAGAAGAGCGATCCCACTTACCGTGAGCAAAGCTGCTGGAATCATCAACCAATGCACTGGTTGAGCTAAGAAGAGGGTTTGAAACAACAGAACAAAGAGAGGATAGGTTGAGGTGATTGGTACTCCTCGACTTACACCTAATTTCTGAATTGCAATGAAGTAGAGGGCGTCGCCAATCACAAAAGCAAAGAGGCTACTACCAATAATGAGAAACCATTCCCATGGGCTTAAGAATAGAACCTGTGGATAGAGATTAAGGAGAAGGGTAATAAAAGCAAGGATACTGATAGGTGCAAGGATACGAATGAAATTTGCAGTTAATGGCGAGACATCATTCGCACCGGTCTTATAAAAAGCTGCACTGACTGCCCAGGAAAATGCCGCGATTAATGCGGCAACAACTCCGATAATTAGCATAAGGGTTCGGCTTCCCTCTCTAGTTCTTCCCTTTTATCTTTCCGTTGCACCTCATAGTGTTTTTATCAAGGTATCACCTCAACTGAGTCAGATGTGGTGATATGACAGTCTATACCGGTGACATGAAAGTCAAAACCAATGGTGAACCCGACATCATCGACGTTACAAATCAAGTCACCCAGCATGTGGAACGAAGCACAATCCAATCAGGACTCGTAACAGTCTTCTGTACTGGTTCCACTGCCGCAGTAACTACTATTGAATACGAGCCAGGACTCCTCAAAGACCTCCCCGCCGCAATGGAGCGTTTTGCACCGCGAGACGCCGTATATGAACACCATCTTCGATGGCAAGATGGAAATGGTCACAGCCACGTCAGGGCTGCCATAATAGGCCCCAGTCTTACAATCCCAATAATCGAAGGAAAAATGCCGTTGGGGACCTGGCAACAGATCGCTCTGCTCGAATTAGACGTTCGACCTCGAACACGTCAACTGATAATACACGTTATTGGGGACCAATAACGAAGAACTACTTCTGTCCCTTTCCAAGGTAGATACGCTGTGGATCAAGTCCACGTAGTTTTTGTAGTTCATATTCAGTAGGCTCAGCCGTTGTAGAAACCGATTTGGGAACTATTAAATCGAACATCACATTTTCCTTGACCCATTCGACCGTTACACCCGGATGAACCGAGTTCAGCCGGATTCGCTTGGTTTTAGGATCAAAATCCATCTGACACTTGTCTGTGACAACAAGTGATGGTCCTCCTCCGATTAAACCCATTTTCTCACGGCTTCCAGGTCCAGAAAGATGCCCCGGGCTTGTCATGTAATCAAGCTTCTTTACGAACTTTCGTGAATCGTGTGTAAACATCAGGATAATACGACCAGCTGAACTGGCAATATCATTACCTCCACCACTTCCTGGGAGGCGGACTTTGGGTGATTCAAAGTCACCAATGTAGGAGGTATTGATGTTTCCATATTCATCGATTTGAGCCGCGCCCAGAAAACCCACATCAACTCGACCTGCCATCATCAGAAAGCCAAGGGTTTCAATAAGTCCAATTGAGGCTGCAGCCCGGTAACCCAACCGGGAATCAGCTACAGATAACGCTAAGTCCTTATTTTGGGTGTCAACATTTCCCCCTTCATAGATAATGATGGCATTTGGGGCATGGGTTACCTTAGCAAGCATTGCACCAAGTACTGGCAGACCCGTGCCTGCAAACACACGCTCACCATCCTGTACAGCATGGGCTCCACAAACTGCCATCATTTCCGTTGCTGTATACTCAACCATATCCATCACATCCTCCTAGTAGCCAAATCGTGGATCTGCTCGCAACTCCTTCAATCGTTTCTTTCCAATCTTCTTCAGGAGTCCTTCATGACTCTCCACATCAAGAACCCACTCGTCTAAATACTCCTGCCAGCCCTCTTCAGTCTTACATTGCTGAACATAATACTGCAAGTGGGCTAAATCATAGTCGTACAAACCAAATACCTGCATTGGCCAGCTCCCAAAAGGAAGTTCCACAACATAATCAACATACAAACCAGGAATCATCGTCATATCCGGGTTCTGTCGAATTTCCTCATTTGAAATGATTTCTTCTACAAACACAATTGACTTCTTTGCACAGCGAGTAATCTCGTTATCTTCCCCTTTAATACCAAAGATTTGCACATTCCCAGCTTGGTCCGCTTTCTGAGCACAAATAACACCAAAATCCGCCTGAATTGAAGGTAACAGGGCAACCGGCGTTCCACTGAATGGACATTCCATCATCATCGCCTTGTCTTTCCGCAGTCGAGTCTTCTCCATCATATCAGATCCAATCATATGTCGAATTGGCATAAACGGTACATTCAGAGCCCCACCCAAAAACCGGAGAGCCATAGCCAGATTAGAATAGTCCTCAAATTTGACCTTCCCTTCCCTTATCCGACGGCGAAGATTGGGGGCTAATCCCAAGGCTTCAATAGCAAAGAAGGCAACCTCAAATTCCAAACACACTTCAGCACCTACGAGAATGTCCAAATCATGCTCCGATCCACAGGTGTAAATACGTATTTCGCGTTTCTTTTGACGGATGAGTTCCATTGCAAAGGCTTCAGGCGGTCGTTGGTAGCCAAATCCGCCCCAGGCGATGTGGGCGCCGTTATGAACCTTTTTGGTAACTTCTTCAAGAGTGATGCGTTTGTCTTCGATTGCTGCTTCTGTCAACATTGCTCACCAGAAATTACATGTACAGTCAAAGATTACTAGAAGTGATAAAAGGCTTACCGCCGTTTAGCCAATTTTGGCTTCGAGCACATCTTTAGCTGTAAAAACTTCGAGCACATTAGTTCGACCGGGAACCAAGGCAGAGGCACGCACCACAACCACTCTTTCCTCGGGTTTGATAATTCCGTCACTGTGCAGCTTCTTGAAAGCCAGTTGAAGAAGTTCGTCCATGTCGTCACAATGCTTAATCAATAGGCTTTCGGTGCCCCAGATTAATTTCATCTGCCGTTGTACTCGAATATGTGGCGTACTTGCAACAATCCGAACGAAGGGTCGATATTTTGAAACCATGCGGGCCGAATAACCCGCCATAGTAAAAACAAGAACAGTTTGGACATCCAGATTCTTTGCCATGGTGACGACAGACCGACCAAGTTCTTCCGCAATAAGATGTTGCCCTGAATCATAGTAGGTTAAATCGCGTTGGGGAAATGACGGTATCACTTGTTGCCCAATCGTTTCCATGACCCGAACCGCAGCAACTGGATGTCGCCCAACTGCTGTCTCAGCTGAAAGCATTACTGCATCTGATCCATCTAGAATAGCGTTTGCTACATCGCTCGTTTCAGCCCGAGTCGGACGAGAATTATGCACCATGGATTCAAGCATCTGTGTTGCAACTATGACTGGTTTGCCTGCCTGGTTACACTTACGGACAATTTCTTTTTGGAGGAGAGGTACTTGTTCAGGTGGAATTTCGACACCAAGATCACCCCGCGCTACCATGATGCCATCACTTGCCTCCAGGATTTCGTCAAAATTTTGGATAGCCATAATATGCTCGATTTTTGATATAATAGGAATATCAGTGCCTTCATTGCGCAGGAAGCCTTGGACTTTTTTAATTTCGCTTCGGCGCTTCACCGCTGAAATGGCTACAAATTCTGGACCAAGTTCAACAATAAACTTGAGATGTTCGATATCTTGGAGTGTGGGTACAGCCATCCCTAAATCGACACCCGGAACATTTACACCTTTATTCGTGCTCATTTCTCCACCAGTCACCACGGAACAATGGATTTCCGATCCCCGAATCTTATCGACATGAAGTTCGACGATTCCATCATTAACGAAGATGCTTTGACCAGCTTTGATTAGTTTAGTGAGAGTCTTTAGCGATACACTGACACGGGCGGCATCTCCTTCGATGTCTTCCGTTGTTAAAGTAATTTGGTCTCCTTCGTTTAGGGTGAAGGGAGATTTGACAATACCGATTCGAACACGGGGCCCTTCAAGATCCATAAGAATAGGATGATTGGGAAGATTTTCGCGAATGCGATCAAAGCGCGTTCTATGTTCCTTTAAGGTTCCATGCGAGAGGTTAAGTCGTAGAACATCCATTCCCGCCTTTGCCATATCTAATAGCTTCTCTTTGCTTTGACAGGCAGGTCCGATTGTGCAGACAATTTTCGAACGGGTGGGAATCTTTCTTTGTTTCACCTTTCCACCACATCTCAGGGTATAGGAGACACCATTTCTGCAAACCTAATTAGTGTTACTACCAGACGTGTTGCCCTGGATATTAGATTGGGATTAAACCATAGAAAACCGCCTTACAGTCTACACCATTGTAGGTTATTCTTCATAATCCATTCCCAAGAATAACCCAGTTATCAGAATGAATGCGACCAGAAGGCTAAGGAAAATAAAAAAATAATTGCTTGTAAAAATAGCGATGGGAACGCTAATTCCCACGGCTCCCCCAATAATTGCTCCTATACTTCCATTTCGTTCTGATTTTTTCACTTTCTTCTTACTCCCTCATTCGTGTTTTGTGTGAGATATCTTGCATGATTTCAGATAAATGTTACAAAAAGACACACCATAAATGATTCCCTTAATTATAGAAACTTTATGCTCTCTCATGTATTATGGATTGAAAATCACTTATCCTTAGAATCATCGTGACTTTTATAACGCGGAAACTCACACAGAGACAACTGAGCCAAGAATGTACGTGACTGTGAGGTACCTCAGTGTCATTCGAGAAATCACCGGAACACGAGAAGAGGTGATAGAAGTTGACAATGGGTCGACAGTCGAAGACCTTCTTAGTATCCTTTCGAAGAAGTATGGCAAAGCATTTAATCGAATGATTCGATCTGGGCGTGATATTCGAGGATTACAAATCATCTATTTTATTGATGGGAAGAACATCGCAAATCTCGCAGGATTCAAAACTCCAATTCATAATCAAAGTGAACTCGTCATTATTCCACCGGTAGCAGGTGGATAAGGCTTGTTATATTAGGTTCCCAGGATCATTGTAATGATGTGGGAGGGAATGTACCCTTTCGATGATGCTAGTTTCAAAAACATCGGCTTCTCTGAGACTTTTTTGAATATAGCCCATCTCTTGCAGCACTGGAATGAAAGCCAAAGTGGATTGAATGTATTCGGGGGGAAGGCTTGCACAATATTTGGGTGAGACACGAAACACTTGTTTAAGAAATGTCTCATCAACTATCCCGATTTCTTTTACGGCTAGGGAGGCCGCTTTACTTGGATTCTCTCGCATGAGGTTACAGGCGTCTTCATGAATTGCAAGGAATCCTCGTACATCCTCTGGTTGTGCTTTAATCATGGATGAGGTAGCTACAATTCCATAACTGGGATTGTAGGGCCAAATGGAATTTGGGGGAAGCACCAGTTGAGCATCCAAATATTTCGTTGCAAGAACAGCTAGTGGAGGTGTTCCACAACCTCCAGCAACCTTCTCATCCTCCATCGCTTCAAGTATGAAATCCGCCCAGATAAAATTCTCGATTGTTATGGAGGCAGCTAGTCCGGCATCAGCAACGAGTTTGCGAATAATAACGTCATGAATTGAGCCTTTTGAAGGAGTGCCAAGTTTCTTGCCTTCGAATTGTTGCAAAGCTGCTTCAACAGATCCGGCTTCTTGAAGTGTTTTGTACTCTGCAAGGCCAGTGACCACGGTTCCCTCAACATGCCCGCCACCTACACATTGGATATCCAATCCTTGTTCCATACCAATCATTGCAGGGGGGAGCCCGATATAACCGAGGTCCAAATCTCCGTTCTTGAAAGCTTGAACTATGGCAGGTCCAGTGGGAAATAGCGTCCATTCGGCTTGCACCTTCATTTTCTCCTCAACCCAATGTCCCCCCATTAAAATGAAAGCAGTATGATAGGCGGTTGAGAGATGACCGATTCGCAGTACCGTCATGGCACTGAGTCTTCTCTGTCTTGTTCCACTTAATTATTATCCACGAATAATAATCCCTGATGGCATTGTTTTTAAAATGTCCAAAAACCGTTGAGTGCCAGAATCCAGCGTACACCCAATGCGATAAAAAGAACGATATATGTGGCTGCGATATCCCAATAGACAGATCGCTTGGAGCGGAATGGTAGCCAAAAATAGGCGAAAAATAGCGAGAGCCCGAAATAGCTTACTGTAATCAGAATCCATCCAATCACCCCAATTGTGCGATAGAACCCAAGAATGACTCCAAAGAGGATGATGCCATAAAGGTGGTGAGCGATATAGGAGATCAAAGCTATCTGACCGTTAATTTCAAAGAGCCGACTAATTGGATTCCACCATTTCCAAACATCTACAGTCAATAAGACACTAGCTACAGCAAGGAGTGCCATGCCAGATGAAAGCAGGAAGAAACCATTCGTGAGAGGATACTGGCTCACAAGATCCCCAAGAAGAAAGAAAGGCAGAACTGCTAAGGATAGAATACTCCCAATAACAAGGGTGTCATAAACAAGCCGTCTGGGATTCGCGGGGGTTTCGAGTATCGCCTCTCCGATGAATGTGCCAATAATTGAACACGCAAGCCATGGAAAGAGCGGGGCTTTTCCTGTTGCAACGATAGCAGACAAATGATCGAACCAGGTTTGGGGAGGCGCATACTGAATATTGCCAACAGTTCCCACAATTACCTCATAATTTAGCCAAACACGAAATATAGGAGCCAAGAGTATTATCAGAATTGGGAGAAATACTCGATAACGCTTGGGAATGTAAAGGGTTAGCTGAGCAATAATCAGAGAGAAGCCGATGAGTTGGAGAATACTCCAATCCAGAATCCATACTGTCCCAAACATAACAACAGAAAAGAGATAGCCTAATCCCATGATTAAAAGCCCCCGCGACAGCACCCATTTCCAAATTGTCTTTGTGGAATCCCCTCTTTGTTGGAAGCGTGAGTTGGCCAAGACAACACCGATTCCTGCAACAATGTAAAAAAGAGGCGCTGGAATTATACCAAAAAAGAGAATCGACATCGCAATAGGTGACTGATATCCACCACCAACGAAGGTTTGTCCGAAATGGTTGATAATCATAAACACCAATGCAACGCCACGAAGCACATCCACTGAAGCAATCCGACCGTTATGCTCGATATGGACGTGGGATTCTACCATGACTATCGAACCACATCAATTCTAAATTCAATGATAGGAAGGTTGCATTGATTTACTTCTATAAGAGCTAGTTGGTGAGGTCAGGATAAATTTCCTCAGCAAGAATTCGCGACACGTCGAAGTAAGTATAGGGAGCATTTCGCTTACTTACACCATTGATGATTTCGAAACAAAATTTGTTTGCTCCCGCATCCACAAAAGCCTGAATTTTCTTTCGTACTTCTTCTGGCGATCCTGCGAGCGTAATGGATTTGATTACGTCCTCGGGAATGTCACTAACAATCGGAAGCATCTTACTGATATCCAGTTTGGCAATATCATCAGCGTCGTAAGTTAGCAAACTAATAGTACTGGGGTGAATGCCCTGCTCATGATAAATGGACGAATAATCTTCTTTCCAAAACCCTAAGGCAGCCAGTACCTGGGGTTGTAATACAAGCTGTCCACGTAATCCTCCAAGATATTGGGAGACAATTCCTGGATCATCATGCATGAAAACCCGACCCCAGAATCCAGCAGCTAAAGTTGAAGGGTCACGATCAATAGTTTTCATATGTTGATGGATATCCTTGAGCCCGTCTCGGTACATTTCTGGTAATGTGGGAAAGGGGAACCAACCATTGGCGAGTTCAGCGGTCAATTTGCGGGTCCGAGGACCATTTCCGGCAATCCAAATCGGTGGGTGAGGTTGGGTAAGCGGTTTTGGTTCCAGAACCGCACGGTCCAACTTGAAGAATCGGCCATGATGGGTCATTGGTCCTGATTGGGTCCACAGCAACTTCATGACTTCAATACACTCCTGCAGTCGGCTTACAGCGTTTTTTGAGTCAAATCCGTAGACCGCTAGATTCATCTTTTCACCCGCACCCACTCCTAGAATAAAGCGTCCTTTAGATTGATGGTCTAAGGAGACGGCGTTTTGGGCTAAAATGGCGGGATGAAGACGAATAGCATCGGTAACAGCAACGCCTAATGACATTTCAGGTGCAAGTTCTGCAAAGGCACCTAGCATCGTCCAAGGAGAGAGAAAGGCATCAATGGCGAACGGAGGTAATCCTCGAAGATGATCAGGCACCCAACAAGTACTCCAATTCTTCTGTTCAATCATTTTCACAACTTTGGTTTTCACCAAATCCCAAGACCGTGAGTAAAAGAGTTGTTGCCCAAATTCAATCATTGCATTCAGAACACCCAAGAGCTTATTGGTCTATCATTCACTTCTGGGGATTCTTATATGTGCTTTCAGTCTAACCTGGGTTTCGTCTTGAAGTCAAGATAATGAGAAGAAGTGAAATAATAACAATCGCGAAAATAACCCACCACACCCAGCCCATCCAAATCGGAGTTCCCTCAACTAGCGTCCAACCTCCGTATACTGCCATATATCCAGAAATTGTCAACACAATCACAGTCATAAAACCAATGCATGCAACATCAAGTTTCCCGAGCCCTGCCATAAGGTCCGTCTCCTTACTTCATCTCAGCAGAATTATTTCGGTTGTAGCCACTTCCTCAATCAGATGAGGTCAATTTGCCCTGATTATTCTTTGAATACACCACTATAAGGTTGACGATTTTAGTGGATTGGATAACAACGCGCACACTTAAATTACCCCAGCCGCCAATGAGAACAAAAAGCCCTATCTGCAATTCGATTCCTCCGCGTTAGGTGAAATCTATGATTAAAACGAAATTCACCGAAATGGTCGGCTGCAAACACCCCATTATCCAAGCGGCAATGGGACCCTTCTACACAACTAAATTATGTGCAGCTGTCAGCAACGCCGGTGCCTTCGGTATTGTCTCACATACGAATCTACGTAATATGGATCCCATCAAAGAAATGGAGAAAAACATCCTCGATGTGGTTGAAAATACTGATGGTCCTTTCGGCGTCAACATTCGAACAGCTCGACTCCAAATCGACTACCCTGAACTTATCAAACTGATTCCTCGGATTCGCAAAGAAAATAAAAAAGTCAGGGAACAACTTCGAGTTGTTATCACCTCAGCTGGTGATCCTCGCCCAGGAGCACATCACTTCAAAGATGTAGACCCTGATTTGAAAGTCTTTCACGTCATTCCTGCGAAATGGCTAGCAGTCAAAGCCCTGAATCCTGACTGGTTCCAAAAGAAGTTCCCAGGCACCAAAGGTGTACTAGACGGAATCGTCGCAACTGGTTACGAAGGCGGTGGTCATAACTCATATGAAAAAGTTGCCACCACAGTGCTAACCGCCGAAATGGTGGAAATGGCAGGCGGCATCCCTGTAATTTCCTGCGGTGGATGGTTTGATGGTAAAGGACTTGCGGGTGCTCTCGCTATGGGCGCTTCAGGTATCCAAATGGGAACCCGATTCATCGCCACAAAGGAATGTGAATTCCACGACGATTACAAGGCCCTTATATTACCTGCAACGGACGAAGACACTGTTGTCACTACTGGAGCCTTCGGACCCATTCGGTTACTTAAAAATGAATACTCTAAGACTCATGGTTCACCCGTACCCGACCGGGAAGCCCGAATGGCTGAAGAATCGTCTATGACAGCTGATGATCTCCTCGATGAAATGGAACGCTACGAACTTGTCTACAAGGGCGACGTCCAAAAAGGGCCCATCCTCGTTGGTCAAACCATCGGTGGTATTGACGAAATTCCCACGGTTCAAGAAGTCGTGGACCGCATCGTCAAAGAAGCAGAAATGCGCCTTAAGGCCGTAACAAAATTAGTGAACTAAGATTCTGTACCTATTCAAGGAGCAAGCACTTTGCTCCTTAGCACCTTGCTTTTTCCTATAAGGAGGAGAATACAGAGTTCCTAGATAATATCTAATTGATAATAGAAAGCGTTACGCCAATAGAATATCCACTGGAGAAGCTGAACAGAAGGATTAAGTGTCCTGGCGAATAGGAAATCAGGGGTAATTCGAATGGCGTCTGAGACAATGGTTGCACCTGACGCTATTGCTGAAGAGGTACTTGGGGTTACAATCACTACTGTTGTCGATAACCAATCTGCTCAACCCGGATTGAATCATGTCTGGGGATTATCCCTGCATGTGAACATTCAGTTTCCAGGTCGGACTGAAGCACTCCTCATGGATACTAGTGGCAGTGCTCAAGTCTTCCGGCATAATGCCCAAGCATTGAATCTGGATTTTACCAATCTTCGGGCTATAGTGATTAGTCATTTTCACCATGATCATTTTGGGGCGCTTCAGCCAGCTCTAGAGTTGATTCAGCATACGGATCTGGTTACCTACCTTCCTGCTCATCACGATGCGTTGGAGCTCACTTTGAGCCAAAGTAATATCCGTCGCATAGTTGCTGAGGAAGCTTCCATAATTCGGTCAGGAATAGCGACAACTGGAGCCTTAGGACCGAAGAAGCTCAAAGAACACGGCGTAGTCATTAATGTTGAAAGTGTGGGAATTGTCTTACTTACAGGGTGCGCACATCCGAAGGTAAGACGTCTCCTTCAATCTGCGAAGAAAGTTTTTCCCGGTCGTCGAGTCCATGCTGTAATTGGTGGTTTCCATTTGAAGACAGAAGAAGAAGGAGTCAATGTAGGTGAATTGTTTGTGCATGAAGATGTGAATCTCGTCTCACCATGCCATTGCACGCATAAGATAGCAAAGGAAGCCATCCGAAGAACTGTTGGCGATGATGTGTATCGCGAGAATGGATCAGGAACCATCTTTTCCATATTGTAATGGCAAACCTGCTTCGGCTAATTAATCAACCAAAATTCAAGTTTTGGGGTTCGTTGTTACTTTTGGGTTTATTTAATAGGACCAAGAGGGGAGGGATGTCGGGTTGGCTTATGAAACTAGAGCAACTGATTTTCACTACAATCGTTTTTCCTCAGAAAGAATCTCAACTCAATACGCTACTTCTCATTGAGAGCATTCGAAACTTCGCTGGATCATTAGCAAAAAAGCCTATCTGGGTGTTTACACCCGAATCATCTCAGCCTCTCGAGGAAACCACCATAAAAGGTTTCGAAGCACTTGATGCGAAGTTGATTCCTTTTGCTATGGATCGATCTAAATTGCCTTTCTTTTTCGCAGATACCATTCAAGCAATTGCATTTGCCGAATCAATGGCCGAACGAGACACCACCTTACTGGCCTGGTTGGATGCTAATACCATTATTCTGGGGGAACCTACCGAATTTCTAATCCCTGATTCGAAGAGCCTAGCTTATCGACCTGTCCACCACACCCTTATTGGCTCGCGGTATACAGAACCCCTTGACCCCTTCTGGTCCCACATCTATAAGTCCTGTCAAGTCCCCCAAGATCGAGTGTTTCCCATGATTACCCATGTTGACGCGACACAAATCCGTCCCTACTTCAATGCGGGCTGTCTGGTTACTCGACCAACGAACCGGCTCTTCCGAATTTGGCACGACACATTCTTCGAACTCTACAAGAACCGTGAGTGTCAGGGATTCTATCAGCAGGATGAACGATACGAAATTTTCGTTCACCAAGCAGCACTCTCAGGGGTGATTCTTTCAATGTTTCCCCCCGAAGAACTCCAGGCGCTTCCAAGTACCTATAATTACCCCTTACATCTTTTCAAAGAAGATGTATCTGACAACCGACCTTCCACACTGGAGGACCTGATCACAATTCGACATGAAGGTTTTTACAAAGACCCCGATTGGATAAAATCAATCCCAGCCAAAGAACCTTTGAAGCAGTGGATTGAACAGCAGGTGTCCAAACACTCAAGCCTATAATCAACGAAAATAAGAGGGAAATCACTGAATTCCTGTAATTATTTGGATTGGAGCTCGGCTAACGCACTCTTTACATCATCAACGAGTTCGGGTGGTTCTAGAATTAACTGAAGCGTTGTAAAAAGGATGTAAAGCGCCTTGATTTGGGGACCAGAGAGTCCCTGTTCTTTCAGATCACGCGTCTGTTGAATCATGGAGTGGATGGCAGGGTACACCTGAGTAGTTAAGTAATCGGGAAAAACTTCGCGCTTATTGATATCTACAAAATGGAGTTCAACTCCATACTTGTAGCAAGCGCCGAGGATACGTTCTCGGATTTCCTCAGAAGCAACACCAATAGGGATTACGACAACAGGAGTGCCTTCTGGCATAGCCACTCGATTCTGCACAGCTCGTCCAACAGCTTCGTAAACATCTCCCGGGCTCCGAATCCATTTCGCATCAGCCAGAAGAGTACGGTTCTCAGAGGTTGCTAAAAGATCAACCACACTACCGGCTATAGTGGCTTTTTGCTCGACCTCAAATCCATTGGCTTCAAGGTACCGGCGATACACAGACAAAAGCAGAAACTCAGACATCGAACTCAATCCTTCCAGTGATTCAATCCCTTAATAACCTATTTTCAATTACCGCGATAGCAAGACGAAGAGCATTTAGAGGAAAAGAAAATCCATTGGAGAAAATTCCCAAAGAGATTAGAAAAAAGAAATAACTTTGGGGAGAGAATTATATGAAAAGTCTGAACTAAACCCCTATTTCCGTTTAGGTTAAGACCTGAATCTATTCAGCGGGTTCTTTGAAAGACAACGTTGCAAGAATCTCAAGTTTCCGATTCTGTTTCAAGAAGTTAATGATTTGATCGACTCGCGATGGTGCTGAGTTAGCTAGTTTGTCAGTGGCTTCTGCATGCAATCCAAAATCATCGCGACGTCGAATTTCTGGCGACACCTTTTCCTTCGCAACGGGAGCGGCGACATCTAAATCCTGTTGGGAAATGTTGCCTGATTCCAGTTTGTTAGCCAGGGCATTGTATTCCTTGTTTATCTGTTGGATAAGGGAGAGTTTGATATTAAGGTCTGTTACCATATTATAGGCGCTTAGTGATATTGCGCAATGTACTAAATTATCGACCACATGGTCTTTTGCTTCTTCAGGCATAACATCACATAGTATCATGGTAGGCGGAGATTCATATAATTTTGCTACTATAAAGTGTACAACTAGAACATGTATTTTTTAATTGATACAATCGGTTATGTCAAAGCATTGATTTGGAAAGATTAATCCGTTGTTACCTTAACTTTGATTCCTTTTCCTTCCCAGATTCCGTGTAGATTACAATAAGCATGGGCAACTAGGGTCGCAGATGTATTAAGTGTTACATGAATCTTAGCAGTAAAACCGTTGGTAAGCGTTGGGTAAAAATAGACTTGTCCAACTGGTCGGAGATCAGCGTATAGTTGTTGAAAGTTAGATTACGAGGGTTGTTAAAAGAAGAATCAATGCAATTCCATTGAGTATATTCTTCATTTGTAACCACTAAGAATGTTTACCAGTTTACGGTAATCTTACACCAGACACTTGGATATAAACCTGAGCGAACTTAAATGTTCGTTTTTTTGCTATTAGAGAAACCCTACGCACACACTTGAAAATAGCCCAAATACATAAATTTATAAATGTTTACTAATAATTGGTAAACATGTGATTATTAGATTCCATCAGAATTTAACTATCACAGATCAAAAAAACGAGGATTCACGATGGGCATTTTATCCCCTGATGAGGAAGTTGTCTGGCAGCAGTTTCATCAGGGATTATCAACAAGTGCTATCGCGAAGGCCGGTCGAGCAAGCTGGTCTGTCGCCTACGTATCCCGAGTATTGAATCGGGCTCGTGGGAAAATCGCAAAAGCCCTTCGTGCGCAAGCTAAAAGCCACCGCCTTGATGTGGAAAGTCTACTGGATTATAACGGCCTCCTCATTGGATTTGACTATCAAGCAAACTCGGTCGTTTACGTTGTTTTCACATTCAAATTGGGGATTATCGTGTGGTACAAACACGCATCCTATGCAGGGATTATGTGCCACAATTGTCCTAAACTCATTGAATGTCGAGAAACGCTGGATACAATCATCAGAGAATACGGGATTAAATTGCGTCCAGATGAAGAAGTTTTGCCGATGACCCAGCAGTCTACAGCCATTTTCAATAAGCTGGCGGCCAAGGAAATCCCTCGTTATCAACGGAGTTGAAGACATTGGAAAATAGGAGTAGAGACAGTCGCATAATCCGTCCTCCCGGAGAGAAGATCTCACATGGTCGGCTTTTCAAACCCTCAAGGGCTTATCTCCAAAAAAGAATAGTTGACTTATGGATTACTGCAATCGTCTTCTGGTTAATCGTTTTGTTGAGCTGGTTTGGTATTTCTTTAATTGGATTCTTTGATGCAGATCTATTGTGGATGAATTTTGCTGTATGGTGGCTGCCAATTACTAGTGGGATGTGGGTTTTCAATCTCTTCTGGTTGGTACCAGGAATGATTTTCACCGACCTTTATGTTCGGAATATTGAATACTCAGTCATTTCAGAATCAGGTGAGAGCATGCCGGAGGTCTATGTCCAGAAAGGTATCTTCAATCAGACACGCAAACATGTGCCGTTTCGGACCGTTACTAACATCAGTACGAAGTCAGGTCCACTTGATCGACTTTTTGGAATCGGATCCGTTAATATTGAGACCGCAGGATTTTCTGGTCAGAAAAAAGAACCTGAAGAGAAGTTGGAAGGGATTGAATTCTATGAAGAAGTCCGGGATTTCATTCTTCAGGAATTACGCAAATTCCGAGCACCTTACACCACTGGAACAGAACCCGGGATATACGGAGATAGCGAGATTCCCAAACTACCGGATTCATTAGATGATGAAATTCTCATGACGTTACGCGACATGAAAACCATTCTGGAAGAAATTTCTAAAAAATTGGAAAACACTCGCTGAATTTCCTCAGCTGGTCGAGGAAGGAAATCTCCTTTCTCGCTTCCAATTTATTTTGGGATGTTACAGTGTCGTTCTAAGACGATAATTGCTACGTGTCCATAACGTCATCCAGTTTTTACCGAACAGCCATGATCGAAGAGTATGTTTAATGCAAGCCCAAGATTTCGTAGCTTACCTGGATCCGCTACAAGAACAACTGAAGGAGAGTTATTCGTAATGTTGACTTTTTCTGTGACAATGTGCTCTGCGATGAAAACAGCTTCTGATTTTTAAGAATTGATTCTATGCATGATTTAGATCACATGATTTCGAAGAAGGGTAGTGTTAGGAAAATGCAAGTATAAAAAAGCAACACGGAATTTCTTCATTTGTGATAGAACATGAATAAGGACAACGAGGAACTCCCAAACCAACTTATCCATGAGAAAAGTCCTTACCTGTTACAGCATGCTCATAATCCTGTAGATTGGTATCCATGGAGTGACAAGGCATTTGCAAAAGCAAAGAAAGAGGACAAACCCATTTTTCTTTCCATCGGGTATAGTACGTGCCATTGGTGTCATGTGATGGAACGGGAATCCTTTGAGAATCCACGTATCGCTAAACTGATGAACGAGGCATTTGTCAATATCAAGGTGGACAGAGAGGAGCGACCAGATATTGACTCACTGTACATGTCAGTCGCTCAGATGATGACCGGGAGCGGAGGCTGGCCACTAACGATAATTATGCACCCCGATAAGAAACCATTCTTTGCTGCGACTTACATTCCTCCTGAAACGCGGTTTGGCCGAATAGGTATGGATGAACTAGTCCCCGAAATTCAACGATTATGGAATAAGGAACGAAAGCGACTTGATACGATTTCTGGTAATATTATAGAGAGCCTTGAAGCATCGAACGTTAGTACACGTGGTGCAGAGTTGGGAGAAGGCGTCTTGGAAATGACCTTTGACCGACTACAAGAACGATTCGATGAAGAGCATGGCGGATTTGGATTCCGTCCTAAATTTCCCTCTCCCCATAACCTATTGTTTCTACTTCGATACTGGAAACGCACAAAAAGTGGAAAGGCACTTCGGATGGTCGAAAAGACATTAGACAAGATGAGGCAAGGCGGCATTTTTGATCATGTGGGATTTGGCTTCCATCGTTATTCAACTGACCCTAAATGGTTGCTTCCTCATTTTGAGAAGATGCTCTACGACCAGGCTATGTTAATAATGGCTTACTCGGAAGCATTTCAAGCAACCCAAAAGACAGCGTATGCTCACACGGTTCGAGAAATCATCACGTACGTACTTCGTGATATGACTAGCCCTCTAGGCGGATTTTTTTCCGCTGAGGATGCAGATAGTGAAGGTGAAGAAGGGAAGTTCTATGTGTGGTCAGAAAAAGAAGTTCGGGATGCCCTGACCACAAAAGAAGCTGAAGTGTTCCTTGATGTCTACAGCTTTGAACCCGAAGGGAATTTTCTTGAAGAAGCGACCGGGAAACGCACGGGAACCAACATCCCTCATCTTCGAGTATCATTGGAAGCAGAAGGCCAAAATCGAAAAATGATCCCGAAGGTTTTATCAGAGCTTCTCGACGGCGCACGAAAGAAGCTGTTTGTTATCCGTGAGAAGCGAATACACCCCCATAAAGATGACAAAATCCTCACGGATTGGAATGGTCTAATGATTGCTGCCCTTGCTAAAGCAGCAAGAGTACTTCGCGAACCACGCTTTACTGAGGCTGCAATAAAGGCGGTCAAATTTGTTTTCACCGACCTGTATAAGGATGGACATCTTCTACACCGTTACCGGGATGGAGAAGCCACAATTTCGGCTTTCCTGGATGATTACGCATTCATGATTTGGGGACTCCTTGAACTCTATGAGACCACCTTCAACCCTGACTACCTTGAAAAAGCAATTAACCTGAATCAAACACTTCTTACTCACTTTTGGGATACGCAAGATGGCGGCTTTTTCTTCACTGCAGATGATGCCGAAGACCTTCTCCTTAGGAAAAAGGATGCTTATGATGGAGCAATCCCATCAGGAAATTCCGTCGCGATGCTCAACTTACTTCGACTCAGCCGAATCACTGGCACATCTGACTTGGAATTCAAAGCGGCCAAAATAGGTCAAGCTTTTTCAGGCGATGTATTAAGATCCCCCGCTGGATTCACCTTAATGATTGTGGCGGTGGATTTCGCCGTCGGCCCCACATATGAGCTGGTACTAGTTGCAAATCCAGAAGCGAATGACAGTCAAGAAATGGTGAAGGCTATTACTGAACGATTCATTCCAAACAAGGTAATGTTATTACTTCCGCAAAGAGAAGAAAAGCGAATAGCAAAACTCGCCCCCTTCACAAAAGACTATACGAGTATCAGCGGAAAAGCTACTGCTTATGTGTGTAGCAATCATCAGTGCCAGTTACCAACCACGGATATTCAGCAAATGCTAGTCCTCTTGAAGGAGCAATGATGTAACAATCATTTGCTGGGTTTTACTGCCTTAATGCATAGAAAAGACGGACGAGTCAACACCCTTTCATAGTCTTCAGGATTCGTCTTCTGAAACTCATCTAAAGGTCGAGGTTCGAGAATCTTCAAAATTTGAAAACCTGCCTCAATGAGTGGTCCAAAAAAGGCAGTGAGAGGCCTATGGTAAAAGGGCATGATTGTAGGTTTGCCGAATCCAGTCCATAGCCATTCGACTCGGCGAGTTTCGAAGTAATCCTTTCGTTCACGCATTGTTGAGGGAGTGCATGGGTGAATGGTGGAAAAGATCAGTTCACCACCTGGTTTGAGAATGCGATAAAATTCCTTGAAAGTTGAATACCAATCTAAAATGTAGCCCATAACGAGGGAAGAGAAGATGAGGTCAAACGTTTCCCCTCGGAAAAAAAGGAGAGGTTGATTCAAGTCCACTTCACGAATGTCCGCGTTCTCTCCAAGTCGTTCTCGGCAAATCTCAAGCATTTTGGGACTAACATCAACTGCAATAACCTTAGCTCCATGCTCGATAAGATAGGCAGCGTTATGACCTGGACCGCACCCAGCATCAAGAATATAGCGTCCATCAACATCAGGAAGCAGAGATAATATTGCAGGGCGTTCAAGGTACGCATTATAATCCTTAGTGAGGACTTTTTCACTATACGCCCTTGCCATTGAATTATATGCCTCCAAGGCAATGAGCTTATCCTTCTCATCCTTTTCCATCGAATCGCACCTGGTTAGAAGCATAAAACGAACGTTCAAGAATATTCCGGCGATTTGGAGTGTTTCTGATTTTCTACTTTTCCTAGTAATCAAACCTCTTTTAATTCCAAAGAACCGTTAGTACTACCCTATTCACTGGTGATACTAATGGACGATGAGATGAACGAATATTTGATGGCAGCCAGAAAGACTCTCAAAGCATTCGATGATTACTCGACGGAGTAGGTGATTCATAATGGTTGAAGCTCTTAAAAAGAAACTAAACTTGGATTTCGACCAGGCTGTAAAGCATGTTGAAGCAATTGTGAAAGAAGAAGGATTCTCTGTCCTAATGGTAAAGGCGTTACATAATATTTTCAAAGAGAAGTTAGGTGTCGAGGAGTATCCCCGCTATACGATGATCTGTGCATGTGGTGCCAAATTAGCAAAGGCAGCATTGGATGTTTCCAAAAACGTTGGCTTATTATTTCCCTGTAGTTTCGTCGTGTATGAAGACGCGGGAGAGGTTTTTGTAGCCCATGTTTCAATTATGAAAATGGCACCTGAAGTTGGACTTGTCCCTGCCAATGACATGAAGCACGTAATCGAGATGACCAGCAAAATGATCGGTCGTACGTGGTCAAAATTTTAATCAATTCTGTTGACTGATGTTAGTTCTATGTCCTGTTAGCGAAGTGAAAACCGCCCGAACATCGTACATGCATGGGCTTTGGTCTTCCTGTCACTTTCGGTAACAAAATCGTCGTTGTTTACAGTGAAGTACTTGTTAATGCAAGCTGATGAGAATGCTGATGAGCTAGTTTACCTTATGTCATCATGCTGGTGACTTTTAATTGGTAAATTCCGCGTAGACCCTGAAGTTCTGTCGCCAACTGCTTCATTGTGGCTGCACGTCCTTTGACTACAATAACTAGCAAGCAATTATGTGTATCTAAATGAATGTGTGTAACCGATGTAATGAGGTGGGTGTGTTGATGTTGAATCCGGGTCAATTCGGCCTCAAGCCCGGAAACATCATGATCATAAATAATTGTAATCGTTCCCACTGCACTTGTGTCAGGATCTTGGTCCCAGCGATACTCCGAGATGAAATCGCGCATTGCCTGTTGAATTGCTTTAGATCGGTCATAACCGATATTGGCAGTTACTTGATCAAATTCCTTTAGAAGACTGGGAGGGAGCGACATGCTGATTCGGGTAACACCACTTTTTGGCATTGGGCTTCACTTCGGTTAGGTGCGTATGTGGTTGTGTGTAATATTTATATGCTGGCAGTATTACTTTTTTGATAGGTAGTAATACCATGCTCGGCTACATCGCTAACCGTCGACTCGCCAACAGCTTCTCTAAAATCAAGTTCCAATTCGGTGAAATTAACTGGAAAGAAATTTCACCGGACCATGTTGGAATCTACATTCATGTTCCCTTCTGCGAGCAACTGTGTGCATTCTGTCCCTTCCATAAAGTGCGATATCAAGAAGACCTCAAAGACCTTTACCTCAAAAGCATTGAAAAAGAAATTCACCAACGTGGCGTGCAGGGAGAAGTTGAATGGGTGTATATCGGTGGTGGGACTCCGAATTTATTACAGCCAGCAGAAATAGGACGTATTCTAGGGGCGCTGCGTAAATACGTCGATTTGGCGAATATTGGTATGGAAGGGAATCCCAAGCAATTTACACCAAAATATCTTGAAGCCGTTCGTAAACTCGGTGTGGAGAAGCTCAGCACTGGTGTCGAATCACTGAAGCCTGATACGCTGCAGCATGTCAATCGGGCGAAGGCAGATGAGGCGCAGATTCAGTCAATTGTTGACCACGCCAGAGATCTTGGATTCACGGTGAATATCGATTTAATGGTCGGGCTTCCCAAGCAAACGAAGGCTGACTTTCTCTTTGATGTAGATCGAGTAGGCGTGGTGAATCCCCAACAAATCACGACCTATCCGTTTATGGAGATTCCGGGAGTGCGCGTCACTCCAGAAATGGATTCCCGAAGCATGTTTAACCTTATTGAACAAGCTGGAGAAATCTTAGACGGTCATGGATATTTCCGCGAGAATGTGTGGGTCTTTTCAAAGACCCAAAAAATCTATGATTCGGCTCGCGATGAGTTAGTGATAGATTACCTGGGATTTGGAGCGGCCGCTTTCAGCAAGGTAGGCGGTTCTCAAATGGTCAATCCGCCTTTACCATTATATGTGGATATGCAACGGAATGACAAGGCGTTAGCTTTCCAGACAAAAGTGGATGAAACGTCAGAGTTTTGGCGTAAATTTGCTCATGAACTCTATAATCTACAAATGGATTCCGAAGTCATTGAAGAGATGCCTAGAAGCATCAAATTTGTCCTCTCGATACTCCGGTTCGCAGGACATGTAAAAGGAAACGAAGTGACTAAGAAAGGTCGATTTTTCGTCCATGATTTGACAAAAACCGTGGTTGAGAGTTTACCCTTTCCAATAAACAATCCGTTGGCAATCGTGAATTACCCTGAATATGAAGCCCTTCTCGAATCAGCGCAAGCGCTCCTTTTGAATAATGCTTCAGAAGTCGAGTCTCTCACGACAGCACCAGTGGATTCTGAACTGATTAATCGGTAGATGATGAGTACTAACATCCGCTATCAGAAATCATTTCATAAGAAGTCGCCTAATCCAATGAGGATGTCTCCACTTTATGGTGCATCCAAGTTCAGCAATCTGTGGGGATATCTAAAGAGTTGACGACGAGAAAATGAAAGCCATGATTCTCTGGTTCTTTGATGAGTTTGGTGACCGGTGCACCACAATTTAGACAGACCTCAACGGTATCAGGTAGTTTCTTTTCGCAAACTGGGCAATGAATCATGTCGGTCACCCACAGAAAGGCGGTAACTTCACCCCTAAAAACTTCGGTGAACCAAGCAGTATCTAAAATTGCTAGATAAAAGATAGCTAGAAAACTTTGTTAGATTCCGAGATAGTCACCATGAATGAATTGGTGATTAAACCACGCCACGATGGCTTCCATGGTTTGGTCAAAGGCGATTGGGTTTGTGAGGTTATGATCAGCTCCTTGTACCACAACCAGCTCTTTTGGTTCATTGGCAGCCTCGAAAAGCCGTTTTACCCCTTCTAGATCGATTCCTTGATCCGCGTCTCCGGTGATGATGAAAAGCGGGCAGGTTAGTTTGTGGATTTCTTTCATGGCATTATATTGCGTAGCATCCTGAATCATACGGTTAATGACTCCAGCCCGTATATCTGGTTCCGTAAGACCATGCATTACATCCGGAGAGGTTCGTAACAATTCGTCAATTGCAGCAGGAACAAGAGGCGATTGAGCAAAAGCAAGGGGATCATAAACTGGTGCACGTAGCGCTATTGCAGTGATCAAGGGATTGTTAATTGCTTCGATTATGGCGACAGTAGCCCCATAACTTGCGGCGTATAATCCAACCCATTCCGGTGAGATGTGACCAGATGCAAGGAAATGCTTCATAGCGGCTTGAGCGTCTTTAATCTCACCAGCCAAGCTGAAATAACCATCACTAGATCGAAAGCCACGAAAGTCAAAGGTTAGCACCGCAAAGCCTGCCTCGGCAAGCCTTGTGGCGATTCCACTAACCTGGTCTGAAGATCCAGGGAATCCATGAAACTTACAGATTCCAGCAAACACACCGTCGCCTTCTGGAAGCACGAAGTTACCTCGAATTGTTTCTCCCTCAGAAGAGAACATGGTTGGTAAAACGCGGATTGTCATAAGATGACCTCTATTCTCTTGGGGTTATTTCGGTTTTAATACGGTTAACACTCCACTCCAAATCCCAATTTGCGGGTTACAATTTATATTCCTAGTGGTGTTGGCACTACTCAGCGACTGAGAATTAGCAAAGAGTTTTGAGCCGAGACTTCACCTAATCGAGCCGGAGTGATACAAGTGAACAGAACAGATGATGTTTCCGTGTTAATTGGTGGCGAAGCAGGCGCAGGTATCTCCGCAGCAGGCATTTCATTAGGCAAGGTGTTCATGCGTGGGGGACTTCACGTGTTTGGCACCGTAGATTACCCCTCTCTGATTCGAGGTGGTCATAACTTTTACATGATCCGTGCGAGCAAGAATCCAGTCTATACTCAATGGGATACTCATGACCTTATTGTCGCTTTAGATGTAAACACAATTCAAAGGCATCTGAAAGCCCTCAAATCAGATGGGGGTATAATTTATGATAGCGATGAGATTAATGCCAAGAGTTCGGATTTGCCAAAAAAAGTTGAGAATCTCTTTCCTATTCCCCTCACGAATATTGTTAAGGAAGTTCAAGGTCGCGATGTGGTTCGCAACACCATCGCCGTAGGTGCCACTTTGGGGATTTTAGGATTTAACATAGAAATCCTTGAAAATATCCTTCAAGAATCCTTCGAACAAAAGGGCGACAAGGTTGTCAGTATGAATGTGAAAGCCGCTCGAGCGGGCTATGACTATGCTGTCACCCATTATGCGAACAAGCTTGCGCATCAACTGGCTCCTACGAAAAAGATCCAAAAGGATCGAATTTTTCTGAATGGTAACGAAGCTACAGCCTTGGGAGCCATTGCTGCTGGCTGTCAATTCTATGCTGCTTATCCTATGACTCCGGCATCAGGGTTACTACATTTTCTTATCGCCCAGGCTGAGAAATTTAACATGATTACTATTCAAGCAGAAAGTGAGATTGCAGCAATTAATATGGCAATCGGTGCATCCTATGCTGGAGTTCGAGCCATGACCGGCACATCCGGCGGCGGATTCTGCCTAATGACCGAAGCTCTCAGCATGGCTGCTATGACAGAAACTCCACTAGTAATTATGTTAGCCCAACGGACCGGCCCCAGCACTGGGCTCCCTACATATACCGCACAGAGTGATCTCCGGTTCGCGATTCATGCTGCACACGGCGAGTTTCCACGAGTTGTGATTGCCCCCGGTGATGTAAATGAATGCTTCAAGTTTACAATTGATGCCTTCAATCTCGCTGACGAGTTTCAAATTCCGGTCATCTTACTCACAGACAAACAGCTTGTCGAAAGTTCGGCATCAATCTCGCCTTTCACCGCAGAGGGGGTTGAAATCAACCGAGGAAAACTTCTCCCTATGACCCCTTACTCCGGTAAAGAACCGTATTCACGGCATAAACTGACTAATGATGGGATTTCGCCCCGTCTAATCCCAGGGACCCCTGGAGCCTTAATTCACTCTGATTCTGCGGTCCACAAAGAAAGTGGTTTCCAAGGCGATGATTGTGCTATCGCTACCAAAATGGCAGATAAACGTTATCAGAAACTTCCAGCACTCTTCAAAACCCTAAAGACAAAACCCCTCATCAAGATGTATGGACCCAAAAAGACAGATGTCACACTCGTAGGTTGGGGTTCAACCAAAGGAGTAGCCTTGGAAGTGCTTCGCCTCCTAGAAGCGGAGAACATCAAAGCAAACTTCCTGCAAGTGATTTACCTTACACCGTTTCCAGCTGAGGAAATCAACGCAGCCTTGGAAGGAAAGAACCTCGTTCTAATTGAGGGTAATCAGACTGGCCAGCTGGGAAGCCTCATCAAAGAGCATACAGGAATCGAAATACCACAACGCATCTTTCGCTATGATGGAAGGGCCTTCAATCCCTTGCAACTCACGCGACGCATCAAGGAGGAACTCTAATACGGAATTGAAGGATGGATGAATAATGGATAAACCAACTCGCGAAAGTATCAAAACCCAAGAAACCAACACCTGGTGCCCAGGATGTGGCAATTTTGGTGTGCTCCGCGCATTACAGAGCGCAATCGTGGATTTGGGTCTTCCACAAGACCAGGTCCTGCTGGTAACAGGCATTGGTTGTCATGGAAAAATCTACAATTACGTTAACGTGAATGGATTTCATGGTATCCATGGACGTGTCCTTCCTGTTATGACAGGGATTAAACTGACAAATCATGACCTTACCGTCATTGGCCATGCTGGTGATGGTGACCAATTTGATGAAGGTTTAGGTCATTTTCCTCATGCCGCTCGACGTAATATCGATGTTAAGTTGTTCACTCATAACAACAAAGTCTATGGGTTAACGACGGGCCAAACTTCCCCCACTAGCATCCAAGGATATGTGAGCAAAACCACACCTCATGGCTCATTCCCTCCTCGAATTGAACCATTACAAATCGCTTTGGCTAGCAACGCATCATTTGTGGCGCGAGGATGGGTCGGTGATGTAGAGCATCTCAAGGAACTTATGAAGGCTGCTATCCAGCACAAGGGTTTTGCATTTGTCGATATGCTTCAAGTTTGTTTCACATTCAATCGGGTGCAAAATTTCCAGTACTACCGGAACCGTGTCTACAAGCTCGAAGAACAAGGACACGATGCTTCAGATCTAGCGGCCGCAATGAAACGAGCTAGTGAGTGGGGAGAGAAAATCCCCATTGGTATCTTCTACCGTGAAAACCGACCAGTCTATCGCAGTTCTTATTCCCAACTCGAAAAGTCGCCTTTAATCAAACAAGCTCCTCAAACTAAGAGGTTTGTTGAAGTCCTTCAAGAACTAGCTTGAAAAAAAGAGGAAGAGTGCCTGCTAGCTCGGGGCTAAGCAGGCTTAATGAAGTAAGCTAAGTCGCCACCTTCAAGTTCTTGTGGTTCAATTTTGACTTTCATGCCCACTTTGGGTTTACTAGTTAAACCTTTCATGTGCCCAATAAGATGCAAATTATCTTCGAACTCGATGACACCGACCACATAAGGAACATTGGTTCGCCGAGCGATACCTTCGGGAGCAAAATGCACAATTGACCATGTGTAAAGTGTCCCTTCAGGATTCACTTCAAACCAGGTGAGGTCCTTACCACCACATGGGCAGGTAAATCGGGGTGGCATGAATTTCTTTCCACAAGACTTGCATTCTGTCGCCAGGAATTTACCTTCCTTCAGCCCATCAATGAACTTGCGAAATTCAGCAGTCATTCGTTGACGATGCTTAACATCCGAGGACAATTCTTGTACTAAACCTAGTTGGGGTTCACTCATAACATTTCACCTCAGGGCTCTAAAATGAAGACGTTCACAAACTGACCATGTTGGCCAACATTGTGACACAATGCAACTTTTACATCGGGAACTTGACGTTCTTTTTCTGCTTTGCCGAAGACTTGCTTGTAAGCGTCAACGACCTGTCCGATACCGGTAGCGCCTAAGGGGTGACCCTTAGATTTGAGTCCGCCATCAACATTTACAGGAACTCCTGGTCCGTCAATGTAGGGTCCACGTTCTTCAGCCCATTTACCTCCTTGACCTCGTTCACAGAAACCAAGATCTTCATAAGCCATGACTTCGGCAACGCTGAAGCAGTCGTGAACATAGGCGACATCAATATCCTTAGCAGAGCGGCCCGATGATTTATACGCCATCTCCCCAGCTCTCACTGACCCACTCAGATTTGTAAGATTTGGACGATCAGTAACACGCATTGTGTCTGAAGAACAACCAAGACCAGTAATCCAGAGTGGATCACTTGACATCTCCTTCGCTTTTTCTTCATTTGCTAGAATGACGGTTGCAGAACCATCGCTAATCAAGCAACAGTCATAGAGGCGAAGGGGTAAGGCAATGGGGACGGCGTTATTAGCATCTTCAATCGAGACTTTTCGACGCAGATGTGCTAATTTGTTATAGTAGCCATAATAATGGCTTTTCACTGACACTGCAGAAAGCTGGTCACGTGTAAGTCCATCAACAGCCATCTTTCGTGCAGCGTAAAGGGAGTAGAAAGTTGGAAAACTAATTCCATAAGGATACTCCCACCTGTGGTCTCCAGCCACTGACATCAATTCAGTTGCGTAAGCAGTGGATACCCAGGTCATTGTTTCAACGCCGATGGCTGCCATGACATCGAATTGCCCAGATGCAATCTGTGCCCAGGCTGTTCTGATAGCAGTGGAGCCAGTAGCGCATGCAGTTTCAACGCGCATTGTGGGTTTGCCAATAATACCGACTTCATCAGCGATGAGTGCGGCAGCAGCACCTTGGCCTGCAAATGCTTCTGCAGCAATGCCGATAACACTGGCTTCGACATCATCATTTGTAATTCCTGCATGTTCGAGGGCAGGGAAGTATGATTCGTGTGCCAGTTCTCGGATTGTGACGGCGGGATAGGTGGCTTTCTCGCCTTCAATGTCTTCTTCGATGACTTTGCCGCGTTTGCCGTATTTGCTGTGACCAACGCCCACAATGGCGACTTTTGGTAGTGCCACTTATTTTTCACCTATGTATTGTTCGTATCGTGATACTTCTATCGCGGTTTTCGCTAATAGAATCTTTTGTTGTATTAGTTTAGCTGTGTGTTTACTTGCCCTTAAATTTGGGTTTGGATTTAGAGAACACTGCAGCAATTCCAGTTGAAAGATCTTCAGTATCGAAGGTGGCTAGCATGCCTTCTAGTTCAGTGACATTACCTTTCTCTACGGGAACGTCAAAGGAGTGGTTGATTGCGTCTTTAGCCAACTTGAGAGCAATAGGTGCATTATCGGCAAGTGATTGTGCTAGGAACAGGGCTTCACCATGGAGTTCGTCGCTAGGGGCCACCTTGTTTACTAAACCCATTTCAAGGGCTTCATCAGCGAGCACGTCACGACCTGTTAGTACAATTTCCTTGGCTCTACCCATGCCTACAACTCGTGGTAGGCGTTGGGTTCCACCCCAACCTGGGATGAGGCCAAGTTTTACTTCGGGATTGCTGAATTTAGTCTCCTTCGAAGCGACACGTAAATCACAGGCCAGGCTCATTTCTAATCCTCCGCCCATACAAAGGCCGTGGATTTCAGCGATAAATGGTTTAGGAAAGGCTTCAATACGCCGGAATAGCTTTTGTCCGGATTCCATGAATTCTTTCGCCATTTTCCTATCTTGAGCCATTTGTGCTGCTGCTGTAAGATCGGCTCCTACTGAGAATGCTTTCTCGGAAGCAGATCGAATGATAACGGCACGAACGTTGTTGTCTTTTTCGATTTTATCCAGAACATCATTCATATCTTTAATGAGCTCTGGTCCAATCGCGTTGAGTTTTCCAGGACGGTTTAGGGTGATAACTCCGATTTGTTCTTCTTCGGCAAGAAAGTGCCCTTCGACCGCATAGGTGATAGTTTCATAATCTGCCATTTTCGTTTTTCCTCCTACTTGATTGAATTTTACGAGTATTCGTGAAATCCTTTACCAGATTTCATACCCAGTTCGCCTTTTTCCACCTTTTCCAACAGCAACTTAGGTGTGGAATAGCAATCACCAAAACCTTCGTGTAAGGTTTTTGCAGTTGCGGCAGCGATGTCCAATCCGACAAAGTCAGCTAGGGTCAAAGGACCCACAGGATGATTAGCCCCAAGTTGCATAGCAGTATCGATATCTTCAGCCGTAGCAAGACCTTCCTGGAGAATCCGAATAGCTTCACCCATTAGAGCTCCAAGAATGCGGTTCACAATGAAGCCAGGTGAATCTTTTACCTTCACAGGCGTCTTATCGAGCTTTTTACTGAACGCAATCGCTGTTTCAATCGTTTCCTCAGAGGTCTTTTCTCCAACCACAATCTCCACTAATTTCATCGTGTACGGGGGATTGAAAAAGTGTGTTCCTACAACTTTCTCTGGACGCTTGGTTACAGTAGCCATTTCGGTAACACTAAGACTTGAAGTGTTGGTAGCAAAGATTGTGTCGGGGCGAGCGGCTGTATCCATTTTTTTAAAGAGTTCTTTTTTGGCTTCCATGTTTTCGTAGATGGCTTCAACAATCAGGTCGACATCTTTGACGGCTTCAGCGACATCAAGGACTGGTTTGATGCCGTCAACAATAGCTTTGGCTCCTTTCAGATCGAGTTTGCCCTTGTCAACGCCAGTTTTGACCATAGATTTGATTTTGTTCATGCCATTGGTGATGAATTCCTGTTTGATATCGTTGAGGTTGACTTCAATGCCGTATCGGGCAGCTTGGTAGGCGATGCCTGTGCCCATAGCACCCGCGCCGATAACGGCGATGCGTTTGATTTCCATTTTTTTCACCTTAATGGTATTCGACCATGAGAAGTGTGTTAAAGTAGTTATGCGGAACTTGGTTGTCCTATTTTAATTCAACTAAGCATCGAAAATAGGACCCACCGAGAGAGTACAAAGAAAAGTTAGTAACGGATTAGAGGAGTTCCTGTGTGCGAATACGCCGGAGTTGAAGTTTTAGTCGAACGAACCTGCGATCATATTCTGCTTCCGTAATAGAACCAGAGCTGAGTGCTGCTTCGAGTTGTTTCAGTTCTTCAACGATTTGTGCTTCGTTACTCGAAACGATATGCTCCAATGAAGCTGATGAGGAACGATGAGGTTGAGTGGCTTCTACAGTAACAGGTATGGGTGGCATGCGAGTAGAATGGATTCCTGGTTCTTCGGATGTTATTACCTGAGGTAGTTCTTGTGGAACAACTGTCGGTGCAAGTTCGGGTGGAGGTTCTTTCTTAGCTTCCATTTTCATTCGTGGTGCTATTACAGGTTTTTCAGATGGTTTCGCTAACATGAATTCGAGTTCTGAGATGAGTGCGGGGTTGAGGACGTATTTTTTGAGAACAGTTATTCCCGCGTTTTCGGGCTCGGTAATGTTGTGGCAGGAATGGCAGACGAAGATCATTTGAGGGTGTTTGAAAGAGGAATTACACTGGGGGCATTGGTATCCACGGAAGACCCGGAATTCAGCTTCGTCTCTGGTGCTGATCCCACAGCGGTTACAATAGATTTCTTGGTCTTCGGTGATTTTGACACTAACTGTCCCGCAGGTCAGATGTTCGAAGAGCTCGACAGGCTGTGCAGAGGTTTGGCAGCCGGGGCAAAGGATATGGGGATGTAAGTGAAGGGAGTTGCATTTAGGACAAGCCAATGAACTATCAGTCGGTTCAGGAAGGAGGATGCCATAATCAGCTAGACATTCGAGGAGTTTCATGGCTTCCTCATCATCTAGTCCGGTAATAGAAGAGACGAGGGGATATGAATACCCGATTTTAGTTGTGGCTAGTTCTGGCATCAATTCTCCTTGTTGTCGAGAAAGAAGGGACTTGATGAGGATTCGGACTTTTTCTTCTCGGAGAATGGCAAGTTCTGCTAGATCTGAAGGCGCTTTACGGGTAGCAAACTCTTCAAGTTCACTAGTTATGACCTCAAGCAGTTCATTACGAAATTCAATGGTGACGGCTTTGAAGCCATCGGGTTCACGATGCTGATGTGCCAAGATAGGATCGATTTGAGCCTCGAGGTTGTCAAAGAATGGATCATATCGGGCTTCGGGGTCCCGAGCACCAACAGCAAGTACCTTCATTAAGACGCGTCCTCGCCGAATGAGTAGTTTGAAATTCCCCATGGCAATGGAGCTCAATTTTCCTCCCGAAGTTTCTTGGGCGAAATCATGACTTGCTGCAATGAAACCTGAAAATAGATCGGGGTTAAAGGCGAATCCTGGCACGGTGATATGCGTGAGGAGTAGTCCACTGTTTGCATCGATTAGCCAGATGCCGTAAAGTACCATTGTGGCATACACCTCGCACTTGAAAGAATCCTGAATTAGAGGAGTGTCTTTCAGTTCCCGCAGATAACCAAAGATGCATAAAGCCGCGTTTTATCCGAGCTTTGGCAATTCTGCCTCTGCCGAACATCCCATTTAATACTGTTCCTTCTTGCGAATTTCCCAAAGAAAAATGGAGTTTCACGTAATCCGCTAGACTTGACATTGTCGACAGAAATTCGCAACTCGCAGCCCGGATTTCACCGAGGA
>JABXGS010000032.1 GCA_016550425.1 archaeon
CAGGCATCTGTAGTTCGTACACTTCCGCTTCAGCCATAGAGTGAGCATTGGGTTTTGACATATTGAATACACTCCTCTTCACAAACACGTGGAATATAGTGTAATATAAATGCGGGTAATAAAGTGATTTCAGACAAAAAATACTCTATTATACTAAAAAATGTGCTGCGATTTGCATGACAGAGCCGGAATACGTCCAACACCCCTTCATTAAACCCAACAGCATTCAAAAACGACTTTATCAAGAAACCATAATCGGTACTGCCGTTAAATGGAACACTCTCGTTGTTCTACCCACTGGCGTTGGTAAAACAATTCTTGCAGTATTAGCAGCCGCTTTTCGATTGCAGAAATTTCCGAATTCAAAATCTATCATTCTGGCTCCAACCAAACCACTGGTTCTTCAACATTTGAAGACCTTCTGCGAGTTCATGTCAATCCCAGAAGATCAAATCGTAATTATTACCGGTGAAATTGCCCCACAAAAACGCCAAGCTCTTTGGAACGACTTCAAAATTGCTTTAATGACACCCCAAGTTCTCCAAAACGATCTATTAGCAGGACGATATTCACTTCAAGATGTCTCGTTACTCGTCTTCGATGAAGCACATAGAGCTATCGGTGATTACGCATACGTTTTCATTGCCAGTCAATACCAAAAGCATAGTCACTCACCACTTATTTTAGCACTGACAGCCTCGCCTGGATCTGAGATTGAAAAGATTCGAGAAATCGTATCCAACCTCAGCATTGAGAACATTGAACTACGAACGCGAGAAAGTCCAGATGTTGCCCCTTATCTTCCCCGAGTTGATTTTGAATGGCTTGAAATAAAATTGCCCGACGAATTTCTCAATGTTGCTAAGGCCCTTCGACGCGCTATTAGGGAACGCCTTATTCCAATAAAGGACGCTGATTTGATTTCTTCTACTGATCCCAGAAACGTTTCTGTTCGACAGGTTTTACAAATTCAGCGTGACCTGCAACATCAAATCGCTAATACCTCTTCGCCTCCTAGTCAACTTTTTCAACTAGTCTCACACTGTGCTGCTATAATTCGGTTATATCATTGCGTTGAATTGTTAGAAACTCAAGGTGTAGGTGCTCTTCATCGTTATTTTGACGCACTTCAACAAGAAACCAAGCGAAGAAAGGCATCAAAAGCGGTTCAAGGCCTTTTTCAAGATCCCAATGTGTTAGAAGCTCAAAAACTAGTTACCAAGCTAATTACAAGCGACGTTGAGCACCCTAAACTTGAGAAACTAGTCACAATTGTCCAACACCAATTAGCGGAAACTCCTAGCTCTCGCATCATGGTATTTACTCGATTTCGTGATACTGCCCGATTAATCGAGACAAGCCTTTCTGCTATGACAAAATCGCGACCGATTAGGTTTGTAGGTCAAGCCACACGGGCGGGCGACCGCGGTCTAACTCAAAAAGAACAAGGTGAAATCCTCCAGTTATTTAGTGAGGGAACTTACAACGTACTTGTAGCTACCAGTGTTGGCGAAGAAGGGCTAGACATTCAAGAATGTGACTTGGTGATTTTTTATGAGGCGGTTCCAAGTGCTGTACGCCTCATACAAAGACGCGGTCGAACGGCTAGAACTCAACCAGGACGAGTTATTGTTTTGGTGGCATTAGGCACTCGTGATCAAGGGTATTATTGGGCTTCAATACACCGAGAAGCAAAAATGAAAGATCTGCTCAAAGAGATGAAGAAGATGTCCCGAGATATCGAACAAGAAAGAAAACAATCAACCTTGAAAGATTTCATGGAATCAAAAAAGCAAGAAGAATCACCCCAAACTGAAACCGAAACGAAAATTATTGTGGACAACAGAGAACTTCGGTCTGCCATCACAAAGGCATTGAAAAACTTGGATATTACACTCGAGGTTGAAACTTTAGAAGTAGCAGACTATATTTTATCTGACCGGGTTGCGGTCGAAGCAAAAACCTCAGACGATTTTGCTCAATCGATTATTGATAAGCGGCTATTCCAACAATTAGGTGCATTAAAAGACAGTTTCGAAATACCAGTACTTCTCATAACTGGACCTAGCCTATATGGGTCAAGTGGTATCAACCCCGCTGCAATCCGCGGAGCGATATCAGCTGCATTAACCAGCTTCAACATTCCTGTCATCAATGTAAAAACTCCTGAAGAGGCAGCCGCACTGATGTTTATCATTGCGCGGCAAGAACAGAGTTCTCAAAAGATGACCTTGAGTATACGCGGGAAGAAACCTGTTCTGAGTATTTCCTCTCTCCAGGAGTTTATCGTTGCGGGGCTTCCAGGTGTTAATACAACTTTGGCAAAACGTCTCTTAGCAAAGTTTCAGAATATTACTGAACTAATTAATGCCACAGCTGAGGAGTTGGCAGAAGTCCATGGGATCGGAAAAACTAAGGCTCAAACCATTCGAGAGACACTCGACGCCCACTATGAAGTAGAGGAATGATTCACCTTACCGCTGCAATTGCTGAATACCTTTCAGAATCTCAATCAGGTCCTTAGCTGTTTGTGCAAAGACGCGAATCTCTTCGGTGTGAGGGTTCTCTGGAAGCGATTGAAGTAGAATAGCAAGGCTTGATAGGACTTTTGACGCAAGGAGGTTCATGAGATCATCATTTGCATCCTGTTGAGCAATCTTGGGGGTTTCAGCCTTTTGTTCGACAACTTCTTTGTCACATTTAGCACAATACATCGTTCCATCCTTTAGTCTGAGAAGGGGAGTATTGCACTTGGGACAAGCTGTGTTGAGCAAAGCAGCGCCTTTCCGAAGCAACTGCCCCATCCGTTTGGTTATTTCATCATCTGACATACAATTCTAATTATCAGTGAAAAAAGCTTTTAAGTAATCTTGGTATCTCCAAATCGAACCCACAAGATAACTTCCTGGGGGGATATCCGTATGGCTGATCCAAATAAAACTGAAGAGCTTTCAGAGGAGTCAATGCAAAAGATTGACCAAGCCACAATGATTCTCTCACAGATTGGTGAGGATAGCACAGTTCCTCGAAATATTCGTCGAGCTGCCAATGAAGCGATTGAATTGCTTCATGGTGAATTAGGTTCAGCGGCAGTTCGCGCGTCTAATGCCATTTCTCGACTGGGTGACGCCACATTAGATCCCAATTGTCCCAGTCATGCTAGAACAGGGATTTGGAATGCTGTTTCCATTCTTGAGACAATAAACGACTAATTTTTTGACCTATTGTTCCGTTTTCTTCATTGACGTTAGTTTAAGGAGTTTATTTGCTACCTGTTGATTCCGTGCGGCAATATAGGAATATCGGGCTTCATTTGTACAGGGACCAGTGATTACAGCCCCCTTTTCATTGACTAGAGTCGCCCCGGCCTCCTTTAGAATGAGACTTACCGCAGCTAGATCCGTTCCTCGGAACACTCCTCGAAGATCGATGAATCCATCAAGAGAACCATCCGCAACAAAACACATTTCCAATGCATTGGCTCCGAAATGCCTTGTGTATTGAATTGTTTTCTCTCCGGTTTCCTTTGAAAACCTCTCTAAGGATTCAGGAGGATATACAGCGTCAACCCCCACTAACTGTATCTCACTGGAGGATGTTCCTGTGGAACTGATTCGGGTCTGGTCACAAAACGCGCCACACCCTTTAATTGCATGATAGCTTTTACCTGAAAATAGATCCATTACAACCGCTACTTCAACTTCGTCAAAGACTAATTCTGATGCATAAGCAATGGCAATGCATGCAAACCGAATGTTGTGATTAACGTTTGTACTACCATCAATCGGGTCCATAATCAAGAATCCTTCAGGATTGTTTCCAACCTGTGTGACCCCAGTTTCCTCGCTCATAAGTGTGAATGATGCAAAACGTGCTACATACTCAACCATCGTTTGTTCAGCGATCGCGTCAAACTGCTTAGTGATGTCCCCCCCTGCACCTGTTCCAATTGTCTCATGACAGCTTCCATCAGTTATACAGTCTAATACTCGTAATCGGCCTAAACCTGCAGCATTTCGAAGTAAACGACGCCACAACCGTTGTGTTGAAGAAGGAATTGAAGAAGGCACGTTCGCTCGTATATTTGTATTAAGAAAATAACTTTATCTCATACCCGAGAATAGCACATTTACCTGCTTGTTATACAAGGGTGCCAGAGGTTTTGGTGTTTTTATACTGAAATTCGAATAGTGTTGTGTCGCCGCTAGTTGGACGGAGACCAAAAACGCCTGTTTTGAGGCAAGAGGTTACAGCCCTTCGGGCAGTGCTCGTCGATGATTCAGGAACCGAACACTATCGTCTTCTCGATAGGTAAGTTTCGGGCAACGGTGCCAGAGTTTGGTCAATATCTAGGGATAAAGGCTGGATTCTGGCTTTCA
>JABXGS010000198.1 GCA_016550425.1 archaeon
AAAACAAGTCTTTTCAATGTATTAACGGGAGCAGAAAAGGAGGTGAGTGATCGTCCCTTTACGACGTTGGCGTCAAAGTGGTCTTTGGCTGGCAATCCTGAGATGTTTTTTGTTGACACTATTGGCTTCGCCCTGGAGTTGGATCCCGAGCTGATTTCGGCGTTTCAATTGAATCTTGATGATATGCGGGGTGCGGACGTTGTGTTGTTTGTCGTCGATGTTTCGGATTCGTTACAACTTATTCGGATGAAGCTGAGCAGTTCCTTGGGGATTCTCAAGGAGACGGGAATTGACATGTCACGGATATTACTTGTACTCAACAAAATTGACTTGGTGGAGCCTGAGCACGCTGAACAAGTAAGAGCGCTGGTTAATGATGCGTATGGGCGGCCTTTGGTATTTGTTTCTGCGCATACTGAAATGAATCTTGATAGTCTCCCCGATTGTATCCGCCAGTTATTCGAAAAGGAGGGTCCCAATCGCTCCTCTGATTTGAATGGTTGGAAATCGAATTGTTGATAAAGTCTCACTCAATAATTGAGCGGGTAGAATAGGTGACTTCGGTGCCAGAAGATGTGAAATATCAGCATTGGATCGATGCTCTTGTTGAAGAAATAATCCAATATTGGGGCGTTGACGCTCCACAGCTATACTGTAGTTGCGGTCTCTCTGTTTCTGGTTTACAACATGTGGGTAGGCTTCGAGGTGAAGTCACATTAGCGAATACAGTCATGCAGCAACTCAAAGACCGTGGCTACAAAACACGTCACACCATTGTCCGTTACACGAGTGATGAATGGAAAGGGAAAGAAGAACAGCTCGCCCAATTTTCAGATATGAGTGAAGCCCGAGATCATATTGGCCGTCGGTTAATCGATGTCCCCGACCCTCAAGGTGAGTTAGCAAGTTGGGTTGATCGCTATTGGTTGGACTTTGGTGACTATCTGGATTATTTCAGTCGTGATGCTCAGGTGTTTAGCACCCATGAAATTTACACTTTACCTGAAATGCATGCTTTGGTGCGATTTACGATTAAACATCGCGAACAAGCACGAGAAACTATCAATAAATACCGGGCTCGAAATCCCTATCCGAAAAATTGGTTCCCTATTGATGTTGTGTGTGAGCAGTGCCAGCACCTTAGCACAACGACGGTGGTGGATGTAGATTTAGATGCTTATACGGCGGACTACCAATGCGATCATTGTGGTAACAAAGGAACCACCTCCATCATCAATGGGAAACTCTCGTGGCGACTTGAATGGGCGGCACTCTGGAAGGTACTCGCTGTTGCATTTGAGCCCTTTGGTAAAGATCATGCTACTCCTGGGGGATCCCGGGATAGTGCCAAAGAAATTGCTGAGAATTTCTATAACTTCAAACCCCCCGTGCCCTATGCGTATGAATGGGTTGGATTGATCGAAGAGGGTGTGGATAAAGGCGATATGGGAAGCTCTGACTTCAAGGGGTTCACTCCTAAGACCTGGGTCTCGGTGGCATTAGGCGAAGCTCTCAGGTATCTGTACCTCAAAAATCGACCCATGAAACGGATTACGTTGGGCCTTGAGTATATTCCTACTTATATCGGACAATACGAACGTGCAGAGCGAGTCTATTATCAAATTGATCTTCCTAAAGCTCCAATCCAAGAAATCGCTGACATTAAACGGAGTTATGAATTAGCAAACCTTGATTCTCTCCCTGATGAAGCCCCTCTCCAAGTCCCCTATCTTCACGCGGTCCTTTTAACACAAATTATCCCAGAAGAAAACCTTCCCGAGGTAGCTATTGAAAAACTGCAAAGTAGTGATATCATTCCAGGAGCTCTAACCAAGAATCAGCAGAATGCAATTGCGGAACGACTTAGCCGGGCTAAGACATGGGTTACCCAATATGCTCCTAAATCCTATCACGTTATCACTTTATCCATTCCGCCAAAAGGATTGAACCAGTCAATTCCATCTGAACTTCGGGCCTTCTACCAGCAGCTCTATGATTTACTTAATCCACAAGAATGGACTGAAAAGGCAATCACCAATGCGATGAAACAGTTAACCCAATCGATGTCCAAGCAAAAACAACGCGCCTTTTTCCGCTATTTATACAAAGCTTTCTTCGGTACTGATAGTGGTCCTCGGATTTCTGCATATTTTGCCTTTACAGACTCCTCACTGGTTAAGTCTCGGCTTCAATATCTTTCAAATCCCCAGATATGAGAGGTCATTAAACCAAACCTTCTTTCCACAAATAAGACGCAACCTATATATGCTCAAATCTCCAAAGTCAGTTCTATCTCTTACTCGGATAACGGAGAGAAGAAACCATGTCAAAACCTGCAGTTAGTGCATTCCGACAAGCAGTCTACAATGAAGCGAAAGCACTTAAGATCCCAATTGTGGATGAACGAGCCATTGACAAGCTCGGTATCAATAAAGGCTCTGTCGGTGGAACGGTTGAGATGAAGTACCGTGATGGCGAGGAAACAAAGATCAAAACCTTTCTGGCAGTAGCCAAATACCATCATGCGCTAGTGATTTACAAGGATGAGATGTTTTACATACTCGCCAGTAACACTATTTGGCGCTTGTCAACTTAGGGTTCCATGTTTCATGTAACCCTCTCCTCTCATTTTGTTCCCCTCCTCGCATCGATGTAGTCGTGAATATCGATATAGCATGGAAATAGAGTTGGCACTATGCTTTCTGAATTTCCATAGAGTATAACAGCGAGAATCCGGTGGTTTAGGTCTCGAAGATTTCTTTGATCCGCTTGATTTCTGCCATCATTTCATTCCGAAGACCTGCAATTCCAGGAGTGGGGGCAGCCACTGCAGGGGCTGCAACAGGAGTAGCGGCAGGAGGTGGACTAGTAGTACCTGCAGGAGGTGCACTCGGTGGGGAAGTTGGTGGCGCTTTTGGTGGTCCAGCAGCTGGTGCTTTGGGGGGTCCGGTAGGTGGTCCAGTTGGTGGTGCACTTGGTGGTTCAGCTGCGGGCAGGGCTGTAGGTGGGATTTCTGCAGGGGCTTTAGGTACCGCTGCAGCTGTAACTTCACCTAAAAGAATGGATTCAGCATCACCGCCGGCTTCGGCCGTGGCAATGGAGGCTGAATCGCCTTCAAGAAAATCGAAAATTGCATCTGATGAGGGGCCGCCTGTGCTAATTTCGGCTGCCATCAATGGTGTGCTGGCTGCGCTCATAGGTGTAACTTGCGCACTCTTCAAATCGCTACGAATCTTATTGAGGCTTTTTTGAAACTCAGTAACTTGTTTAGCAACAGTGTTAAGTGCATCGGCTAAATCGTTGACGGCTTTTGATAGGAATTCAGATACACGAATCAATATGGCTTCTTTGTCTGAGCCTGACATTCTTGCTACACCCCGTCATCTGCAGCGTGGGGTACTGCAAGCTAGGATGTAATAGGCTTACATATAAACTTTGTTGAGTCCTATTCGTCAACTGAGCCAGTTTTGCGGTCCTCTCCACTCTGGAAGGCTCCAGACGCTTCAAGAATTTTAAGATGATCAAAAGCTAGTTGCTTCGGGATGTCAAAAAATGATTTCACACTAAGTGCGTCGCTATTAGCATGTAAAGTGCCACTTTTAATTTGCACAAGAAAAGCGATGCTTATCACATGACCTCGGGGGTCACGTGCCGGATTAGAAAAAACTCCAATCAATTTAGTGGGTTCGACAACCAGGCCGGTCTCTTCTTCTACTTCACGAATAAGTGCTTCCTCAACGGTTTCTCCGATTTCCACCATACCTCCCGGTAATGCCCAATATCCTTGAAAGGGAGGATATCGACGTTGGACCAACACTATGCCGTGGTCTGCTTGTTGGATGACGGCATCCACGGCTACAAGTGGTGATTCTTGACGTTTCTTCTTATCATTAGAGTTGGCCATCTCAATTCTTCTCCTATTAAGTGAGGTGCGGCTTCGGAAGTCTTAAAAGCCTTTGTTTATAACGCCATTCGGACGACAATGACCGTAGAACCATGGCAAGAACCTAAACCCACAATTGATCAGCTTCGTAGATTGGTAAATCGAATTAAGTCCTATGCGCGGACCAGTCGCTTCATGGGCTACTTCTCTACTGCCATTCTGATTGCTTTGATGCTACAATTAGGGATTCTTGTTTATACCCAATTTCTCTTCTTTCTATGGAGCACTGAACCGCTCTTCCTTCCTAGTTGGTTCTATTATGTCATGTTCATAACATTTGCATTATCCATGGTTGTATATGGAGTAGCGGGCACAGTGAATAGTCGTCTCAATCGATACATCCTTGAATACAAGAAGATCGGTGTCGTGGTGCAGCTTCGATGTCAGGAATGCAACCGAACCAGAGAACGGGTCTGGGAACAAGATGACTTCATTTTCAAAAAAGAAGGTGAATGTGCCTGCGGTGGTTCGGAATACATCTCCCAAATGTATATCATGCCACTCCCGCTAAAGGATGATCAGAAGGATATCTAGCACGTTTTGTAACGAAAATCTCCTTTACCTAGAGAGTCATTTCAATTAGGGTTCAACAATAGCCCGTAATCGAAGAGTATCAGCACCAATACGTTTTTGCTTGGTTATTGTAAATTTTCCCAGTTCGCCAGTATGAGAAACGTGGGGACCACTACAAATTTCTTTGGACACGTTTCCCACCGAATAGACCTTTACCTGTTCGCCATACTTTTCACCAAAGAATCCCAACGCTCCCGCCTTCCGCGCCTCTTTCGGGGACATCATTTCGAAACTTATGGGTAAATCGCGCTTTATGATTTCATTAACCCATGTTTCCACTTGCTTGAGTTCTTCCGGAGTTAGTTTACGATTCAATTGCACATCAAGACGTAACCGTTCGTTAGTGATGTTGCTCCCTTTCTGGTAAACCGAAGTTCCTACAAACTTTTGAAGTGCAGCATGGAGCAAATGGGTCGCTGTATGCAAGCGAATGACTTCGTCGGAGTGGTCTGCTAGCCCGCTCGCGAATTTTTGTTGTGTGGCATCTCGGGAAATTTGTCTGTGCCGTTCGAACTCTTTTCGGAATTCTTCTAAATCGACTTTCTGGCCATTTTCTTCAGCGATTTGAACAGTCATTTCAGTGGGGAAACCATATGTAGCAAAGAGCGTGAACGCATCTTTTCCTGTTAACACTCCTTTCTCTTTGAGAATTTTTTCTGCGATGCGAAGCCCTCTACGAAGGGTTTTCCGGAACCGTTTTTCTTCTTTTTCAATTTGAATCAGAATATGCTTTTGATTTCGGTGAAGTTCATCGTATTCATCCGCGAGACACTCGATAACCGCAGGAATCAATTTTGTCAGAAAGAATTGATCAATTCCCAGCTGTAATCCCTTACGAATAGCGACTCGTAGTAATCGTCGAATTACGTAGCCACGTTCCACATTAGACGGTACAAGTCCCTGGTCGTCTGCTAGGGCCATGGCTGCGGAACGGATATGGTCTGCGATGATTCTAATCGTCTTTTGCTCCTTTGCTGAAGGATTTTGAATCTGGGCGAGTTCTTTTATTTTCTCCACAATAGGTCTGAAGACATCTGTTTCATACACGCTAGGAAGTTGGTTTATAGCCTGCAAGGCACGTTCTAGGCCCATACCTGTGTCTATATTCTTCTTCTTGAGAGGTGTTAGTGTTCCATCTTCTGCACGGTCATAAGACATGAAAACAAGATTCCAAATTTCGACGTATTTCCCGCATCCACAACCGGGACGACATGTCTTTGAACAACTTGGTTCGAGGGTATCGACAAAAATTTCGGTATCAGGTCCTTGGGGTCCGGTATCACCTAGAGCCCACCAATTCTCCTTGTAAGATAGATAGTGGATGTGGTCACGTGCAATTCCGAGATTTTCCCAAGCATGTGCTGCCTCTTCATCAGCGGAAACTTGGCTATCTCCTTCAAAGACGGTCACGTGCAAGTATTCTTTTTCGAGTCCAAGTCCCTCTTGAGGGTCAAGGAGGAATTCCGTTGCCATTTCAATGGCTCCTTGCTTCCAATAGTCACCCAATGACCAGTTACCTAACATCTCAAAGAAAGTGAGGTGAAAGGTGTCTCCGACTTCATCGATATCGTCGGTTCTGATACATTTTTGCACATTGACGAGGCGATTGCCATCTGGGTGTCGTTGACCTAACAAATAGGGCACTAACGGTTGCATTCCCGCACTTTGGAAGAGAACAGTGGGATCTAGTTGTGGAATCAACGAAGCGGATGGAATGATTGCATGACCTCGCTTTTGGAAAAATCGTAGGTACCGTTTTCGAAGCTCTGACGCTACCATTCGCATAATTAACTTCCTCGGTCATTATACATGATTATGACTATTTTCTTGGAGTCAAGAATAGCCTGTTCCTTAACTTTGTAATGGTTTGAATGAGATAATCCTCTTTAATTATTTGGCTATTAGCGGCGCGTCCATTTCACAGCTTCATCATAACCTGACCATCGGGTTCGACGGCTAGCAATCCAGGAAAGAACCAAGATTACAAAAATACCAGGAAGTGCGAGCCAGATAAGTTCAAGAATTGCATCAATCGGAGATTGAATCGTTTCAGAAGCAACGATGCGGAAATCTGTGAAGCTAGTGAAAAATGGCGAAGCCGAGCCCATCATGTTGTGGACTAGGACGGGCAATAGCATAACCGTTATTCCTACACAAATACCAGCGATAAGATAGATTCCTCGTCGCCAATATCGTTTCTTGGGCTCGCGTTTGGACACTTTATTTCACCTTTCTTAGGGGTTTACTTCCATATTAGACTACAGTTTAGAACACTCTTCTCATGGACGTGTTTTATACGCACGCCAGGTTTCAAACCATAACAAGGCTGAAGCACTTCCTCCAAAGAGCCAAGCTGCAAGATTTCCAAATGTCAAATGCTGCGGATATACTATTAGGAAGATGATAAGCGCGGTTGAAAAAAATGCCGCATAGAATAGGTGCCGTGGCAGAGCTCGATGACCCACCCAGATAAACTGTTTCAGAACGCCGACTTGCACCACCTCTTCCACCATGTACTCTCCACGCTCACGGCGTACCAATCCCAGCTCAGTTAATTTGTCTAAGTGATATGCTGCAAGGCTCGGGGAAGATAAGCTCAGCTTCCGTTGTAATTCACGGGGACCTACGGGCTCTCTCGCGGATAAAAGCTCGAAATATACGCGGAGTGTTCTTCCGCGCAGTTCAGATTCTAAATCGAGCTTTCGACTCCGTTTTTGATCTGCTTCTTGGCTCAACGCAATTCACTCTCAGTTGAATGGTTAGAGAATGTCTAACAATTATCTTCTCGAACTTGCTCATTAATAATCAGGTTTCGGCTATCAATATTCAGACCGTAAAATTTGGTCTGTTCAAAAATATAGTTTTATGAGCGCGGAGTATGCAAAATGAAGCAAAGATGTTCTACGGGAGATCAAAATTACGGTAGTCCAGAAAATTCGTACCACTTTCCTTCGCATCAGCGGATACCTCATACCACTTGTTCAACAGATTCCAACATTGGGTATCTATACAGGTCTAATGACCCTGCCATTGTTAACGATGCTTGTAATTCTTATTACCCAGTTTCCGTGGAGTATTATTGGAGCGATTTCCGAATTTCTTCTAATGAGCCTTATGTCGGTGAGTGTTTTCATCGCCAATCTCCTAACAATCCTGGGCCTTCTCATTGCATTGTATTCACTAATCTATTTTCAGCGCCATAAAAAAGACGGATTAGTAACCACCGGGCTCTATCGCTACATTCGCCATCCCCAATATGCTGGGTTTCTACTAATGACCCTTGGCTTTACCGCTTATTGCTACTGGTGGCTTTCCAATACTTTTGGAATGGGCTGGTTATCCAAAGAAGCTACAGTTGCCCTTTGGTTCGTTCAGTTTGCTATCTATGTGATCTTAGCACTTATTGAAGAGTCATACCTTACAAAAGAATTTGGTGATCAATACATCGCCTATAAAAAACAAGCATCCTTCCTTGTTCCACTTGGGCGATTCAATCGCTTGGACATTCCTCTTTCAATTGTAATCTTTTGCTTGGGAATGTTCTTTGTAATTCTTTTCCAATTGGTGGGGTAATGTACACATTTACCCGAATTAGAGAGAGCTATTTGGCTGACCATACAGACTTAAGAGCAGAACATCCTTTCCTTTTTCCGTCATACTCATAAATCATCGAATCGATGTGAACGAAATGCTTGTCAAACCTCCTGAAAATGTCACAATCGGCATGATTGGTGGAACCGGAGTATACGATCCAGAAGTGTTCACTGATATCAAAGAATACAAAATCTATACACCCTTCGGAACGCCTTCCGATAAGATCATGGTCGGCTCCTTACAAAATCGCCGCGTTGCGTTCATCCCTCGTCATGGTCGAAGCCATAGTTATCCGCCCCATCTGGTTAATTACAGGGCGAACATTTGGGCCCTTAAATCATTGGGCGTAACACGGCTCATCACAGTCTCTGCAGTGGGCAGTCTTCAAGATGAAATCAAGCCGGGTGATCTTTTCATCCCAGACCAAGCCGTAGATTGGACTCGAAGCCGAAAACGAACTTTCTTTGAAGAAGGACTCGTGGCACACGTCTCCATGGCTGAACCCTTTTGTCCCGAGCTCTCCAGCTTCATCGCCAAGAAAGCTAAAGCCCTCAAACTTCCTCATCACTACAAGGGGACCATCATCACGATTGAGGGGCCCCAATTTTCAACCATTGCTGAATCCCATTTCTATAGGGCCCAAGGTTTCGATATCATTGGAATGACTCTGCATCCGGAAGTCTATCTTGCCCGGGAAGCACAAATCTGCTTCACCAATGTTTCCATGATTACAGATTATGATGTCTATGCAGAGAAACCAGTAAGTCATGGGGAAGTCCAAAAGACAATGGCCGAAAACCTTGGGAAGGTCAAAAAACTTCTTAACGAAGTCATCCCCCATATGTCAATAAAACAAGACAAATGTCAATGCAGAAAAGCCCTTGAAGGGGCTGTATAAAGAACTGGAACGTCCAGACCTGTTTGCAGCATTAAAGGCTTCACCCTTTTATGTTCCAGTCCCTATTCCTACTCATGAACTATCATAAGCTCGCCCGTCCAGAGGTTATCGATTGGCTCCTTGAGCCATCAAATCCTAGTGTACGGTTTTGGGCACTCCACCTTCTTCAGGATAAACTCATTTCGGATTCCGAAGTGCAAAAAACCCAGAAAGCGATCCTTCAATCCTCTCTTGTCAAAGCTTTTCTTCAAGCCCAAGCTCCTGGAGGCTACTGGGATTTACCTAATACAATCTATGCCCACAAATACAAAGCCACCACCCACACCCTTCTCATACTCGCGGAATTAGGTGTTCCCTCTATACCGGAAATCAAACAGGGAATTGAACACCTCTTTAAATTTCAACTTAATTCCGGACACTTCAGGACCACACTTCCGAAAACCCCACGCGGGTATGCAAGTAAAATCGGAGATACCTGTTGTCTTGATGCAAATATTCTCTATTATCTGTCTCGCTTTGGCTACCTTGATGACCCTCGGACCCAGAAAACCATCCAATTTCTTATAGACCATTATGATCCTGCTGCTAGGGGCTGGAAATGCCGCGCTTACCCAATCAACCCTGACGGCGTCTTTCCCCAGGCTTGCTATATGGGGCTTTGCAAAGTTCTCAAGGGATTCTCAGTCTTTCCACCAGAACACCGTTCCCCTAAAATCAACAAAATCATTGACCAAATCGTTGAGGTAATTTTAGAGAATCAAATCTACAAGTATCTTCGGAATCCTGATGGAAGCCGAAAGGAAAAGACTGGGTGGAAACGCTTCGGATTTCCGATCTTTTACAATTCCGATATCTTAGATGTTCTCAGCACTTTCGTTCGATTAGGCGTCAGAGATCCTCGAATTCAAGAATCGCTTGATGTGATCATTCATGCCCAGCAACCCGATGGCAAATGGTTGTTAAAACACACATTCAATGGCAAGTTCTGGCATGACATTGAGCAAAAGAATAACCCCTCAAAATGGATTACCCTTCGGGCATTATATGTGCTCAAGCATTTCACCAGTATCTAATAGGCTAGACACTTTTATGCAGGTGCAACCTTGTGGGCACGTGCCTGCTCATTAGGAGCTGTGTCTCATGGTTGAGCCTATTAAATGTCAATTCGTCGACTTTGACGAAATCTATGATATGTCAAAGCAGCTAGCCTTCAAAGTGACCGAATCTGGTTACGAACCTGAACTCCTTTTAGCCATTGCTAGAAGCGGCTTTGTCCCCGGTCGCTTAATGTCTGACTTCCTAGGCAACCCCAACCTCTATGCCCTGAAAGTCGAACATTGGCTAGACACCACCGCTGAACACCAAGAAGATGCTGTCATTCCAATTCAATCCCCGCTACCTGTCAAAGGAAAACGCGTTCTCATCATCGATGACATCGTTGATACCGGTCGTTCAGCTATCCAAACCCTCAACTACGTCAACAGTCTTGGTGCCAAAGAGGTCAAAAGCGCCGTAATGCTCTATTTGACGGTCTCAGAGTATGAACCCGATTACTATTCGGTAAAGCAGTCTGAATGGGTTTGGTTCATTTGGTTCTGGAACCGCTTCGAGGATCTACGGAATCTTACTATCAAACTCTTCGATGGCGATAAGAAACGGACACTTACTATCAAAGAAATTATTGCTGGATTAAAACAACATTTCACCCTCGATGTCGATCAAAAGGAACTTGAACAAGTGCTCAACACCGCAACTCGTGTTAAAAAACTTCGTATCGATGATCTAGACAACATTCAGCTTGTCTAGTTTTTTCACGGCACTTTCAAAAGACTGAAAGCACACTTCCTATCTCTCAAAGTGCTCCTTTCATCCAGCTTGGCTGATAGTCTATACAAAGCCAATTCCCAGTAGGAGTAAAAATAGTCCAATGGCTACACAGGCTCCAAGTAAACATGAGATCATATTCACCATGTGGTTGTCCAAATGCCGATTCCCACGAAGATAGGTGGCTTTTTCTCCACAATGGTTTTTCTTCTCAGTTTGTTTCCCACAGACATTGCATGTCCAATGCCCTTGGGCTGTGGCTCCTAAGATGCTATCAATGGTGCAACCCACGATTCCACCTGCCATTGCGATCAAGATAAAAGTCACTGGGGCGATTCCTGCCAGTTCAGGCATTAATGTAGTCCCAAACAAATTAATCCAGAACGGCGCTGCAAGGAGTGCAGCAATTCCACCGATTAACAACGTGCCCAGCACCGTGGCTAGTTCTCCCGCAACAGATACGCCCCCTGAGGTTCCTGGAGGAACAACTTCATTCAGGTTCGTAATTAAGCGTGGAGGTGCAGGATTTAATAACCCAATTTCCGTAGCCAAAGTATCAGCAGTCGCGGTGGCGACCGCCCCTAAAAACGCAACAAAGGCAAGGGCAATCACCAACGATGCAGGAAGCACCATGTGCCCAAAACCTACTTCAAGTCGACCATAGGCGTCAATCTGGCCAAAAATCAGAATGGCCAAAATACCGGCTAGCACAATGCTCAACGGTAATCCGCCATTTGCAAGAACATGCGACCAGTCTCGTGCACCTCCCTTCTCCTGTGCAGCGCCATGTCGACGTTTAATCTTGTATTTATAATGGGTAAACTGAGCAGTGACCACGAAGAAAACTAGCAGAATCAAGAACCAAGTCCATGATGTGAGCAACCAGACTATAAGACCTAGAAAGAATGCAGCGACAAGTCCGGACTTCGTAACTATTCTTCCCTTGTATGCAATAATCGCGAGGAAAGCCATAACAACCAAGGCGATTAGAATACTCAGTGAGTCAAGCATTATCATGGGCTGTCAACTCTGTCTGTTTACTGTCAAATAGTTACTAAAGAGCGGGTAGGGTTTCGTTGGGAATAGATCGCGATGGGTATGGTTCTAATTGCCGTTCTCGACCTTAATTCCGTTATAAAGCTTGCCGTTACTTAATGAAAAGAATCGTTAATTGTCGAACCAAAATAGGGTGAAAGAACCAGGTCCTGGCTCCCTAATTAGCTCATCAAATGTTTTCGGAAGAAGGCGACGATGCTCTTGTATGCTTTAATCAGGTTTGGAACTTTCCCGAACCCATGCCCCTCATCCTCGAAAACAAGGTATTCGACTTCAACACCCTGTTTTTGCAGTTTTGTCACGACATCCGCGGATTCGGCTTCGACTACTCTGGGATCATTACGACCTTGAATAATCAACATTGGTGCTTTGACTTTATTCATGTGAGTTGCTGGGGATCGCTCCGTAAGAAAGGCTTGGTCTTTTTCGGGGTGACCCACTGCTTGGTAGAAATAGGTCTGCCAAGTTTCGGGAAGGCGCTCAAGGAAGGTAAAGAGATTATAGGGTCCGAACATGTCACAGGACGCTTTCCAATACTCGGGATAGTTTGCGGACAGCCATAATGTCATATACCCTCCATAACTTCGACCCACGACAGCCCGTCGGCTAGAATCAATACGTTTGTCTTTCTCAAGGTGCTTTAGTCCTTCAATCTGATCCTTCGCATCATCGCCTCCCCAATCCCGGTCCACCATCTTCATGTAAGCTTGTCCATACCCTGAGCTTCCCCGCACGTTCGGGACGAAAACTGCAAATCCATTCAATGTGAAGTATTGGATGAGTGGCATGGAAAACCATGTGAAATCGGGGCGCTCTTGACCTTGGGGTCCGCCATGCACATAGAGAATCAGTGGATAGGGTTTCTTGAATCCCAGTTCATTTGATGGTAAATATAATCGTGCTGAAATCTGCAAGCCATCAAAGCTCTTGAAGCTGGCATCTTCTCCTGGTGCCAAGTATTTTTTGTCAATTCCAAGGATGCGTTCGTTTGAGAGTTGTCTTACTGGGTGAGTTTTTGACTCAACATTGATTAGAAATAATTGGGAGGGTGAAGTGGCAGTTGTAAAAGCAGTTACGTATTCTACGCTAGTTTTTCCGATTTGAGCTGAAATTGCTTCCTCTATTCCCAATTCGACACCATTATCTAGGGGTTTATTACCGATGAGAACCGAGGTAAGTTGGAATTGTGGAGGAGTGGAACTGTCATTTAACTCGGCTTTGTAGACCCAGCTGCAGCCATCAATATTGAATCCAATGAGGTAGAGGTTGTCTCTAATATGGCGCATCCAATCCAGTTGACCTAACCCCTTATGTTGTGTACCGGTGACCTTTACAGGATGAATTTCGTGTGGATTCGTCAAGTCGATGAATCCAATCCCGCCTCTATCTTCGTGAAGGGTGGTCTTGAAAATAAGTGCTGAATCGTTTCGGATGAAATAGCATCGTCCCAGTCCTAAGAGGGGATATTCTTTTCCTTCCTCTCGTGCTTCTAGCGGTGTTCCGAATAGGAGGGTGCGTTCTTTGGTGCCTTTTTTCCATATGAATAAGACGTCATCATTGGCGGTGTATGTGTCAAGGAGGAGTATCTGATTATGGTCTTTGTTATACCCGAAACAATAGTTGCCATAGATACTTTTTCCCAAGGATGTGACCTTACGAGTTGCTAAATCCACTTTAATCGTTTCTTGGTGTGGCGTTTTTCGATCATCGATCGTGAAATAAGCAGTAGCTGTTTCATCATCATATTCGAGACATAATAGCTGTTGACCCGCATAATGGTCACCAAAGACGGGTTCTGGTATTCCGCCTGTGAGTGGGATGAAGCAGGGCTGGTAATTTTCATCACCATCCTTGTCCACCATGACCAAGATTTTTTTCAACAATGAAATAACACGAAAGTTGTATCCACCTAGAAGATGCGGATTTTGCAAAGCTAGTCCTCGGGGAAGAAGGGGTTCGGGGATGCTTCCTTGTTTATCCATCGCAAACAGACTATACATTCCGGCCATATCGCTAATGAAATAGACCCGGTCATCTACCAGTTGCGGTGTTAGAAGACGCCGCGCAGATAATAACGATTCCAAGGGAAATGATTTCAGGATGGTCATTAAAAACCAACTCGATGCACTCTAACCCTCTGGAGGTTTTTAGGTGTGTTTATTGGTGTAATTCTTGAACATTGTGGATTCAAAGCGGTTCTGGCGCATCGAGCTCGCGATGGAGACTCACTTCACGGGCAAGAAGGATCGTCGCTGCAATAACAATTATCGCTCCAATAAGCTGCCATGGCGTTGGGGGAATCTGAAATACAAAGGCATAAAGAGTAAAGGTCACTAATGGCGCAGGGGCTATCAATGCTGTTGCTTTGCCAAGGTTGATCCGACTGATGCCTTGATACCATAGACTATGCGCAAGGAGAATGACAAGGGCCTCAATTAAAATTACTACAATAAGAAGGGAGAGGTTCGCCGAATAAAGAAGTGGATAACCGAGTATTATTCCTCCTATTGCCAGAATAAGAAGCAACACTCCTCCAACGAGATTTCGATACGCCACTACCGTCCATGATGAGACGCGTTCTAATACGGGCTTAGCAAAGGTGTGACCCGCAGCCCAAGCCATGGGTGTTATCAATAGGAGAATGTCACCAATTCCTAAGGTTGTTAGCTGGTTAGAAATGACAACTAACACGACTCCAAAGACCATCAGCACCATCCAAAGCATTTGGCGTCTAGAAATGACTTCGTTCAAAAAGAAGTAGCTAAAAATTAAGGCAAAAACGAGTTCTGATCGTAGAATAATCGCCGCGTTATTCGAACTCGAAAATTGTAATCCGATAAACAAGCAAGTGAATGCTAAAAACGTGCCAAATACTCCTGCCATAACTAACCGACGTAAATCAGAATGTGAGATTTCTTTTCGAGTTGATGATATGAGCTCTCGTTCAAGAATCACCGCTATCAATCCAGCGATGAGTGCTGCTATCGCAGCAAAGAAAAGTGGAGCAACCCATAATCCACCAAATTCCACAACCACTGGGTGAATTCCATAAACAAACAGACCGATGAGGATGAAAATGGTGCCCACGGCTTCCTTGTTCATCGTCAACATTTACTCCAAGAAACCTGACTGACACTACTGATACATATATATGGTGTGCTATCACTGACTAGCTTTACCCAACACGCTTTCCCTGATGTCTGGAGTTCCTGTTAATGGTTGATTCTGCAATAGAAATTGAAGTCCTATCTCGAATCAAAGCTGAAGCTTTAAAGAACGGTTGTACAGAGAAAGAAGTAATCCAGGCATACATCCAAAAAATGAACCAGCAAAATCAAGACGAATTCCAAAAGGTCCCTCCAGAGGAACGCGTGGTGTTTGTCCCTCAATGTCTCCGCGAACCCGACTGCAAAGCTCCTCTTGGTAATCACGGTTACGTCTGTCAACGCTGCAATCCCGAATGTCAAATCTATCAAATCACCAAAGCGGCTGAAGAACTCAGCTATAAAGGGGTTTACATTCTCCCTGGTGGAAGCATGGTCCAAAAAATCATCGACTTCAGTCAGCCACATGCTATCCTCGGTATCGCTTGCGAAAAGGAAGCCTTACTCGGTGGGCTTTTACTCAAAAAACTTGGCATCGTGGGACGCGCAATTCTTCTCTTCCGAGATGGCTGCGTCAACACCATCGTAAAAATTGCTGATGTCCTCAAGGTCCTGGGAGTTAATCTCCAACGACGGCAAGAAAGCAAGCCCTAATTATATACTTGACTACGCAAACCATTACACAAAATCAGCCATATTCGCTTATTCTTTCCAAGCTTTCTTAGGAACCCAATCAAACATCTCATCAGCAGCATTTAACACCTGGCGAATATACCGAGACAACTCCTCTGCACTAATCTCCGTATCTGCCGTCTCAACCACGACAGCCAAATCTCCATCCGGATCTAAACAGAATTTAGTACCATTGAAATTCCAAGCCTCTTGGAGGAGTCTTTGATAAAATTCAGTTGTATCATTCTTAGAGAGATTAGGGAATTTCTGCCATCCTACAATGGTAAGCCAAATATCATTGGGACTGAAGATGAAGTTAATGACGAGATTCTCCCATTTGTCTGTTTTCCATAAAGCCACGATCGTCTCGTCTTTGAGTTCATATCTGACTTCGAGTTCATCAAGGAGCTCCGTGATTTCCGTGATTCGTTTTCCCATTTGTGTAGCCTCAGAGATTTCCAAGTGGTTCTCTCACTGTTAGTACGACGGTAGAAAAACCTTTTCGAGATACGCTTTCAGGTATCCTTTATTGAAAGAAATTCGAAGTGTGAGGCTTGTTTAAAAGGGTGAAGCGCTGGTAGTAAGGAAACTACATCTAAACTTGTTGGCTCTAGCAAGCATTTACTAGATGGTGGTTCTATGCAGAAACGAAATATTGCGGCTTTGGTCTTTGCGCTGGTGGGCGGAATAATTCTCATCGTCACAGGGTACTACGGTACCTCCACAGGATTCTGGGGCTGGGCGATTCTTATTGCCATTAGTTTAAGCCCCAATCAAATCATTACCAATATCTTGGTTATTGTCCTTTTGCTTCTTGTCCTACTATCCTTTATGGGCGGTTGGACGGTAGTCATCGGGTGTATACTCCTATTATTGGGTCGGCATCGGACAGCCACCTATTTCATTGGAATTGGGGCGGGGATGAGTCTTATGGGGCTGATTTGGAATTTGGCTCAAATGTGGCTTTTAGGAACCCTCGATTTGGCGACCTTCTTGACAAAATATCAGGGGTTTGCCTGGGTGGCTGTTATCTTTACTATGATAGGTCAGGAATTAGTTCGTTATGGAAAAGAAGAGACGGACGAATAGGTTTTACCAGCGCCTTTATACAAAAAAGCCCTTAATGCGAAATCTGTTAAACGCGCAACTGAATATGGTAATAAATAATAAAGGTGATGAAGGTGGCTCAGGAGGGTCCAAGTCTCAAAAGGACAAGATATGATATTTACGCAATGTTGATTCGAATTATCGTTATTCATGGTTACTGTCCTCTGACGCGGGCTGCGCGATCAACCAATCTTCCAGTGGACCGTGCGAAAACAACACTGCAATTTCTCGAAGATCGTGGACTAGTGGAAGTCATTGATGAAGATAATCGCCGTCTGTTTAGAGTCACGACCCGGGGTCGGCAGTTTTTAGAAATGTATAAGCGAATGATCACTTTTGTGGGAATGCCGATGCCTGAACCCGTCACACCCTTCTAGACAAGGAGGACTGAAAACGCGACCTCGTGTTTTAAAATTTCTATCGTGTACTCAAACCCGGAGGCATCCTTTTTTTCAATACAGGGATTCACGAAATGGAAGGTACCAATTACTTCTTGGGCGTAACCATGTATTGGAGTTCCCCAGCCCCCGAAACAACACTTGCTCTCGTGAAAGCCGCAGGGTTCAAGATAATTCGTGATGAAATTCTTGTACGCGAGGGGGAAACCCAATATTGGATCTTTGCAAGGAAGTAGTTTTTCGACAGTAAAAGTCGCTGATACTGGCTGGCTAAATCATTTCTAAACAGATATTTCATGATCGGCCGGGAGAATATCCAGCAGCTTTCCAATACTTGTCATCTTTCTCATAATCAAAGGATGCAAACCGGTTGGGCGTAATTGTGATTTTAATCCAATTCGTAAGTGTTTGGACACCTTTCATCGTTTTTTCTGCTTGTTCACGGGAGAAATACCTTGAGAGCAAATCAACGGCTTCCTCATCCCATTTATCAAAATTGACCTCTGCTTCTCCGTAGACAATGACACCTCGTGTAGGGGGGCCTTCGACATCAACCAACAATGTGACATTGTTGTTTCGGAGAATATTGCGCACTTTTTGGCTTTTTTCAGGTGCAGCAATTGTGAACTGATTATTTTCATACTTGAACCAGACGGGAACAGCATGGATTGTTCCGTTTTTATTAAAAGTACATAAACGGGCAATTTTGGCGGTTTGAAAAAAATCTTGGATTTCTTTATCCTCAAGATGAGGTGGCTGCTTATATGACAATTGAATCCCTCATAGAACTGCTGAAAATACAGTATATGTCATATTTCTCGTGTTAAAGATTTTCTCTTTCAATGCATCTTAAGTTATCCAAAGTTTGGATTATGAACTTGTCATGATGGCTACAATATTTGGTACCATTATGAAGAATTACTTACATTTTGTTAACAATTGCCAAAAATGTAGAATTATTACTAGTTAGTTCGTTGAATGTTTGTAATTGATGAGGATCATCACTGTATATTACAAGTGATATCTTGAATATACTTTGATTCGGGTTTTTTTTTTAAAAAAAGGTGATTCCTAATCGCGAAGTTATTATCGCATCAACGAGATATTATATCACAACTCTTTCGTCAGCTAATTCTTTCAATAGTGTTAGTCCTCGATTGATTTTTTCCCTCAGGTCCGCGACATCTCCATCTTCAGCCTTTTGTTTATCAAAAAGAACTACTACCGAAAGGTGAAGCTTATTTAGGGAAAGAAAAATCTGATAACAAGTTTGGTTTTTCTCAGGGATATCAATCGAAAAGTTTACTGACCAATCCCATTCATTTGTAATTTGTAAAATGAATTGCTTCACCCATGAGGAAAGGTCTTTACTGGATACCATTAGTTACCCTCAATGCACTATTTGTTTAGAACGAATATAAAAAATGAAGATAGTTACATTTTGTGATCCCTAATGATAATCCTTAATTCACGCTGTATAATATCTCATTGCCGTGATTCATTTGAGCTGGCTTAAATCAATTCATCTCCAACCAATAGGTTTCATAGAACGCCTATCGTCAGATGAGAGAGATTTTAGTGCCATGTCTAAAGTTGTACTAAAAGACTCTTTGGTAGACGCCCTACTAGGAATTGAGGAGTTTTCACATATTTTCATAATCTTTTGGTTACACGAAATGCAAATCAGAGAAGATAGTTCCTGGGTTCATCCGAGCTGCTCAGATAATCAACATCTAGTAGGCTTTTTAGCGACTAGAGCTCCCCGTCGTCCGAATCCCATAGGACTGACTCTTGTTGAGCTTGTAAAGCATGAAAACAATGTTCTTTGGGTGAAAGGATTGGACGCAGTTGATGGAACTCCTGTTATTGATATTAAGCCATACCCTGATTGGCATACGGGAGAATGTCAGGTGATTGTTGATTACAAAATTCCTGATTGGTTGAAACAATTACTTGACTCAAGT
>JABXGS010000199.1 GCA_016550425.1 archaeon
ATTATTCCCTCATCATTCAGGATTTTGATGGAGTGGCAACCGAGTCCCAAATCAATTATTCACCAAACACTGGTTTAACCATTTTAGCTTTCTTGGCAAATCCAATTGTGAGTTTTATTCTACTTCAAGTAGGAATTTGGGGCTTCATCTTCGCCTTGAATGCCCCAGGACATGCTGGCGAAATAATTAGCATTATCTGCATTGTGCTAGCCTTAGTCGGACTAGGCATAATTGGTATCTCCATTGCAGGAATAGTCCTTATGGTTTTGGGTCTGGTGATGCTCATCATCGAGGCAAAAACCGATATAGGATTTGCTGGAATGGCAGGAGTTGTTGGGATTGCCTGTTTTGTATTGGGAGGCATCTTTTTCTTACCACCCAGCCAATGGCTTATTCCAACCCAACTCATGTGGCTATTTCAGGGAGTTGCTGCAGCGACTGCAATGATTTTTTCAGCATTGTTTGGCTACGCGGTCTATAAAGCGACAGAAGCACGACGCCTAACCAGTGATTTTGATCCAAGCACAGTTATAGGAAGCCGTGGCATTGCAGAAACAAATCTAGACCCAGTGGGTCGGGTTCGGGCTCTTGGTGAAAGTTGGATGGCAGAAGTAGAGAAGGGTGTTATTAAAGCAGGTGAATCCATTGAAGTAGTGCGCCTGGATGGAATTCGCCTAATAGTCAAGAAATCAGACATCCCTGACGAATTCTAATAGGAAATTGCTTAAGGCATTTCTGAAGGCACGGGAGAAGACTCTTCGGTAGTAAGTACTTCTTCATCGATAGTAACGGGTTTCTTCGGAACTTTTTGAAGTCCTAAAGTTAAGATGAGAACACCTACAAGACTCACAATACCCAAGCCGCATAACACAGCTGGGGGCCCATAGGCAATTAATATTGGAATAAAGAAAAGAAATTGAGGAACAGCCATGAGGAGCGTGAGGGTTGGAATCAACGAGTAAATACCATTTCTGATTTCATCCGGGATGAGATCCAGCATGAGTCGCTGGTTGAGAATATTCGAGAAGGCTGTAAAGATACCGGATAGAATAAATCCAGCACAGATTAGCAGCGTCGATAGTTGGATGTACATGAATGGAAAGGGAATGAATAATCCAAGCGGGGGCATGAAAAAGTAGATGACAGCAAAGACGAAATAGAACAGAGGACCACAGGTTTGCAGTATTCTTGAACGTGGAATCCATTTCGCTGGAAACAGATTTCGGGTCCAAATCCCTGCCCGCTCAATCCAGAGCACACTAAAACCGAATAAAAGAGTGCGGAATATAGCGATCGCCACAATGTTCTGCCCTAAATACTGGTAGTAAATGAGAAAAAGAATCATGTCAGCCCACACAACCACTGTACTATTTATGATCACAGTGCCTATGAGAAAAAACGATACCAGGCGAGATGACACGCTAAATTTGAGCCCAGACTTTAGAATTGAAAAGTAGCTTCGAATCGAACGCTTAGGTCTATTCGCAATCACTTCAGGAAAATCGCGGAACAGAAATAATGCACTAAAACACAATAGCCCACAGAGAACTGCTTGAAGAAGAAATACTCCTGTAGGTTGTACTAGTACCGCCAATACAGCGCCAGGGATTAGAACTACAGTAGATGCAATCTGAAAAAGCATACCCATCCGTCCCTGGGCCTTACTGTAGGCTTTTCGTTTTGGATCCTTTGCAGCCACTCGATAATTATTATCGAACCAAGCAGCTAGTGCACCTGAATTAAATGCTGCTGCAACGGCTGTAACGACGTAGACCAAAGTGTAAAACCAAAAGTATGGAAAAAAAACACCAAAGGCCGTTAGAAAGAAAACAAGCCCAAAACATGCATAGGAAATTGCCAATATCCATCGTTGACCAATCCAATCTCCAATTCCACCGGTTGGATAATCCACAACTACTTGGATTGCCATGGAAATCGCGGCTAGAACCCCAACGAGAGCAAACCCTATCACGATATCAGTGGGGGAGAGGAGTAAGGCGACAAATATTGCATAAAAGGTTGAAGACATGGAAAATGCGAGTGCCGCAAGGGGCATCCAGGCTGAAACGACTTTAGCGAGGTAAAGGACGCGTTTGGATTCCTCTTCCAAGCCAAAGAACTTGGCAACCCGGCTTGTCACGATTTCAACCATCCACTGTTGGTTCCCTCTTGAACCGAATTGGCTCTACTGCTTTTCTTACTATTGAAAAGGCTTGCTCTGAATCAGTTTTTATGCTGTTTCAACTAATAGTACGCAGTAGACGTGTTAGGGCGTGTAAGACGAGTGGGACTCTTAGGTTGCCATGTGTCTATTGCGGGTGGGGTTCAGAACGCCCCACAACAGGGACATGAGCTTGGTTGTGAAATAATTCAAATTTTTACACGAAACCCAAACCAGTGGAAGTCCAAACCCCTTGCTGAGGAAAGTGCTGAAGAATTCAAAAAACGAATTAATACTTTCAATATTCATAGTGTGATGACACATTCAATTTATTTGATCAATATGGCGAGTGCAGAACGAAATCTTCGTAAACGTTCAGAAACAGCATTTCTCAATGAGATGGATCGCTGTGAAGTCCTCAATATTCCCTATCTTGTATTTCATCCTGGTTCGTTTCGAAATTCTACTGAAAGAAGAGGAATTCGTCGCTTAGTTAATAGCCTTAATCGGTTACTTCACCAACGGGCAGATCAACAAGTCCAGTTACTCATTGAAAATACAGCTGGCGCTGGTTCATTACTTGGCAGTCAATTCGAACAAATTGCTGAAATCCGAGAACATGTAAACTTTCCAAAGCGCATCCATGTCTGCCTTGATACGGCACATGCCTTTGCCGCAGGTTATGATTTAAGCACCCCCGAAGGGTATCACGAGACGCTGGATGAATTCAATTCGATTATAGGATTAGAACATCTGAACGCATTTCACCTCAATGATTCTAAAAGCGAGTTAGCAAGCCATCGTGATCGCCATGAAAATATCGGATTTGGACGTATTGGTAAGGCTGTGTTTGCTGAAATTGTCAATGATGCCCGATTCCGTTTAACCCCAATGGCTCTTGAAACACCTGGAGGGGAAGAGTGGTTCCGGAGAAATCTTCAATTACTCTATCAGCTCAGGAATTGGTAGCAAGTTCTTGTGTTCTATGTTCCTGTATAAACGAACTTGTTAGATCCGGGGGGTTTGGCTAAGATGAATCTGAAATGTTTTCTTCATTGATGAGTTTGGGCTCTTCGAGTGGTTCACCAAGGGCTTTTAGTATAGTTTCCGCATGATGGCGTACCGCTTTGGCTGGGTCGTCCAAGGCTCGCCGAAGTTGTGGGGCCAAGGGGCGAGCTTTTTCACCGAGGAATGAAATACCCCGAACGGCCATCACTCTCACCAAGGTGTTCTTATCCCCCAACATACGAACATATGCTTGCATGGCGGGTTCACCAGCCGGTCCCATGTCCTCTAAAATCTCTAATGCTTCCATTTTCACATAAAGGTCGCCATTTTTCGCGGCCGTGAGAATAGGTCGAAGCAGTGCGAGAGGATCGTATTCCATGCGATATAATGCATGTGAACAGATGATGGAAATGATGGGATGATTGCTTTTTAGCGCTTCAATCAGATCGGGAATGGCTTCGTTTGCTGATTTTCCATGATAGCTTAAATGTTGGGCACATTGAAGGGCAAGAATAGGATTCAGGTCTCGTAAACCACTAATTAGCAATTCGATGGCATCCTCAACCTCTTCCCCTAAATCCTCTAAAGTAAGGAGTGCTGCCGTTTGAACTGATGACGAGGAATCATCCAATAATTTCTTCAATGCTTTCAGTGTTTTGTTTTTAGCTTCTTTCTTTCCAAGAATTCGTCCAGTAGCTAGTGCAGAACAGATTCGAATATCCTCTGATTCACTGTTTAATTGATTCACCAATGGAGGGATAGCTTCAATTGCTGGAGTCCCGATACGTGCTAGGGCACAAATCACTTGACCCTGCACGACAGGTTCTGGATCATCAATATAACTAGTAAGCGTCGGAATTGCCTCCACAGCACGTGGACCAAGATGGCGAAGAATCGCAGCAGCTTTTGCTCGAATATCAGCGTCACTTTCGGTGAAAAGCTGGGAGACATAGGGAACGACTTTGGAGCCTCCTGAGGCAAGTTGTTGGGCTGCATCGTTGCGTTTGCGTTTCTTAGTTTGCATTATACGAATTAGGTCCGCGATTTCAGCCTCAGCGAATTCTGTTTCTGTAACGATGGGTTCTTCAGGCATGGCAATGAAATCAACAGACACCAGCCAGCTATCAATTTCAGGGAAGAGAAAATCAATGCCTAAACTGGTTTTGTATTCATACCGCTTTATCAAACGGTGTAAATAGAATTGAGCAATACAGCCTACTACGGTCATTGCTCCACCTGCAATCATAATAAAGAGAAAATAGGGAGGAAAAAGAACCGCTGTGAAAAGTATGACAAATCCAATGCAGAGGATGTAACGTGAATACTTCAGAATAGGTGAAACTTCTATTGGATACATTTTAGAGGAGCCTCCATTTATGTGTGCAAGGAGCGCGGAAAGCCCTATTTAAACATAACTCTATTGGAATACAAGTTTTTAACATCGTTTCTTTCACCTCCAAGTGTAAAATTGTTACAGGCCAACCAATTGAATTCTAGATTCTAAGCATGAGCCAACGTGATTTTTTACGATATTTACAAACTAACACAAGAAGAAGAACCAAAACAAGAAGCTAGTTCACTGAAACACAATATATTCCATTAAGAAGAAATTATGTCTTCTCTATGAAATCCACGAGGATAATTCGAAATTCTAGGGTTTTTCCAGCCATCGGATGTGTACCCTTTTTACCATAGGCTTGTTCTGGGGAGAGGGTCACTGTTTTTTCTTCCCCTGGTTTCATACCAACAATAGCATCGTTGAACCCCTTGATCACTTGACCAGCACCCAAAGTGACAGTCAGGGGTTTGTAATCTCGTCCTTTGTTGAAGATGCCCGCTCGTATCGCTTCCTTTTCTAAAGAGGTATCAAACACTTTTCCACCGGGGAATTTTCCAAGATAGTGGACACGCACGGTATCACCATTTTTTGCTTCATCCATGATTATGCACTTCCTAGTTACTCATTCGTAAGTCGTTTACCTATTTGTGATTAACCCTTGTAAAAAATGGCATCGTTAAGGGGGTTTCGAACTACTCACAGGAAGGTATACTAAAAACACCGTACCTTTTTCGTAATGGCCTGGGACCCGGTCCTGCACGGCAACCCAGCCCCCAAAGGCTTCACTTAAAGCACGTACAACTGAAAGCCCTAATCCGGTTCCATGAGCGCTGTCCATATAGCGATTGAATAGTTGGGCTTTACGCTCAGGAGAAATTCCCCGTCCAAAGTCGATTATTTGAATTTCCCACCATGGTCTATCGCGATTTTCCAGGTGTTTTATTTTTACTTCAATCTCCTTTTTGTCATTTGAATATTCTATAGCATTGCGGATGAGATTTTGAAAGAGGTCAACTAACAATAGATTTGCATCAGCATAGCACTGGCCCTCGCTTCGGTTACATTTCAAGGTGAAATCGTCGTCTCCCAAAGCATGGGTAACTTGGTCGAACGCCAGGGTGATATATGTCACCAAATCGAGTGGTTTGAAGGTGGTTGAAGGCATCTGTTCAACCTTTCCTAGGCGACGGACGTTTTTGATGAGGTGATCTGCTCGTGAGAGGCTTTGATGGATCTGTTCTAATGCTTGAGCATGGATTTCTTCAGGTACATCTTCTAGCTCAATGAGTTCTAATGATGTCAAGATGGCTTGGTGATAGTTGCTGATATCATGAGCGAGAATATCGGCATAGAGGGTTGCTCGTTTTTCGGTTTCTTCTGTGGTTCTTAGGGCTCGTAAATAGGCGATACCAAAGATGATAGGGACAACCATCAATCCTCCTAAGATGAGGAATTCCGCTGCCCACCAACCCCATTCCCACATTAAGAAGATGCTTTTCAACATACCTGGAATGATCCAAAGCATAAGAAAACTCAATCCCAAAATCTCGATAGTGATTGTGCCTCGGGATTCCTGTAAATAGTAATAACCTAGGATGCTAAAAACAAACACATTAAGAAAGCTGAAACAGATAAGAATTATTCGATCAAGTGGAGAGGCAAAGGAGGCAGGATTATTCACCAATAACCAATTTTCAGCAGTAATGCTGATTACAAGCGCAACAACGATTCCCATGATGCCAATAACTATTCGGGCGATAGGAAGATCGGATTTCGTGGTTTTAGGTGGATGCTGTTTCCAGTAGAGCGCAGCAAGGAGCAGGACAAAGACCATCAAATATCCAACGATGTAGGGAACAAGTGATTCTTGGTAAAGTGAGAAAACGGGTCCAAGCACTAAAAGAAAGACATCAACGATAACCCAGGTCGCAAAAGCGAGCATTAAGGGAATGAAACTTCGGGTAAATTTCTGTTTCGAATACATATATAGTAGAAGGGCAATTCCTACCGATATGATTACAGCACCTGCTCGAATAAGCAGGTATAATTCATAGCTGATCATCGAAACGGAATAAAAGAACTCGAGAAAAAATGCCACACCGAATGGTAAGATGACGAATAAATTAAGAATGAACGCGTATCGGAAGGAATTTTTTGTGCTCATTCCTGTAGATCGGAAATGGGGGATTGAAATCCCAAGATTGAGGGATACAAAACCAAATAAAAGAAAGAGAATCGCTATGAGCCAGACTTGATACAGCGTTATTATGGAAATGAGGTAAAACGGAACTCCGAAAAGGAACAGAAAAAACGCATTAACAAGCCAGAACTCATTATAATTTTGTCGTAGCTTATCCGAGTGTACAATGAAATAGATTAGAGCTGCGGCAATGCTAATGGTAGCAATAGTAAGATAAGTACCCATTGCATCGAGAACGAGGGGCGGAAGTAGAGGTAAGACTTCAAAATAATAGAAAGTATAGCTTGCTAAACTACCAATTACTATGATCCCTCCGATGATCCGTGAGTCTTTAATTGAAACGGGTAAATCATGATACAATTGTAAAAAGATAGACGAAGCGATGAGTGCTAAAAAGATAATGACCTCGATGATATTACCCACAAGCCTGTAGGGCACAAGGTATGATCCTGGTGAAATGAATCCGACTATGAATAGCACTGCTGCAATGAGATGTAAGAGTCCTAGAAATAAAAAAGCTGAATAAAGAATAACATTCGAAAGACGAAATTTTTTTCGTGAACGAAGAATAGCTACTGCACAACCTATCAGTGCAAGTAAACCAAGTAAAACTTGAATAGAGATATTCGTGTTGGGACGAGACCAGCTGATTTGGGGTAACAGGAACAGGCCAATAACAGCCATTGTGAATGTTAGGATTTGATTTATCCCAATTCGAACAGCTATTCGATTCTCTGGTTGTGCTTCCATGCTCGTTCTATCCCCAAAGACTGTAACCCATTAAACCGAGTTACTATCAATCCGCAAGCAAGTTCAATAATTCTAAGTCGAGCTTTGATTCTGTCATTTTAAAGCTACTCCAAATTAGATTCTATTAGAGGATTTTCTACAAAATCCTCAAAAAGGCGCTTTGAAATTCTTTACTTTCTTGAACCATCGATTTCAAAGTTTAACCTAGAAATAGCGCCTTTTAGAAAAATTGTTGCAAAACGGTGGAGCAAATCTCACAGTCATACAGATTTTTACCCTTTCAAACCTAAGGTAATCCGATGGTAAATCTTTGAGGTTGGCATCGTGAGCAGCCAGAAGAAAATTGAACAATTGGCTAAAATTCTGCAAACCCATCCTGATCCAAAAGAGCGGGCTCGTGCCGTCTTAGAACTGGGTGCCATGCGAAATGGACCTGCATATGAGGCGCTTGGCATTGCGATGCTTGACAGCTCTCCAGATGTCAGAAAAGCTGTCGTCCAATCTTTTGAGGAGGTGGGTGCAGATTGGGTGCTGGCACCAGTTCTCATTCGATTACGCAGCAATGATCCAGGGGCACGAATGGTTGCTTGTCGAGAACTAGGTCGTCTCGGTGATACTGAAGCCGTCCTTCCGCTGATTAATCGACTAAATGATGCGAATTTTCAGGTCCGAGTTGCAGCCGCGTACGCGTTGGGCCAGCTGGGTGATACACGGGCCATTGAGCCTTTGCAGCAATTAATGCGACGGGCGTTGAACATGTCAATGCGCCAAGCCATTCAACGGTCTCTGTCATTGTTAATGCAAAAGACGTAAAATACCTAGACTCAGACGCCTCGGCTTATTCGTTTCTCTGAATGCATGATTCGGAAAGCATAAAGCACGCAAAAGTAACGGGGGAGTAAAAATTCGGATTGAGTGAAGGGGGTTGAAGAAGAATCTAATTTTGTTGGTACTCCTTTTTTGCATAATGGGAACTCCGCTCTTGAATTTAACTACCATAACTTACTTGCGAGGGACACAACTCACTGCAGTTTTAAATACACCAAACAGCGATAACATTTTTGATAAAATAGAACTCAATCCTACAACCTCAAACGATCTTCTCGTAAATGAGAACGCTTCTGATGCGAAACCGATTCCAGTTCCCGCGATAATTGATCAGGTTTCATTTTCAAGTTATCAGACTTATCTAACTCATTTATGCAATAATATCGGGAGTCGAGTTTTTCCCTCAGATGGGAATATGGAAGCAGCCGAATTCATTGCTGACCAATTCGAATTAGCAGGGCTTGAGGTTATGTTCCACGAATTTATCTCTGGTGGACCAAATGTGGTAGGAATTCTCCCTAGCGGTAGTGTTCTCAATAATCAATGCATTGTGGTGGGAGCACACTTTGACACTATTCCGGGAAGCTCCGATGGAGCTGATGATAACGGATCCGGGGTCGCCGCCGTTCTAGAAATTGCACGGGTTCTTTCACAATATCAATACAACTATACCTTCTACTTTGTCGCATTCAATGCGGAAGAAATTGGATTACATGGAAGCCAAGCCTTTGCCCAATATCTCCAAAATAAAAGCATTCCCGTGGCTTGTGTCTATAACTTTGATATGATCCTCTGGGATAACCCGGAAGCACCTGCAAATGCAAAATATGAAATCATTCATAACGGGGGGGCAAGCGAAGCAATTGCCCTCCATGCCGCCAACATCGGCATTGAAAATGGATTTCCTGTTATTGCTAGTTACGGACCAGGAATGTGGATGAGTGATCAGGCCTCCTTTTGGGATTATGGCTACCCTGGCGTGTGGTTCTTCGAATCTGCTGGCCTGACTAACCCCTGGATCCATTCTGCAGCTGATACCCTATCCCGCCCTGAGTACTCTATTGAATTAGGAGTTATAGCCACTAAAAATGCCGCAGCCGCGCTCGCAGATTTTGCAAAACCTGTATCTACTGCGACAGGATTTCCACACGCCTCGTTTGTATCGCCAACACCAATAGATTTTGTTCCACCAAAAGCGAATATTCCTCTGGTTATAGAAATCAAGGATGCATATAATGATGTAAATCACGTTGAACTATCAATCAACGATGAGCCCCTGATCGACATCTCATCCGGATTAAATGCCACTCATTGCACATACTTGTGGAATGCTACAAATTACTACGGTACTACAAATATACACGCCCGCATCTACGATGCCGTAGGATGGTGCACTAGTACAAGCCACACACTACTCATCGATAAAGGACTTCGTCTTGACATCACTTCACCTCAGCCAGGAGAGCAAATCTCCCAAGGTACCCAGTATACAATCTGGATAAATGCTTCCGACCTTGATAGCCCTCAATTAGCCTATGTGCTTGTCAACGTGAATAACACAGAATGGGAATATGCTATACAACAGACACACAACCAACGCTACTATTACAACTGGACTGTAACAGGTGGAGGACCGCTCTCTATTCAAGTCCGAGCACGAGATTCCAATGGCTTTACAAACACCTCCATCGTTGAGGTTTATGTAATCCGTTACCCTCCAGTTATTGAGGAGGTCACTATCTGGCCGAATCAACCACAACATACCGACCTAGTTCAAATATCTGCCCGAATTATTAGGAACCCCTTGGGAGCAGAAATCTACACTATTTTAGTTGTCTATAGCGTGGATAATGGAAGCTGGAAGACTCGACGATTGCTCCCCTCCGAGGAAGATATCTTTATGGAAATGATTGGACCATTCCCCATTGGATCCTCCATACGTTTCTATATTGAAGCACAGGATTGGAATAATAACGTTGTACAAGACACCCGTGATGAGTTATATTATCGCTTCGTTGTGACTGCAAATCCAACTAATTACATACTCATTGGTAGCCTTAGTGTGATTACCTCCATAGTGATTATGAGTGGATTCGTCATTTGGCGAAGAAAACGAAAGCAAACTGAAGGCATCTAAAAACAGTTTCAAGTCAAACGGTTTCAATTCAAGGTTTCTATGAGTAATTGATTAGGTTCTAAAAGTTGGATAAATTTGTATTTTTATACAAAATCGCCTATACAGATGCCCACATTGTCACAAGTCTAACTACGACGGAAATGATGTGTGATGAGTAAGAAATCAAAAAAGTCGAAAAAGAAAGGAAGCAGTAGGCAAACCATACTCGCTGCTTTGGTATTGATTCTCATCATCACAAATGTCGTCACCCTCGTCTACTTTATGTTTGTTGATCCCTCCGTCCCAATAGAAAATATACCCTTAGAGATCGGGGATGTGGCAGCAAATAGTCCATTATATCTGGGGAAACCGCTCACCTTGAAAGGCTACTATGTTATTAGTGCAGGTTACAACTTGTTGGTTTCACATCCTCTCTTGTTCTTCAACAACTCCCTCAACAATGACAATTATGTGATCCTGACTCGAGGAGTTACCGAACAGATGTCCCAAAGTTTTGGAAAACAGATCGCTGTGAAAGGCATCCTGGAAAGAGTGGACCCTGACCTTGGGACCCTGGAATTCAGCGTAGAGTCTTTTTTCGACATCTCCTCAATTGTAATGGAATTTGGTAGCTACGATGATGAATTGTTTTATCCTTATGACTACTTTGATTCTATTCCACACCTCTTTGATCCAAACCCTGAAAAATACGCCGTACTATTTAGTGGGGGGATAAAGCCAGAGAAAGCACACTCGCGCTATTGGAATGACATCATTTACATGTATTTCATCCTCCAAATGCATGGATACGAATCTGAAAATATCTATGTCATTTACAAAGATGGAATCGGTGAGGATTCCTATACTCCGGTCCATTATCCCGCCACCCATGCGTCGATGAATACTGTATTTAATTTATTGAGTCAAGAAATGGGAGCAGCAGACACACTCTTCTTCTACACAACGAATCATGGAGGAAGTGGGGGCATCAGTGTATGGGGTCCTATGGATTCAAGTGGTGCTTTGACCCATTCCCAAGTATCAAATTGGCTTGATTCCATCACTTGTAGAAATATGATTATTGTAATGGAACAATGTCGTTCAGGAAAGTTCATTTCACATCTCAGCGCACCTGGACGCGTCATACTAACTGCATGTAAAGACGATCAAAGCTCCTATGGCTGTGATAAGGAAGGCAATTGGGATGAGTTTGTCTACCATTTCATGTGTGCCTTGGTGAGTATCCCCTGGAATGGCGATGATGTAACCGTTGATGCTGATCTCAATGTTGACGGACAAATCTCCATGCGCGAAGCTTTCGTATGGGCTGCAGCCTTCGATAGCCGAGCTGAAACCCCCTGGTACAACGATAATGGAGATGGCTACGGATACCATGTCATGCAGGTCGCCTTCGGATCAGGTCCATGGTACGGAGATACGATATTTCTGTAAAAAATCCATCAAAGATCATCTATTACTGTGTATAAAAAGAGGCAGTATCACTTTCTACAACTTTATTCATACAAAATGGAAAGATAATCGCATTTATATTCAAAGATTGTAGAATGGCGCCAAGGTGTTTCTAATGACAGAAGAAGAAATGTCAATTGAGAAAAGTTCTGAAGAAAAATTCTGGAGAAACTTGGCAAGACAATATTGGTATATCGCCGTAATTTTCGGTATAATCCTAGTCGGTGCCATTATTGGTTTCATTCTTACCTTAGACTGGTACGTAAAAGTTTCAGCAATCGGTGGCTTTGGTACCTGGACATTCAACGAATTTTCATTAGGAGAAGCTGTCCTATGGTGTCTCTTCTTTGTACTGTGGTTACTCCTATTCGTTGGGTTACCAACCATAGCAGCAGGAGGACTTGTCGCTGCTATTACGTGGTTTGTCGTTCTGCCTCCTGAAATCAAAGCAGAAATTAAGGCACAACCTAAGAGCGTAGCAGGTACAAAAGAAACCGGTGGTAGCGGAGGATTTAGCTTCCTACTCTTTATAGGCGTATGCCTTAAAATCTGGCTTGATGGAAACTGGTTCACCAAATTTGCTAGCTTACCAATCGGTTATTTCATATACACATGGCTCTTTGTTCTCGTCTGGGCCCTAATCATCTTTGGAATACCAGCAGCTATCATAGGTCTAATCTGGTTTGCCACGAAGTATAAAAAAACCGCTTAATGAAATCAGATCAAAATCCTTGCAACCTCATTCGAGTGTAGTCCTAGGCTACAGTGAAACAAAGGACTGAATGGTTGTCTAGTAAAAAATCTATACTTCAAAAACCAGGTCTTACTGGACTTCTCACCTCGAAGCCCCTAGTAAGATGCTTTCAACTTGTTCTAAATTGTTGAAATGTCTTAGAAAATAGGGGCTCTGTTTTTTATTCAATCTCACGACAGCACACGGATATCTTTGTCAACTTTCATTTTGGATATCCTACTGTCTGTGCGAATAATATACGCTGAGTAGGACGCAGATTGAATTCCTTTTCGATGCTAACTTTTTCACAATTATGAAACCATACTGCCAGCCCCGCTGAAGCAGCAAAAAGGTAGACGTTCTGAGCAATGAAGCCTGTATCTGTATAATAATAAGATTTCTGCACTTCGGAGTCTCCAATGCTTGGATCCGGTTGGTTTGGTCCAAGATCATAGTGGGAAAGGTCTGCAACATAAAAGATATTTACTGGCGTGTTGCTTGTAAGGCGCGCTGCCCTACGGCTACAGGAGAATATACGAAAGTCCCCTGCAGAAATAGGAGTCAGTTGATGAGGAATAGCTTCATACAAATAGAGGCCATCCTTCAATGCTACGTAAAGATCAATTTCTTGAGAATTGCTTGCCGAAGGCGCTGTCCTTCCTGGCTTGTTAAAGCTGGTCTTCTGACGATTTACTCCAAAGGCAGCCCAGAGGAGGTTTGAAAGAAGCTGAAGTGGAAGCTCTCTCGAATCAATCTCTCGATTAGTCACCCTAAGCTGTAAAGCTTCCAATAAGGTTTTTCCACCTTTTCTCTCAGGTTCTGGTAACATAATCGGTTCCATTGTACACACACCCTTTCTTGTTTTTACTCCCATTTCCGGTAGACAGCTTCGATGCCATCACCGACGACTTCAATGTCAGAAATCTCACCCATGCCCGCCTTATGGAGCCACCGAACATGATCAATGGCGTAGGGATCGATTCCAATACATCGCGCCGCAGTGGCATCTGCTGCGACCGGGTCAACACTTGCGATGATGGTGTCCATCTTTACAGGGGGCCCACTCCAAGGCCCAGGACCAGACTTGCCATAAAAGCCATCGATCACACTAAGCGTGGGTGGGAGCGTCCTGCAAATATCATAGACGAAGTTACTTGTACCATATTGATGAAGGCCGTATTTGTTCTGGGTGGATAGCATCCCGAACATATTCTTCAATCCCATTGTAATAGTTGTATGTTGGAGTGTCTTCATTGATGGCACCGAAATGATCGCAGACTCGATGGCGAGACGGGCTACCTTAAAGGACTTTATCCCACGATGATTTTCTACCTTTAGTTCAACTTGATCGTCAAGCTTCCCCAAGTTGATATACTTGGAACCCAATCGTTCAATAACCGCCATCATCCCCGTCTCAATGATCGCTTCGTCCGGCGAGGTGATTCCCCCCTCGGTCTCAACCACAATTACTTTCTTGTCTAGTTCCTGGAGCTTCAAAATCACAGCTTCCAATACGATGGGATCTGTGGTGATTCCGGTTTCAAATGTGTGGCTTGTGATAAGATTCGGTTTCACTAAAACTGTTTCATAGGGCTCAAGAGCTTCTCGGAACGGTATTAACTCCATAGCCCGAAAGACGGGTTTAACACTTCGTTCTCCCTTAACTACCGCTACCAATGACATAGCAGTATCTACAGAACATCAGATATTAAAATCCAATATCAGGTGGAATGTTTTTATTGTGATCAAAAAGGTTCATGGTAAAAGCAATTACAAAAATCTTATACGAATGAATTCGGCTGTAACCTATAGGGGAGTTAAGTTGCTGCAATTAGCAGTTGATTGGCTGTCTTTGACCAGTTGGTTGCTGCTAGTATTCTTTATTTTACTCATCATAACGATTTCTTACAACTTTTATCGAGAATGGGGGCGCATTCCTGATGAAAGCCAATGGATCGCTACAAAGGGGAAGCTCCTCAGCACTAAAACCGAGTTTAAGGCTGGTGTCCGTCTTTCTGTTACACCTAAAAACCCCCGGATTCGTCGTCTTGATCTAGGCTCCTATACGATCTGGCGTCCATATGGCCGAGGAGTAGATTCCAGGTTCTTTCGCATGCGCCTCCATTTAACTTTAGACTGTGGAATCCACTTTGAACTGACCTCCAAGAACCATGTTCCAGGTGGCATCATATTTGATCCAAACGAAGCCATAATCGGTAATGAGGTCGTTGATCACCTTTTTTACACGGAAACAACCACTCCCAAAGAAACTAGCACTCTTCTCGAAACTCCCAAACTACTTAGTCTCATCGAACAACAACCAGAGCTCCAAAAACTCCAAGTCAAAGGAGACCAAATTGAACTTATTTTCAAACGAAAAATCAGATTGCTAGAACCATTCTATCAACTGGCACTCATCCTTGCCAATCAGCTCGAAGAACTCTACCTGTAACTCAATCACCCCTTATCGAATTGCGTACATCACAATTTTTCCCCACACTTTGTATCACTAATATACTCGAAACCCTACACCCTACTGAACCTTTTTTCATTTTAATTCATAGCTAAGACCTTTAAGGCACTCATTAGCATTACATGATAGCCATACATAATTTGAAGAAACGGAGACAGCAAATGAAATGAGTAACACTGAAACTTCATCTATGCTTGTAAGGATTGGTGCCTGGCTCCAGATTCCTTTCTCATTCTTTATCATCGTCATTATTGCATGGATGTTTTGGATTTTATGGCCAATTATGCTTGATCCTATATTTTGGACAGCCTTTGGATGGTGGACAACGGTACTCTTGGGGTTAAGCATCTTCGCAGGTATATTGGGACTAATTCTCGCACTATTTTGGTTTAAGTGGCGAAATGATATACCTACTCATAAGAACGATTTCATTAAGACCGGTATTGTCGGCATGATTTTCACGGGAACGGTTCCCGGCTTACTTGTACTCATTGGAGCAGCTATTCACCCATCCAAATAGCACACCAATCCTCTGTAGAGTAACGCAAAAAAGTGGTGGTAGATACAAATAGTTTAGGTTTTGAAATGCCAATTGCTCACATTCATCTATGGAAAGGGTTCTCGGAAGACAAGATCAAAGAAATAATTGAGGGAATAACAGATGTATTTGTTAAAATCGGTATCCCCTCACGTGCAGTTGAAGTCGTTGTTCATGAAATTCCCAAAACACATTGGGGCGTTGATGGTAAACCAGCAACCCAATCGTTGAAGGATTGGCAACCACCTGAATGACTCATCGACTATTTATCATACTTTTTTTTATCACATTCTGAGTAATCAATGATTTCACGTAGAACGTATTTACAGAGAAAATACATCGATTTCAAAATAGGTCCAAAGAAACCCCAATTAATACTTACCATTTATTTGAATTAAGCACAGGAATCACTGAAATACCAGGAAGCCTAGTAATGCTTCATCGTCGATTGGATTATACCGAACGAAATATTCAAAATGAAGTGATGAGAGCTCTAAGTAAAAAGGCGTTTCATACCAACAAATCTTAGGTTAGCTGTCAATGGGTAAAAAAAGCAAAAAACACCAAAAGCGAAAAAAGACTACTAAGCGGAAAGTGAAGATAAAGAGTGGAAAATCATCTCAGAATTTTCCGTGGATCATTGTATTAGTTATTGTTGTAATCTGTATTGGTGTTGGTGGTGCATTAGTGTTCTTCTTGAGCACCCCACCGAGTGTTCCACCAGACTCTAATGGAACAAATCTCACAAGAGCGCCAGGCTTTTCATTGACTAGCATAGATGGTGAAGATTTCTCGCTTTCAGGTTTTCGTGGGCAAGTTGTTGTTCTTGATTTGATGGGGACAACCTGCATTCCTTGTATTGAGCAAATGGAACACTTACATTCAATCGATGGTCTTTTTGAAGATAGTATTCAAATTATTTCAATTAGTGTATCAGGGGATAGTGATGAGCAGTTGCGCCAATTTGCTTCAGATCACAATATAGATTGGCTCGTGGCCCGAGATACAGATAATGTTGGAATAGATTATAGTGTTCGCTTCATCCCAACCATTGTTATTATTGACCAAGATGGATACTTAAGAAACCGTCACTCGGGTATAGCTGCTGCATCAGTATTACAAGATGAAATCAATGTTTTACTGAATGACAATGCCTTTTCATTTGCATTGATTTTGCCCGTTATTGAAGGGTTGTCAGGAGGAAAAATTCTTTGCTGTCTCCCCTTCTGCTAGTATTGATTTATCTTGGGGGAATTGTTGCGGCCTTTGGTCCATGTTCTTTAGCGACGATTCCAGTTTATCTCGGTTATATTGCTGGAAGCGCTAACAGCCTTTGGAAAGGCATTACTTCCGGTATCGTTTTTACTGTTGGTCTCTCCTTAGTCTTTGCTCTCCTAGGGGCTGCAGCGGTTTTAATCGGAATTTTCTTGCCTTCTGTGGCAATCATCTATGCTGTTCTTGGTATCATCATGATTGTCTTTGGGGTGATGCTTTTAGGAGTGTTCCAACAATATACTTGTCGCTTTATACCGCATGAAAAAGCCACACGTTTTTCTGGCCCCTTAGGAGCTCTTGTGTTAGGATTGAGCTTTGGATTTGTTTGGACTCCTTGTGTTACACCTATGCTTGGCGCTGTGTTAATTCTAATAATGTTCAGTGGTAGCTTGCTTGTTGGTGCAGGATTACTCTTTATCTTTGGGGTTGGATATGGCACGCCTCTAATCATTGCAGGAGGATTGCTAGCTAATGGTCAACAAATATTGGGAGAACGTTATGAGAAAGCCTCACGTTGGATTATGCGTATTGGTGGGATTATCCTAATAGTCCTCGGCATTGACTTGCTATTACCACTTTTTGGGTTTCCAACTTTCATCTTTCGAATTCTGAATGGCGGAATCGGTCCCTGAGTTAGATTTTTTGAGACAAATATGGCAGATAGGACCAGCCTAGCGACGCTTTTTACTTTAGGAGATTTCATTTAGTTTTGAAGATTTTAAAAATGAAAGAAGAAGTTGATTAAATTCGTCTAAATTAACACTCAAGTGCGTTGCTTTTGATTGAATTTTTAATCAGTGATTCTTTGTTTTTAGAAACATTGGACACTAGTTTCAAAATCTGATCATATCCCTTTTGAATTAGATATGAAAAGAGGAATATAAACGGGACAAATAATAAGGCGATATAGAGGTTTTCTGCTGCCAGCATGTCGATCTGGAGACCAAAGGTCATAATTGCTGTAAAGGCGGTAAGAAAGATTCTGTGGAAGAGATAGACACTGTATGTGGAATATGCGGTTACTGACACAGCTAATACGAGTTTTCTTTTAGAGCCAATAAATCCAATTCCGCGGAAAATAACATTGGATAAGGAAAAAACGAAGATTATGAAGGACATGATTATCAGGTTTATTAGAAGAATTGCTGGTGCTAATTGAAAGAAGCTAGAATACAATTCTAGAATAATATGCAAACTGGATGTTCCGTATTCTGCAATGAAAGAGAGGTAGCAAAACTGCGTTAAAAACGTGAATGCAATAAAACCTAAAATAGTAGTCAATAAGGGTATGAGGAGTAAGACCTCCGGTTTTATCTTACTCAAACGTTCTTTCACACGCTGGTACTCAGGAGAGGTATAAAATAGAGCTGAAATTATGCCAAAGATGAAAATTAAATAGTAAAGGAAAAACCTGTGCTCAACAAGCCCAAAAACCCCATTAAGAAACAGAAAGAAGAACAGAATACCAATTGAAGCAGGTATAATCCACTTAATTGATTCGAATAGATTCAAGACGATATAAATCAAGTAATAGATCACAATTATACCAATAAACCAAAGCGTGAGCATAGGCGGGCCAAAATACGGAGCTACTATGATTTGCAATCCCAAAAAGTGGTATATTAAGTAAAATGGGTTAATGCCTATATACCCCACAAAAAAGAGAAACAGGATAATGGCAACCCAATAAAGGGGAAAAACCCGTATGAATCTCTTCTTTAGAAAAGCGAGGATTTTCTTAGAGGAATTAAGATTTCGATTATTCGGATTCAAATAGAGACCGAATCCTGAAACAAACACAAAAGACCCCATCGCGACGTAAATTCCGACATTATTTACTAAGAACACGCCAAATTGATCTAAGTCAAGATAGAAACAATAAGCATAGCTAAGCGGTATATGAATCAATATTACAACGATTAATATCGATACTATTCGCATAACATCGAATTCTGGTAATTTCTGGTTTGTCATCTTCAATTATCTCACTTTGGATGGAATCACGATTCCAGCGGTTACTATTTGGTCTATAGTCATAAAGATGACAAGGAGTTTGTAAGACTCGTTCAATTGCAAAACCCAATGTTTCGGCTTCTTTATGCGACTCACCGCTATTTTGCGATATATATTTGCATGAACCAGCAAGGTTAGGAATTAGCAAAATCACTCATTCTACCTCCCGAAAACGAACCATACGGGAGGTTTTTCGAGCTATAGAGTGGAATATAACTTCGATACCATAAGGATAACATTTATTGAAACTAATTTTATTTGTAGTAATTTCGTATGAGCAAAGTCTTATTGCTCTCAACACTAAGCCTTACTGAACTTTATTCCTGATTTCATATAAAATGATTAAGAGAAATCAAGAAGCGTTCTTTGAAGTTTGGTTTTTGAGAACTCTATTAACATTCCTTCTTTTAGATGAAAAACAAGGATAACCCGAGTTTCCTTGGGGAACATCTTCATATAGGGGAATTGTTGGATGAGTTTTTTCCAGTAGCCATCAAATTGAAGCGAATCAGGATAGTGAATTTCAGCGTCAGCAAGGATCTGTAAGACCTTGGCATTTTGTGTAGTTTCAGGAGTAAAGATATCATGGATTTCAAAATGTACCATAGGATTTTCTCGGATATTGGCTACGGATATGTGTTCTTTTGAAATTTCTAAGAAAACGTTTGTTCCTTGAACACCATATTCATGGGGAGTCGCATTTGGTATTCCCGATTTTGAGGATGTAGCCATTGTTAGAAAATGATGGCTTTGAAGAAACTTTAGAGCAATCTCCTCGGGAGTTTTGGCATACATATCCTTTCAAGTGAAAGAGAATAATATTAAATGCATTTCATAAACTAGACAGTGAAAATTGGTTGTACGACCGCCGCCGTTTCACTGACACACCCAAGCCTTACTGAAATTCTTTTGAACAAATTAAAAAGAGAAGATAATCGACTCATCTGACCTTTTATACGACCTATGCTCTAATACCCACTAAACCAATAGAACATGTGCGGGTCATATGTATGTCTTCTTCGAGAGTCTCAGGATACGCAGCGAAAGCGGTAGGGCAGCCGCTCGAGCCATTCACCTATAACCCACCTAAATTAGGGGATCATGATGTTCGAGTCTCGGTCACGCACTGCGGTGTGTGCCATACCGACATCCAAGCCATTGACGACTACTACGGAATAACCACCTTTCCCTTTGTCCCAGGTCACGAAATCGTTGGTTACGTGTCAGCCGCAGGTCACAAAGTATCCGGTTTGAAGAAAGGTGACCGGGTCGGCATCGGATGGCAAGGCCGTTCTTGTGGGCAATGTGAATGGTGCTTGCAGGGCGAAGAGCAACTTTGTATGGACATAGTCAAAGCAGGAACGTGGGTCCCCTATGGCGGCTTCTCGTCCTCTGTACTTGTGGATAGCAGCTTTGCATACCCGCTGCCCGACGCCATGCCCTCCGAGGTAGCAGCCGTCCTCATGTGCGCAGGGATTGCAGTATACTCTCCTCTCCGATTATATACAGCGCAACCCGCGCAGAAAATTGGCATCATCGGCGTAGGAGGGCTGGGCCACCTCGCATTACAGTTCGCTCACGCGCTCAACTATGAAGTCACCGCCATTTCCCATTCTCCAGAGAAGAAGGACGAGGCGCTTGCCTTCGGCGCAGACCACTTCCTCGTTTCGGACGACGAGGCCAGCTTGCGCCAGTTTGAGTTCGGTTTCGACTTGCTTCTATGCACTGCCTCTGGCAAGATCGATTGGGACATGCTTTTGACCATCTTAAAGAAAAATGGTAGATTTGTTCTTATTGGATTCCCAGACGTGGTATTCAATTCGACTGACCTCGTAGCACACCAACTGTCGATCACTGGTTCCTTCCTTGGTAACCGAACAACAATGCGGGAGATGCTCTCGTTTGCACAGACACACGGCATCGTACCTAAGGTGGAGTTGATGCCCATGACAAGGGTAAACGAAGCACTTGAGAAGGTGAGAGAGAACAAGGCACGCTACCGAATCGTGTTAGTCAACGAACCCATCGAAGTAGAAGCCTAGACATCCGATATGCTTTTACTCACAAACCCAAGCCTTACTGAACTTTTTTCATTTAGGTCTGTAGTTCCTGGTTTTAATAAGATGATAATGACTGCAATGAACAATCCTAAAAAGCAATAATCGTTAAAAGAAAGATTGGAGGTGGATGACATCTTAATACAAATCTATAATCTCGGACAGCCCATCTTTGGACTCTATCTTTTTGCTGGGCTTTGGCTAGTAATGCTTATTGGAGTAGTGATTCTGCTCAGGATCGGTAGAGTATCCCGTCACGATTTTTGGCGTTATTTCGCTGTTATCAACATCATCATGCTACCATTAACTATCATCAGCTTACTAGCCACAATTGGCATAATTCCAGCAGGAATTTTAGACAGTATCATCCGATTCCTCGATTTATTGTGGCCCTAATGCAGAAATGAATTTACATTTCGTGAAAAAAGGAGAAAGGCCCGCAAATACTGTGAAGTGATTGTCGGGCCCAATGCCATACTGAGCTAGTCTTGTTTCACACGTAGTCTTGCTATGGCTCGATTAGCTAAGGTCAGTCCAATGTAGGATATGATTAGTCCGATAAGTGCAATAGCGAGAATTATGGGCATGAGTAATGCCAAGAATGCAACGAGTGCCATGCACATCGCAGCGATATGCCATAAGAACATGCCGAACCATGCAATCCAATTAGCAGTTCTCAAGGCACCTGTCTGCGGTTTAGTAACCCGATACACATGGTAAAATGGAACGATGAAGAAGTAGATGATGGCTAAAATACCACCGTAAGCTACAACCACCAAGGGCATAGCGAGCCAATTCATTACACCATCACTTACGACTGCTGAAGCAGCGGGAGTAGTGAAAAACCATAGAACGACGAGAAAGGAAACGGTTGCGATGAGGAAGAGATACCTCATCCAGTGCTTTTCTTTAAACCATGGTAAGGTAAACACCAGGTTTACCAAGAAAAATCCGTATAGTGCAACACTCGACCAAGCTGCAAGGTAGTACGGGAGGAGCTGAGTGGCAGTGGCGGTGGCAGGTAGTAGGTATATCATAGCAGCAAAGCATGTGTAGGTAAAGAGTAGGAAGAATAATATGAGGAACATCATCCAATTCCATTCTTTCTGTTCTTCCTGAGTGATTATCCAACGATAGGCAACGAAAATACCGTAGAGCAAGACAATCCAGGTCGCGATAATGAGTCCAAACTGGATGGGTGTTTCATGAATGTAAAGCATTCCAGAGAAACCCTCCGGAAACAAATCCATAACATTTACTATAAAAGAGCTTACTTTTCAAAAAAAGAAAGGTGCTCGGAATCTCTCTTGGCGAGTAAGCCCATATACTGCTTATTTTAGAGAATCATTTGAGATAGGCAGATCTTCCCTGAAGGCGTTTTAATCATCATACATGTATTTCTTCGAAGACCAAATTGAAGATTTATACGAAAATATATCAGAGGTTAACCTAGCAGGTCTATTGATTTCATTCTCATGGTGAGAAATTGTGCCTAAAATAATGAAGCTTGCTTCACTCTTCTCCCCGTTATTCCGATTAAAAAATTATCTGGAAAGAACCATTGCTCAACCTATACGACGTCATTTCGCACCAAAGCCTTCTGATAGTACATTTGAGCTGGGCAAGTGGAACAATGACGCAAATGTCCAGACGAAGTATGGTTTGGTTCGTGGGTTTTCAGACAAAGGCATATGGTGTTGGAAAGGAATTCCTTATGGCACGCCTCCAGTAGGAGACTTAAGATGGAAGGCACCACTTGATCCTATCCCTTGGCTCGGAACGCGTAAAACAACAAAATTCGGTAACTCTGCCGCACAGGTTATGCCCATCATGGGTTCAACAGGTTCAGAGGACTGTCTCTACCTCAACATATGGCGTCCTAAAAGTTCGGAAACTGAACTCCCGGTTTACTTGTATATTCATGGGGGAGGCAATTCCATTGGGTCATCAGACACGCCAACCTACTACGGTAATGCCGTGGCTGAAAAATCGAACTTGCTGTATATCTCTGTCAACTACCGACTCGGTGCAATGGGCTGGTTCAAGCACACTGCAGTGACTGGCTCAGGTTCTCCTGAGGACCAGAGCGGGAATTATGGAACTCTAGACCTGGTGAAGTCCTTAGAGTGGGTTAAAAATAACATCAGAGCTTTTGGGGGTAACCCAGACAAGGTCACAATTGCAGGTGAGTCTGGAGGAGCGTTCAATGTACTTTCACTCTTGGTGTCTCCCTCTGCAAAGAGACTATTCCATAGAGCTATTGTTGAAAGTGGTATGACCTCGGTTTGTAGTATTGAGGAAGCAAAAGCCCAGAGTGAACAACTTCTGATTGCTCTTCTTATCAATGATAGAAAAGTTGCGAATGAAGCTGAGGCTGTAAAGCACATTAGCGAAATGCAAGATGATGAGATTAATACATATCTACGTACGAAATCAGCCTTCACGATTACGAAGAATATTCCAACTATTGTTTTGGGAATGGCCCGATGGCGTTCTATTATTGCTGATGGGACAGTTATACCTAAAGAGGGGTATGATGTGTTTTCATCTGGGGAATGGGCAAATATGGTACCCGTGATCATAGGCTGCACAAAGGATGAAATGAACCTCTTTGGTTCTTTCTTTGAAGACATTCCTCGGAGCCCTAAGATATGGGAATATCATTCAATGCTATGGCGTGCAAATGGTGTCAATAAACCAGCTAGCGAAATGACTGCTAACAGCAACATACCTGTTTATGTATACAGGTTTGACTGGGGAAGCCCTAATGACAAAGGCGTGAGTGTCCTACCAAAAAACAAAGGACAGAAACTGGGAGCTTACCATGGCGCTGAGTTACCTTTCTTCTTGGGAACAAGTGGATCAGATTTTGCCTTTTTGATAGGAAAGACACACACGAAGGATAACCAAATCGGTCGTGAAAAACTGAAAGACTTGTGTATGAACTATCTGGCTAATTTTGCGAGAGCAGGGGACCCTAATGATATTAACTTACCAAATTGGCCTGCTTGGGACAACACAGAAGGGAAAGATAAGGTTCTTGTTCTTGATGCAGATTTCAATGATTTGAGGCTTTCATACTCGAGTGAAATAATCACAGTTCATGATGTTCTAGACCGCGTTAATTCTGAGCTTGAAGAGCCGGAACGAGGACAGGTATTGACTATGCTCGAAGAGTTTATTCCTTTTAGGGAATAGATAGGCTTCACTGTTCTTCTCTCTTATTCAAACCATATAACTAAGCAGGAAATGAAGCGATACCAAGTTTTTTTAGAGCAAGATAACCATCAAAATGTTTGTCAATTATGAACATAATTCAGTTAGTAAAAAGGATTGAGACTCCTGAGCCTTGGAGTGAGGGGGAAAAGATTCCTTGGAACGATTCAGGGTTCAGTGAGAGGATGCTTAAGCATCACCTTACGCAGGAACACGATCTCGCCAGCAGAAGATTCGAGATAATCGATAGACACGTTGATTGGATCCACAACAAGTTAGGAGGAAAACCATCCAAAATCCTGGATCTAGCCTGTGGGCCTGGGTTATACTCTAACAAGTTGACCAAGCTTGGACATTGCTGTAGAGGGATAGACTTCAGTCCTGCTTCCATCAAATATGCCAGAGAACAGGCTAACAAAGACAAGGTTGAGATCGATTATGTTCTTGAGGATATCAGGACCGCAGATTATGGAGAAAATAATGATCTTGTATTATTTGTCTACGGTGAGTTCAACGTCTTCAAACCATTGGACATAAAACGCGTGCTCAAAAAGGCATATTATTCACTGAAAAAGGGCGGTCTTTTCATCGCTGAACCCAACAGATACGAGACTGTGAAACAAGTAGGAACAAGCCCTGCTTCATGGTACTCGTCACAGGAGGGCCTGTTCAGTCCGAAACCCCACCTGTGCCTGATAGAGAACTTCTGGGACCAAGAGAACCATGTTGCCACCACAAGATATTACATCATAGACGCTGAAACCAACCATGTAACCCTCCACGCATCAAGCATGGTTGCCCATACACGAGAGAACCTTAAGCAAATAGTTAGAGAAGTCGGATTCAAGGACATCATGTTCTATGAATCTCTGTCAGGTGGAAAAAAGGATATTGATAAAAACCTTGAAGTCATTGAAGCCCGAAAATAGACCTCTAAGAATAGACTACGTGCGTATATATAAGCACAGGAATCCCACAACGATGACCTGCACGCACCAGATCCTAATGGGACTAGACATGTAACTCAGCTATGATGTGAAACCTGTTCTCCATAGAACTTATCAAGGAACAATCTGAAGTGTTTTTTGAGCCTTTGAAGACCCATATTTATGATTGTGTACATCTGAAACTGTGAAGGCAAAAATCCATAAACACCGAATCATCTACAGCTTGCATGCACTTCTATCCTCAAAATGCGGCTGTTCCCAAAGAACTGCAAACAGAGGAATTCCACATACGTCCTCTTAAAGTGAGTGATGCAGAGATTGACTACGCAGCAGTGATGGATAGTAAATCCATGCTACGCATGATGAGTCAAAGTACATGGCCATCAGATGATTTCACCTTAGAGATGAATAGAAAAGACCTAGAAGAACATGAACAAGAACACGATGAACGCATTGCATTCACCTACACTGTTCTGGATCCAACCGAATGCATTTGCTTAGGGTGTGTATATGTTGGGCACTTGAAAGAAGGACCGATGAAAGGCGACCATGTTGCTGAACTTCGTTTTTGGATCCGTCAGCCATAC
>JABXGS010000033.1 GCA_016550425.1 archaeon
ACGCGAATATCGTCTCAACATTGAAGATCTTACCGACGAAATCGCTGAAGTCTTGGCCAACCAAATCTAGACAAAAACAAAGCAACCAATTTGGCTCTATTTTGGGTAGAAAGTTTCGCACATTAGTTATAAACTTTCATAACTAGATCAATGCTGTTGAAGATTGAATCTGATCACTACTCAAATCAGGCTGTCTTTGGTGTTAAGTTACTCCCCTTCGTTTCCACTGGAACTCGAAAATCTTGAAAAGTTGGATGTTGTTTTACTGAATTCGAAGAATCTTCCCCAGTTGTTTTCAATCTTTCTTCTATAAATACTTTACAGTCTCTACATAACTTCTATTAGTATTCTAGACGATTGTTTTGCGCATTTTACAATTAGTTGAAAGGGTAACAGAAAAGATAGTATTTGAGAAGTTCCAGTGGAAATAAAGGGGGTTATCTAATTACTAAGCTACTAGTTGATAATATACAGAAGGACGGCCACGACGCCCATTTCGCTCTATATATTTCTCTACGACACCTGAGATCAGGAGATTCATTAGGGTATCATAGACAGTGGTCCTTGGGATCCCGGTTTTCACCGTTATCTCTCCTCGTGTAAGCGCACCTTTATCTCGTAAAAGGTCGGTGATATGTCCCTTGACGTCTGCAGGTTCGGTCCGCTGGATTTGCGATGATCTCTGTCGGGACTTTGGTTTTTGTGTTCCGTGGGTTGCTTGTTGAGACGTTCGGGTAGCGGCCATAATACTACAACTCTGCGTCTAGATAAATATCGGCTATTTATATTAGTTGTGGATGATTTCCACTGGAACTTATTGAATTCAATGAAATAAATGAAACTATTCTTTACTAAAACACTGAACGTTGTGTTAATGAATGTATTATTGTATCATAGAACGGGACACCAGAGATTGACCTGCTGAAGTCCCTGCATCGCCTGGGGGGACACTTTGGTGCAAAAGAAATTGAATTCCTTCCTTCTCCACTATAGAACGAATAACCCGTGTAAGTATCTTATTATACGCAACCCCTCCCGAGAAACCAATCTTCTGAATCCCATTTGAGTTTGCCGCGCCAATTGCTGTCTCAGCTAACGCTTGACCAAGACTATGGTGAGCTGCCAAGGCAAGATCAGGACCTTTGTATCTCTTTCGTTTTTGAAGCACTTGATTAACCAAAACTTCTGTTCTGATAATCTTCGACTTGCCCTCCTGATCAATGGGGACTTCTAAACGGAGCTTGGGATTCACTTTTCCTGAATTTGCAAAAGCCTCCAACTGAATGGCTGGTTCTCCCTCGTATGTTCGCTTGTATGAAATTTTGAGCAAGGCTGCGAGTGAATCTAAAACACGACCTGTACTTGAGGTGAAAGGGGTGTTAATCCTCTGTGTAAGTTGAGAGAGAATGATAGCATACTCCGTTTGCCCTTGAGGTAGCGCAATCTTTGCTTCATCCTCAAAGAGCGCCTTTAATTCGTCTTGAGGATATTTCTTCGAAAGTATACCTAACAACATTCGGAACGGGTATTTGGCAGCCTGATCTCCTCCAGGCATTGGGTGCGGTTCAAGAAATCCTGCTCGAGTATATTGACTAGCGTTTCCGACAAGAATCTCTCCACCCCATATGGTGTTATCCGGACCATATCCAGCACCATCACAACAGATTGCTACAATATCTTCTTCTGATGGAATTTTATGATCTGCAAGCAATGCAGCTAGATGAGCATGGTGGTGTTGTACACGAATTAGTGGGACTTTTTGATTCTTTGATAATTCCAATCCATATTGCGAGGTGAGAAAATCAGGGTGCAAATCACAGGCAACAGCTTCAAAATTGGAAACTCGAAGCAATCGCTGTAAATGAGCCAGACTCTCTTGTAGATATGTCAAGGACTCAATGGTATCAATATCGCCTATATGCTGTGTCAAGTATATGCGTCTTTTGTGATATATCGCGCCTGTATTTTTTTCCAGAGCACCAAGAGCGAGTACGGTGGGTCCCCCATCTGCGGTGTCTATTGGTTCAGGAGCATAGCCCCGGGAACGACGGATAATTAATCCCTGGTTGAAGAGAGGGATTACTACCGAGTCATCACAGCGTTGATGGATTGTTCGATTATGAGTAAGTAAGTAATCTGCCAGTTCCATGAAACGTTCTTGATATGTGGAAGCATGTATTATGGTAGGCAAGCCTACCGGGTTTGCACTGGTCATCACTAATGCGAGATCTTGCAGTCCTTCAAATAATCGTAAATAAATCCCTGAATACGGAAGCATAACACCTATTGTATCTAATTTCGGGGCTAGATTTTGTGCTAAAGGGAATGGCCTACGTTGGTTTAGCACTACGATAGGGCGTCGCCATGAAGTTAGAAGCTGTTCTGCTATCTCGTCAACGTGTGCAAATTCTCTTACATCATCAAGACTCTTGGACATAATGGCTAAGGGCTTGTTAGGCTTTTTTCGTAATTCACGCAAACGTGATATCTCTGTGGAGAGAGAAGCACGAACGGCTAGATGGATTCCCCCTAAACCTTTGATAGCTATGATTGCACCTTCATTAAGTAATTTCACAGCTTCAACAAAAGGGTCACTTACCTCAACACGCCTTCCATCCGATCGCAGAAGTTTGAACTGAGGTCCACAAATAGGGCAGCAAATAGTCTGCGCATTATATCGGCGATTTAGTGGATCATTATATTCCACATCGCAATCTGCACAGAGTGGAAAATCGTTCATCGTAGTTCGTTCACGGTCATAAGGTGTATCGGTTATAGTAGTATATCGGGGTCCACAGATTGCACAACAAGTCATGGGATATTGGTAGTGACGGGATTGAGGGTTATTCATATCCTCGATACAATCCGGACAAACCGAAATATCAGGGGGAATGACAGATCCCCCCGCTTGTTTCTCATTTTTCGATATTCGAATTTGAAAATCAGTGAATCCTTCCTTCGTCGGCTTCCATATCGTTTGAATACTATCGATGACAGCCAAATACGGCTTCTCATTTTCAATGGATTCAATGAATTCAATGATTTTCTCTTTCTCTCCCTCAACCACGATTCGAACCGCTGAATTTCCAGTATTCAGGACATAGCCGTTTAAACTACGGTTCACGGCCTGGGCGTAAATAAATGGACGAAAACCGATTCCCTGAACGACACCGACAACTCGAATTTCAGCTTGTTGAATATCAGTCACGGTGTCATCTCCGTGTTTCACCGACTCTAGCAGAGTATTAATTCTTTTGGAGTTATTATCTATAGTATCTATTCAGGTGCGTGTAATAGTGACTGAGTTTCGAGTGCCTACACCAAAGGAATTACAGGATTTACGAAAGAAGGTAGGACTTACTCAAGCTGAATTAGCAGAGCAAGTAGGTATTAGTCAATCTCTAGTTGCACGTATAGAAATGGGGAAAGTAAATCCAAGCATTGCAACTCTCAAACGGATCCTCAGTGTTATCGAAAGGCAGAAAAAAACTCATTCTAGTCTCGGTGATTTGTTAAAATGGAAGGCCCGTTCAACCAAACTAAATCCGCTTATCTGGGTTAGCCCTGATGACAAAGTGCGACGTGCAGCAATCCTCATGCGGCGTCACGGAATTTCTCAACTCCCAGTATTGATGGGAAATACTTCTGCCGGATCTATCAGTGAAAGCACAATAATCCGCCAATTGATGACCATGGGGTCACCAAAGGTCTTTGGGCTCTCTGTTCGAGAAATTATGGAGCCTCCTTTTCCTACAGCTGATATACAAGACAATGTTGATTCAGTACTAGCCAAGATTGCTTCAGGCGTTGAAGCTATACTCGTATTGAATGAAGATAGACCTGTAGGAATCATTACAAAAATAGATATCATCGCGTTTACGAGGATGTAAAGACCTATTCAAACAACAAATTCAATAATTTCATTAAAATTATTAAGATTTATATTTCCAATACAATCAATAATCTTTTATCGTTGTAGACCTTTCCTTGAGATATTCTTGGAAGTGTTATAGCTGAGTGAACTGGATCGATTAGTCGAGCAAACACAGAAGTTCGACCAACAAATGCTCGCGAAATGGGGTTTTAAAACTGAAAGGATTGAACTCTTCGGGATTGATTCCGCGGATTTGTACGTTGTTCCCGAAGAAGAAGCACTCGCAATTAAACGCGCTGTGAATTATCTTCGAAATCAAACCGCCAGTGTCGTAGTTTCTGGTCCATTAGGCGCAGGTAAAACCACTTTTCTAGAGATGATTCAACAATCCCTTAATCGCCTACCCAATGTTCGTGCGATTCGCCTTGAAGGTGTTAGTTCAGCTGACGCACTAATTGATGACCTTGTCCACGCTAATATCGGTGAACTAACAGTTCGTGATTTCCTGATTGACAAAGTGGGGGTTCGGGTCGTCCGAAGTGGATCAATAGCTAAACGATTATCGCGCCTACTTCTTGCTTTGAGAACTGATGCCGAAGAGAATGGGACCTCCTATGTATTGTTAATAGATGAATTCCGGCAACTAGAAAGACAAAGGCCTGATAATCGTGTTCGAATTGTTGATACACTTCTACGAATGGTAAACGATAAGACTAAGGATGGTCGGCGTTATCTTGTTCTAGCCTTAGCCATTATAACACGCGTTGGAGAAAGTGCAGTTCGGACACTTGAGCTCCTCTCTTCTGTCGGAGAATCTCTCGGTCATGGCAGTAAGTCCGCGATTAGGCGACGATTCGTTGAGATTTACGATATGCGTCGAATGAAAGAAATCAGTGCCCGTAAAGTAATGCTTTGGCGCTTAGCCCACCTCAAAGGTTCCTTAGATGAAATTAACAAAGACCCTGAAGAAAGTATTGATCTCAATTCGGCAAAGATTAAAGAAATTTTAGCACCCTTCACAGGGGAAGCGCTTAATGCGATTTATAATTACTCAGGTGGAAATCCTGGTATTATGCTAGAGCTCCTTTTACGAACCCTTCAGGATGCAATCCGTGGAGCTGAGGTTCTAATAAACGATGGCTATACTTTGAATCAAGTCTTGTCAGTCTATCGAATAGACTCAGAGTACATCCAACAATTTGTTCAAAAAGAAGTAAAACGGGCTAGAGCCGAATTTACTAACTTTCAAACGAATCTGTTGGAATTTCTCTCGGCCCCTCGCTCACTTGATGATATTGAATCTTGGCTTCAGGAAAAGGAACGTTCCTGGGAAAGCGTGTTAGAAGATTTCGATTTATTCGAAAAGCAAGGGCTAATCTATAGCCCGGAAGCTGGTCAGATACAAGCCACTGAACTTTGGACGAAAGGATCAACATTTGTGTAAGGTGAAAAGAAATGTCAGCTACCGATCTCATTAGAGAAAGAATGGAGAAGGAAAAGGGAAAAGAAAAGAAACCCAAACCACGCGAAACAAAACCAACAACCGAAACGAAGAGAATCGAGCTTGAAGAGCTCTCAACCAGAGTTGGCGACTCTGGGTTGAAACGATTGCGAATTGAAAGTGAATACGAAGGCAGACGAACAATAAGTGCAAGTGTACCTGCTTGGATTAAAGCGGCGTTAGATTTCGTCGCATTAGCTGCAACGAAATCAGGACAGGGTCAATATGCAGGTTTTGGCGGAAAATCCAGGTTTATTGCTGAGGCTCTTGAGGAGAAACTAAAATCCGATTTTCCTGATGTGTACAAGCAATTACAGCGTGAAGGGTAAAAGAAGAAATCTAATCAAGTAATTGAATTCATTGAAATTATTGAGATTAGTGGTATTTACACGCCGTTACTCATTTTAGTGCCCGTTCTATTAATAGACTCCTTCTACTTCTCAGCATGGGTGGAATGCGGATATGTCCTATGATGCAAGACGAGTTTGTGTAATTTCCTTTGATTTTAAACAAAAGAAAGGGAGAAGCCAAGCTCGAAAAACCCGTTTCTTTCGTGAATTATATGGTTACACTCAGCAAATCAAACAGCAATTGAAAGATGGTGAAGTTGCCGTACGAAACTATCACTATCCAGGAGTGTTGGATCAGATTCCGCATATTAAACTAGGGAGAAGCGTGTTGGCTGTAAATCCAGGAGACGAATATAAAATTATCAACCTGCTCCGTGATTTTGATGAAGTGTTGTTTTTTAATTTCATTAGTTGGCTCCCAGCTCATATGTGGTCAAAGAACGATAACCAATACACTAGGGCCAGTACTATGATCGCTAAATATGGGTTCCACTCAATTCTATTCCAGATTCAAGAATTAGGTGGTACTGCGCAATACACAGATCTTCTCGATGCTGGATATGATATGGAGTATATTCGGGAAGCCACTCATTATCTTACCACAAAAGAACTTCTTGTTAAGGATAATGACAACCTCGCTCTTACAATGAAGGCAAATCGAATTCTAAATTTGGTAGTCTAGTATAAAAAATCACGAATTCAATATGTTCATTGGGTTCATTGAAACTATTTACTCAGGCTTTAGCGCTGTTGGTTGGGCAAGGGCTTCAATGAGCTGCAGAATTCGATTCTGAGTTTGTTTAAGTGTGCTTAAATGAGTAGCAGTGGGTTTTTCTTTATTTGTAGCAACGAGGTCGTATTCGCGAGCATAACTTCGGATGTCCTCAGCAAGACTTTGATACCGCATCAAAGATGGGGTTTCGAATAGACCCAGGTAACCCAGTAGCACTAAAGTGAACACAGATTTGGTCACGTTACGTCTAGCTTGGGCTAGAGAACGATTGAAAGCTCCTCGAGTTACTCCACCACGTTTTCGTTTCGATCTTTTTTGGTCCCTTAGAGAAGCCTTCGTTTGGTAGTCAATCCGTTTTCCCCCGAATCCATCTAAAAGATAGTCTAGTACTAAGGTTTCAAGTTGTACTCTGGACAGTTGACTATTTTCTGCCAGCATTTGAGTGATTGGGTCTTGAAGCATTCTACGCGCCCAGGAGCGCGTTTCCTCGATTTCGTTTTCTTGAGGCAAATCCTTATCTCCATGGATACAATTTTGTATACGTAGAAATTCAAGCTCTTATAAACTCGCTGATTAGAACTCTATTCGAAATATTTCTCTAGCTTGAATAAATTTAATGAATTCATTGAATTCAATGGTGTAACTAAGATAGTGAGCATTGAATGAAGTTTTTATCCTTCAATAGCATTCACTTGGTGAGGATCTGGATAATGTGTTCAGACCAAGCTAACTCCTATTTTCCATATGCTGAACCTCGACCAGGTCAACTCTCACTGATTCATGCAATCAAAGAAGAAGTTTCGGTGGGGAATCATCTTTGTGTTGAAGCGGCTAACGGATTCGGAAAAACGATCGCCGCCTTATCAGGGGTCCTTCCACTCCTTGCTGATCGGACCTTTGGGATTATCTATGTTACTCGAACTCACAAGCAACTTGATCGGGTTATGCAAGAGCTTCGACAAATCTCAAACTCTACTGGCCATAAAGGCATAGTACATCGAGGAAGGGCGGCTTCTTGTTTAAATCCTTTAGTTCGGAAATATGCTGCCAATGCCCAGGTTGCGATGTATATGTGTAGCCAGCTTAAGCGGCTTGGACGGTGCAGCTTTTACAAGAATTTAGTAAATAAAACGAAAAAGAACGGAAACTTCCATAGAGATTTTATTTACACACCACTTACTGGCTTAGAATTTCGCTCTAAATGTCAAGCAGAGAAAGTGTGCCCCTATGAGCTCTCTAAGCGATTGCTACCACTAGTGAACGTCGTTGCTACAACATATTTTCAGGTTTTTGATCCTAACATCCGTCAAATGTTCTTCGATGCCTTTGGACATCCAATATCTCAAACAATTCTTCTTCTCGACGAAGCTCATAATTTACCTCGCATAGGTGTTGAACTAGCATCCGCAAAATTATCCATAAATTCCATTAACCGATCCCTAAAAGAAACCAAGAAATATAATCTCCCCAAGATTGGACGATTCTGTGTAATAATCGAAAATCTGATTCAACATTTACTTGAAACGAGAAAAGAAGACGAAATTCTACTGGAACAAAGCGAATTCACTCAGCAGATTTGTAAATTCCTGAAAATCTCTGACTTCAGTGTATTTGCCAAAAGTATGCAACAAACTGCTGACAAAATAATAAGTCAATTACTTGCACATGATGAACCTCCTGTAAGCTACATTCATTCCTTAGCTAGGTTCTTTGTCAACTGGAGTTACTTCTTAGATCGAACCGATGCCGCTTTTTTTCTTACAAGAAATGGATTAAACAGCTCCTCAGTAAATCTCGAAATCATTGCACTGGACCCGCGAACATCGACAGCCTCAATATTGAACTCATGTCACGCTTCTGTACATTTATCAGGAACCCTAAAACCCGCAAAGGCTCATATTGACCTTGTAGGACTACCAAATAATACAAGGATTCTCAATTTGCCTTCTCCATTTTCACAGGACCAAATGCTTACATTGATTAGTCTAGGGGTAACGACTGCAATGAAGTATAGAACTCCAAAAATGTATGAGAAAATATCTCATCGGATCCTTGAAGCCTGTCGGGCAACTCCTCATAATGTTGGAATCTTTGTCCCTTCTTATTCTGTGTTAAATGCTCTTCTTGTTGCAGGCTTAGAAGAGCTACTTGATCGAGAACTATTCATTGAAAAACCAGGAATGTCCTCTAACGAAAACGATTCGCTAATAAAGAAATTTAAACAGAAGTCCGATGAAGGCGCGGGTCTTCTTGGTGTCCTAAGTGGTAGAAATAGTGAAGGAGAAGACTATCCAGGTCATGAAATGGAAACAGTAGTAATTGTTGGAGTTCCCTATGCGCGACCTAGTCCGAGAGAAAGTGCACGTATCGATTATTTTGAACGTCATTTTCCGAGAAAAGGACGATTATATGGTTATCAATTACCTGCAATGCGCAGTGCTTCTCAGGCCGCTGGAAGATCGATTCGACGGCTCGATGATAAAGGGGCAATAGTCTTTTTAGATGACCGCTATGCTACTAGATATTGTAATCGTTTACTTCCGAGTTGGATAAACGAAAACTTAAGGGGTTCGAAAGACGCTGATGAAGTACTCTACAACCACCTGAAGCTGTTCTATTCAACCAACAAATATAGCCAAACTTGTTAAAAATAATAAATTCAATGAATTCATTAATTGCATGGTGTTTCTATCTTGCTAACAAGAGAACTCATCTCATCAGGAATCCAATCAATTGATGAAGCATTAGGTGGTGGGCTAGGTACTGGTGAGATTTTCCATATCTTCGGACCAGGTGGAGTTGGGAAAACAACACTTGCACTACAATTTGCATTGAATGTAGTAAGAAATGGGAATCGAGTTTTCTATGTTAACCTCGAAGGTCAATTTCCATTAGTACGCCTAAAGCAGATGACTAACACACTGTTCGACAAAATTACACCGTTAATCACAGTCGTGGCTCCTGACAATTTCAAAGGGCAATCAGCATTAATATCCAATCTTCACTCCATTTTATCCTCTGATGTTAAGTTAATTATTTTTGATACAATAGTCTCCCATTATCGAAAGGAACATGGCCCTAACACTGATAATGTTATGTTAAATCGAAAATTGAATCAACAGCTAGCTTTTATTGCCCATGCAGCACGGTCAATAGGATTTTCAGTAATTTTGGTCAATCAAGTTCGTGGTGACTTAAATAGCGGTGATCATTTTCTTCCTGTTGCTGAATCAGTTCTCTCTTATTGGAGTACATACAATTTACAAATTACTAGGACTGAATCCAAAGGCTACAGAGAATTTAAGTTGAAAAGGGAGGAAGATAGTGAACCAATCATTTTAGTATTGAGTCTAAATTCCTCAGGATTCCGATAACCCAAACAAGATGACCCTTATGTTTCACCCGATTCTATTATTACTGGGCTTTTGGTATGTTCTTCCCGCTTATGTAGCCAATGGATTCGCAGTGTTTGGTAAATTCGTTAAGTATCGACATCCAATCGATGGCGGACGTTCTCTAGGCGACGGTGAACCTGTTTTCGGTCCAGGAAAAACTTGGGAAGGTTTCCTTATTGGTTTTATTTCTGGTGTACTCATCGGGCTTCTCCAAGTAATAGCAGGACCCTATCTCCTAGCTCTAATTATCCAGTACCTGATTATCCCACCCGAGTTTGTACCTGTTGTTCTCGTCACACCTCTTTTGGTAACACTAGTTGCTCTAGGAGCTCTTCTTGGTGATCTTGTTGGGTCGTTTATCAAAAGACGCTTGAAAATTGAACGCGGTCGCCCAGCACCGTTGCTTGATCAACTCGATTTTCTCATTATGGCAATGCTTCTAGGTTCCTTGGTAACAGTTATCCCGCTTATTCTCGCCATATTCTTACTAATCGTTACTCCGATAATTCACCTTCTGGCAAATATCATCGGTTACCTACTTCATCTAAAACGAGAACCATGGTAATGTTGAATTCACAGGAATAGCTTTTGGAACTAGGTGTTATCCAAATTGTGTTGCAAGTATTAGTTTTTGCTCAATTAGCCATTGACATGCGAAGAACGAGATTAAGACAAGTACTAATCCAATAGCAAGCATCATTTGCGAATACCGTGGTCGATAGATGTTCCTCGTGCTCTGGTACATTACATAGAAACCTACGAATCCCACGAAATAGAGAGCACCACCTACTATTCCCTCAATTAGGAGCTGCCGGTGAATTCCAGGATATAGGGTAAGGATGATTTCACCGGTGTCTATCACTGGTTGGGTCTCATAGGAGAGTACAAACATTCCTCCACTAACCACAAAGTAATACACTACTAAGATGATCCCAAATAGTATCCACTTCGAGGGCAAATGCAACTCTCCGAATTGAGGTCTCCGAAGTTTCAGCCGTGGTTTTCGAATGAATTTAGGCCACCAAAGGTCTGACATCTATTCACCAAACATACACTAGTGGACCTGAATTAGACCATACGAACGCTATATATTCTTTACTCTCGTATCCCCTCATTTAGCTAACTTGGTGAGAAAGGGATTCAAGTATGGGTCAATCCAAACCAACCTCTGGAATGCGCGCAACCCTACTATTTCTCCTTTACCCACTTGTTGGGGAACTGCTTTTCATTGACACAGTAATCAAAGATGTATACACGCGTCGGCGCATCCGAGCAGTGTTTACTCTCATGGGGCTGGCAACTGTTGCAATCAGTTTTGCAGCCTCAGAACTTATCCTTTATATCGCTGATATCTCTTTTTCCCATCCGATTCTAACCATTCCTGTGCGATATATAATAGCTGGGAGTATGGGGCTACTGTTTCTTGTTATGTTTCTCGATGAAGGTCGGAGAGGACGAATTTCTTTGAAGGAGCAAATTGATGTTCCCGAAGATCGTATCTCCTTGCTTATTGATGACTCACGTGACATCTTCATAACCCTAAATCGTATTTTGAACGCAGCCCAGCTTCGAAGGCATAATTGCCCTCAATGTGAAAACTCTCGCCTCGCTAGCTATGCATTAACTGTACTAGGTGAATATCTCCAGGCCCGTGTCTTTACTGATACCAGTGATGAAACCTAGATTACCTTCCACCAGTTCTTCGAATTTGCTTCTAGAGGTCAAGTTCACTTATCTTCAACTCTGTGTACTCTTTTATTACACCCGTTCACAGTTCAAAACACAGCGAACGGAGAACAAAGGATGGAGATTATTCGCCATGAATTGCAACGCCCATCTGTATTTATTGATGAGGCGAAGCTTTCTGTCGACTATGTTCCTAACAACCTTCCTCATCGTGAGGACCATCTCCGTAAACTAACTCAGTTATTCCGTGGGGTGATTGAAACTCCTGGAAGGGTATCACAGAAAGTACTAATCGTGGGTGATACCGGGTCTGGAAAAACCTCCGTCACTAAGCTCTTTGGAAAACTGTTAGTTGAGATTGCACAGAGCCACGGATTCAATCTAGTCTATGTACACGTTAATGCACGTCGTGAACGAACGGAATATATGATCTTGAACAAGATTCTCTCAGCGTTTCAAGCTGGTATTCCACTTCGAGGGTTATCAACACAGGAACTTCTTTCAATCATTCTGGAATATATCGAATCGAAAGATCTCTACTTACTGATAACACTAGACGAACTCGGAGTTTTTCTTAAACGGCGTGGGGAAGAACTGCTCTATCTTCTATCACGCACGGTTGATGATCAACTCAATGCTCAACAGCGCATATCTCTAATTGGTATAAGTCGAAACCCATTGTTTGGTTACATTCTTGATCCCAGTACTTGGAGCACTCTTCAGAAGAACATGCTACGATTCAATCGTTATAACTCCCACCAGCTTCGAGACATACTGGATTTTCGTGTGAAGGAAGCTGTTTTGGACGGAGCCGTTCCTCCTAGTACAATCGATTTAATAGCTGACATAGCAGGTGCCTCTGGAGATGCGCGATACGCTTTAGAAGTGCTGTACAATGCGGGAAAGATAGCTGATGAAAAAGGGGTCTTACGTATATTACCTGAGTACGTTCGAAGTGCGAAGGCATTCATTACGCCTGAGATACGGCGAGAAGTACTTGTCGATTTATCGATGCATAGGCTTATCCTTCTACTCGCCGTGTGCAGACTACTCAAGACCTCCGAGGACGCTTATCTCACCACTGGTGAACTGGAGGTCCGGTATGGACTAGTCTGCGAAGAATACTCGCAACATCCTCGCGCTCATACTCAGTTATGGGCGTACATTCAAGACCTTGTAGGCTTAGGAATCCTCTCTACGAAGATCTCAAGCGGTGGACAACGCGGAAAAACTACTCTAATTAGCTTACCTGATATTCCTGCATCCGTTCTAGAAACTGAACTCGAATTACTCCTCGAAAAAAGGAAAGGTAATGGAAAAGATGACTAAGAAACCTCGAACCACAATCCTTGAGCAGGTTCCCGATGATCACTCAATCCCCATAGAGCTTCTCTTCTCTTCACGTGGACGAATTAAGATTATCCGTCTATTGGCTGAGTGCGGAGAGTTGAACATCTCTGAGATTGCGAGGAGAACAAAGCTGAATCACAGTACAACACGAAGGCACCTTTATCTTCTAGAACGAGCAAAGCTGGTTCAGGAAAAGACTTTCGGGCGCATTAGGATATATCGCTACAAAATTGAGAACCTTCGAGCACTAGCCCTTCGGCGATTTATCGAACTTTGGGAGAAGGCTGAATAAACTATCATTAGTCTTTCATAAGAAATTGTATTAGCTCGTTTGGTAGCTCGAGTTCTCTCTGGATTTCCTCTCGCATTTCAGGTTTTTTGATTAGGACTTTAAGTAGAATCTTATATTCATCATATGCTTTTCTAGAAGAAAGATGAACAATTGGGGAAAGGGTCTGGCCTATCAGGGATCTCTTTTGGCGTACACCGCGGGAAAAGCCCATTTGACGAATCCATTCAGGGTAATGAAACTCAGGTCGTTTTTCAGATGGTGTTCCACCGACAAGTGACCCGGATATGCTCATAAGTTGTTTGGAGTAGGGAAGTAATCGCCAGTTCTGTGTGAGAGTTATTCGCCGATTGAAGATGCTGGCTCTTGATAGATATTCCCATGCTTTTTCTTGCTGATCTAAATCAGGATAGACTAATGGAATGTTATTACTAATCCATCGTATTAACTCATCAGGGTATGCATCTGTCTGGTTCGCTGCGGAAATTGCCTCGCTCCAGCTGTCGGCGTAAAAAATTCTTTCAAGAGCTTTCGTTATATCAATGGTTAAATCCCTGGATTTGATGAAATCCCTCACCCTTTTGCAAGTAATCTTTTTTCCGGTTTCTCCTAGATTTTGTAAGTCATTGATTGCAGCTCTAAGATCTGCACGTGAGTTAGATGCAAGCATCTCTAAGGCTGATTCTTCAAATGTGAGTGATTCCTCGGTGCAAATAGCTTTGAGTTTATCTACAATCTCTACCTCTGTGATTGGTTCAAACTCAACTACAGTACATATCTTACGCAAAGGTCGAATTTTTGGATCAGTAATATCATTGGTGATTAGAATGATTGGAACTTTCGCTAACGCTAGTTGAGCATTTATTGCTGACGCTGCTCCTCTATCCGATTTCCCACTTAATCCTTCGAGCTCATCAATTAGTACAACTCGCCCTCGTTTCATGGTAAGAGTTCCAGTTTTCGTTGAGAGTTTTAATAGGTCGGTTATTGCCTTCTTGCTTCTTTTGACACTGGCATTAATTTCATACACTTCATAATCGAATTCAGTTGCGATTGTGTATACGGCTAACGTTTTGCCAACGCCTGAAGGACCAAATAAGATGAGACCACGGTGATTACGAATAATACTTTTAGGCCAATCTTTCAGCCATGCTGCAATTCTGCTAATAGCTGCCTTATTTCCCACAAGACTGCTAATTTTTTTAGGTTTATATTTTAATGTCCATGGTTGGCCTTTCATTGTTGGTTTTCACTTTGCTGTGCTAGTAGTGCAAATTTTGCGAGAATATGACTTAGTTGTATCTCAGGGTCCGCTCCCTCAACTAGTCTAAATTCGGCTTCTCCAACCATATCTATTAGCTGTACTTTCACCAACTCATTGATTCCAAGTTTTAAAACTTCACGATGGATTTGCCGGATAATGTCGGTTCCAGACAATCCTTGCCAAATCAAGAGATTTCGTAGTTTCTCTTGAGCTTCTAGAAAATTCCCGTTTAGAGCTGATTGGAGCATTTGATTAATATCGGTAGGACGCGCTTTTCCTGTTGTTATAAAAACAGCATCAGCATCCACTTGTTTTTGAATGACTGAAGCAGCCTGAAGCACATTGATTGCCCGTCGTAAATCCCCACCAGATACATAGATAATTGCTTCAGTGCCATCTTTTGATAACTTAACCTGTTCTTGTTTTGCTATATATTGAATTCTTTTAGTAAGTTCGCTTTCTTCTAACCGTGGAAACCGAAATATAGCACATCGAGACTGTATGGGGTCAATTATCCGGCTTGAATAGTTGCAGATCAAGCAGAACCGACAGCTACTAACAAATCGTTCCATTGTTCGTCGTAGTGCGTGTTGAGCGTCACGTGTTAAGCTGTCAGCCTCATCTAATGATATGATTTTGAATGGGACATTTCCCAAAGGACGTGTACGAGCAAAGCTTTTCACCCGGTTTCGAATCACATCAATCCCTCGTTCATCTGAGGCGTTCAATTCAACAAAGTTACCTGCAAAATTGTCTCCATACAATTCATTTGCAAATGCGATGATAGCCGTTGTTTTTCCAGTGCCTGCAGGACCTGCAAAGAGAAGGTGTGGTAGATCCTGTTCTTCAAGAAATCGTTCTAGGCGGTCTGTAATTGGTTTCTGGCCGATGATATCTTTGAGTTTCTTCGGACGATATTTCTCTGTCCACATCCAATGCTCTGACATATACTAGCTTACCTCGGATTAAGTGTGAGATGCTCTTCGATTAAGCTTTCTACAGTACAAGTACTAATTCATATATTTCAATGTGAGACAATGCGTTTTGTAGATTTTTTCATTCTTAGGGTGAGAATGGAGCTACTCACTGTCAAACAACCTACAACCACTATACTTACTTGATGGAGCAAGGAAAGCCATGCCGTAGGCGTTAAGGGATCAATTGAGTGTGTAAAGGGATTATATGGAGGACTAGAAATTATTCTGATGAAGAATCTTGAAGGGCTTTGACCTGGTGAGCCAGGAAACTGAATTATTATGAATTCATTATTTCGGACAGTTTCAATGTGCTCACGTAAATTGAAAATAAACGATCCATAATTCGTAGTTTGTGTTGTTTCCAGATGAAAATTAGAATCGAGTAGCAACTCAATTGTTGCGTTAGCTACACCTTCTCCAAAGCATCCAACTAATCTTCCCTGAAGAGTATATCCATTTGATGGGTGCCAAAAGATGGGAAGTCCTAAGAAGTGTACTGTTGAGTTTTGTATCCATAATTGGACAACACTATCTGTTCCATTATAGTATTCTGAACTTAGGCTTCTAATTGTAAAGATTACATAGGGTTTCGTTGTTTGATTTAGGAGACAAGTAAACACCAAGGAACCATTTAGTGATGTAGTTTTTATTGCGAGTATCGTGTCTGAGTCCATTATTAGCTGGACTGTAATGTTGGCTACTGGTTGTGAATTCTCATCAGTAACTGTTGTGTAAAAAAGCACGCGCTGCCCAATTCGTATCAGTGAATCTACGGGATAACCTTGATCATCTCTCACTTGGACGTCGTTATGAAGCCTACTAAATATGGTCACGGGAATATGGACCATACTAGGAAGAAAATACCTTTCAGGGTCCCCTCGGTATGTAGCATTTAACTGAACGGGACCGAGTGAATGATTGGTCGGTATTATCCAGACAAACATCGCAAATCCAGTTGTATTGGTGACAGCTTTTCCTAAAAGCGAATTTTGAGTTTCATGGAAAAAAAGCACGGTGGCGTTGTCAATTGGAATGCCACTTTGGCTTCTCAATTGAACTGAAAGTGAGATAGGTTCACCTCTGAAGCCTCCAATGTGTGGAGATGGTACTGGAATAGGTGATACGGTGATAGTCGAAAAGAGAATAACAATCAATAAAATACTGATTCAGACCACCTCTGTTCATTTCATGGCTGCCTTTCTTACTCTAGGTCTCGTATCAAATGCAGTGACTCTAGAACCCTCATGTACTGTAGGTTCCTCCCAAACCCAACAACCACTTTCCGAATCAAAGGTGTCAAAGGTTAAAGGCCAACCACCATTTTCAGGACCACTGATGAACACATCCGATTCGGTATGAATATATTTGCTCAGATAATACCGAATCATGGCAAAGGATCCGGGCGGTAAAGTGGCATATACAAAGAGCTCCTTTCCGCCGGTATGATATTCAGTTAGTTTTCTCGTCCATGCCTGGGGTAATTCGTTGACGATTCCCAGTAGGCGTGAATCATTTTCTTTTATGCGAATTATGACATCTTCTAGCAATCCTATTCTTCTTATGATTGGTTTTGGTTGAAGGACTTCAAGTTCAATCAATCTTGATTTTCGGCGACTGGCCTGAGATACGCTCATGCCAGCAATAGATGCAAGCTTTTCTAGCTTCATCCGTGCATCTGATGCCAGTAAAGGAATCAATTTCTTATCCTTGTTGTCTGGAATGTACAATCTATGTGGGTTGGTTTCACCATCGCTTTGGAATTCGGATTGTTGACTCCAATCGGAATTGTGAAGTAAATGGGCTCCGATAAACAACTTTCGCCAGTCGATACTCCAGCGTTCTCTTTTTATCTGATAGTGAGTGAACTCAATGGTCTGACCTACATCTTCGACATGATAGAGGGTGTATGTTGTACCGAAATGGCGGGTAAGGAAACTTGGAAGCTGGGTTATCTGATCCTCGGGTACGACCATGAAATACAGGGCGCGTCTAACATTTCCTGCAAGTTCACTATACGAGAGAATATAGGGACTACTAATCGAGGTTTTCGTATCATGGAGTTCAATGAAGATAGGAATCAATCCTAGACGACGGTAGTTTAACTGTGCGGGGATTCGACAGATGTTCAATCTGCGTAGTCGGTTCCATCGGCTTCGTGTCTTTTTGTAAGAGGTTTTGAGTAATCGTGCTAGCGCAGGTATCGTAATCATTGGCATTGTACTAAAAGTCTTGATAATACGAACATCAAGTGGTGACAAAGGGAAAATCGTGAACTTACACAATTCAGTTGCTAATGTCCAGAACTGCTTTACTGACAATGGCGTAGTTGTGCATTCTGCAATCGACTGAAGAAGTGGAAGTATGAGCTCAAGGAATCGCCCATCTAATTTGCCATCCCATTCGATGAAATCCGCTAATCCCCGGTAGCCACCGGGGGAGAATACTACTTTGAAGGAAGTAAAGGATGAGTCCATGCAACTGCGAAGCCAACCAAGTTTACCTGTAAGTTTCCCTGCGAAGAATTCTTGGAAATCGTCTCTTATCATCTCTGGTAGAATGGGTGGCAACCAATAATCCAGTATCTGATCTGGCGTCGTGGCTTCAGTATTAGAAATTTTTTGCCACGGCTTGCATTTCAGTTGTTTAGCTACCAAGTCTAGATTGAGTCGCATAGGCCTACATCAGAAAAATAGCAGCTTTCCTTGAAAAACCCCACAAATACCGACGTTTGTAAAGTGAGTTAGCTCACTGAACGGAATTCTAAACCGAGTCTTTCTGCATAGTCGTAAGCTTGTCTCATTTCATCTTGTGAGACTCGAGAAGTGATGTCGGCGTATTTGTCCGGTTGCTTTAGGACCTGCCAAAGGGGGCGATATTGTGCCATGATGTTAACGAGGGCTTTGGGAGTATTTTGTGAAATCCAATCGAGGATGGGAATTACGCAACATTGGAGGTGATTTGGAAGAACAAGAACACGAATGATCATTTCATTTGTTCCCTTAAGATAAGCGGTTTTGATATTTCGTGTAACAACGGGTGTATAGTTGCTGGCGTCAGAGATTCTTTCTGCACATGCATCAGAGAAATACTTGAGGTCTGGAAGCCAAAAATCGATGATATCAGTAAGGAGATCAATTGCTTCTTCTGATAGGTACATATTGGAATTCCAAAGTTGGGTAATGTTGAATTGCTGGTGTTTCATCGACCCGAGTATTGTATGAAGATGAGGCGTGGGTTCGCCTCCAACGTAGTTAATGTTCTTTGCTCCTTGTGATGCTAGTTCATCTGCTATTGAAGCTAATTGTTGGTGAGAAATTACTCGACCATTTTTTGGGTTACAGGAGATGTCATAATTCTGACAATGGGCACAACGAAAATTACATCCACTGAAAAAAATCGTCCCTGATGGGACGAGGGGGGCTTCTTCTCCTGAGTGAAGGAATGCTGATGATACGTAACTGGTGTTATTCACTCTACAATATCCGAGTTGTTTCACACGGTTGGTCTTACATCGGCGCTCACAAAAGGTACAGCTTTCAATAATACGGTTAGCTAGTTGAATTTTAAGGTCTAAAAATGAGGGTGTTGTAGTGTTTTGAACATCAGCTTCACCAGTTTCTTTAACTTCTCGAAACAGCTTTTTGAAATCTTTTCGTGCATTATTATGAGATTTCCAGAGGTCTGCCATTGTCATGGTATCTGAGAGATCTACTGAAATATTTCGAGCTAAAAGGTAACGTGCTGGTAGCTTTAGATCGATTATGGAACGATATCTTTGTAATCGTTTTCTAATGATATCTTGAGACCATACAGTTACAGCATCGTTTCTTGTGAACTTCCACATTTCAATGACCCCGTACAAACGTATCTTCATGAAATTATTAATTCCCTTGCTTTTGTTGAGATGAGTAATTTTTTGGGAGTTTTTGTAGCTATTCGCAACAAGATGAAGGGTGAAACAGCGATTTTACTTCAAGCTTCACAACTTCAATTTCAAAACCTCTTAGAACAGATTACCTACTATCTGATAGTTGGTTGGGGGGTTGTGATTCTTTTTGGGACATTTACTTCGGCCTTACTCATCGCAATTGGATTCATATACTGGTTCACTGGTTTTGATTCCAAGAAAGGCAGGAATATGGTTATCGGAGGTATTCTTCTCTTCATTGCCATGCAGTGGCTGGCCTTCAATCCCCCTTGGTTAGTGATTATAGGATAAAATTTGAATTCAGGGGTTTTCAAGATCTAATGCTATTCTTACCGCTTCTTCACCATTTTCAGCGGTATGAATATCGGCATTGGGAAACAAGTCCATATGGTTAATTATCATCTCTGTTGCGCCACCTGTTCCTTTCATCAAAATAAGGCGTTTTTCAAGAGCAATAGCGTAACCAATTTCACTTAAGGTTCCACTCGAACCAGCTAGGCTAATTATAGAATTGCCTGAAATGATATTGATAAAATTCCTTGCATATCCAATCCCAGTGGGCAGTGGTATATCAATAAAGGGATTAGCTGCAGATTCGTAGGCTTCGGGTAAAATTCCGACTGTTATACCGTTGGCAGATTTTGCACCTTTTGAGGCTGCTTCCATGACCCCGTTTTTTCCACCTGAAATCAAGATTGCTCCGTTTTGAGCAATAACACGACCAATCTCTTCAGCTAAGGTAGTAATTTCTCTAGATACTCTTCCACTACTTCCAATTACAGTTATACGATTTCTTATGATGGTGTCCTCCTTAACTCAATCCTCTTCTCTTCTTAATTTGTTGAATTATTTCGTCTGCTCGGGTTTCAGGGATAACCTGCCACCGAGCAAATTTTGTTTGCCAAATAGCTTTTCCTGCGGTATTAGAGCGTAATGTGTCAGCTAGATCAAAGGATTCTGAAACAGGTAACGATCCCGAGATTGAAACCCACTCTTCTTTGAATTTTACGTCTTCTACGTTTCCCCTTTTTGACATAATGACTTTGACAGTCTCTTTCTGAAAGTCGACAGGTACGCTGACCTCAATATTATATATTGGTTCGAGTAGTGCAGTGCCTGCTTTTCTGAATCCAAGGAAAATCGCTTCGCGCATTAGGGACATAAGTTCGACTCTGCTCCGTTCAGCTGGTTCAGGGCTCAGTTGAATATCAATAATCTGAATCAAAGTATTTCCTATGGGTTCACCGCACATGGGCCCCCTTTCCATTGCCCAATTGAATCCTTCAATGATTGACTCTTTCTCACCATGTGGGATTGTCTTATCTGTCAGATTAACAAGGAGATTTCCCCGAGAATCCTTCTGCCATAATGTTTCCTCATCGAAAGTCTCACTTGGGATATTCACCGATATGCGCAAAGCGTTCTTTCCATTAGGGCTTTGGTGATATTTTTCTAAAGATACACTTTCTCTTACGGTTTCTCGATAAAGAACAATGGGATCTGAGGCATAAACAACTATCCCGGTTTTTTCTATATCTTTAACTGCAATTTCTAAGTGCAAAAGACCAAGACCAGAGAGTAAATTTTCTCCTGTTTGTTCATTAACTGAGTAGATTAGATTTGGATCACTTTTTGTAATGCTTTCTAGGTAACTGAGTAGTCGAGGTAAATCCTTCGTTCTTTTGGTTTCAATAGCGATAGTTACTACTGGTTCACTTAGGTAAGTAATTTCTTCAAAAGGTACCATCCCTTCAGGTGGTTCTTGTCCTGTTATAGTATCCCCTGACTGTATCTCTTCGGATCCAATAATGCCGCAAATATTGCCAGCTGTTAAGGAGGGGACGACAACTTGACGAGACCCCATAAATAGGGTAACTCGTTGTGTTTTGAAAATTGATTTGGATGGGTAATGCCGAACCTGAGTTCCTTTTCGAATGGTGCCTGAAAAAAGCCGACCAACGGCAATCAGTCCATGTTTCGATTCAGAAATTACCTTGGTAACACCAATTACCAGTGGGCCTTCTGAATTACAGGAACGAAGAGCTTTGCCTGCTTGAGAAGAAATCTCGCCTTTCCATATATCTTTCACACGGTATTCTTGAGCCCGCTTGGGGGATGGCAGATTGCTCGTTATCATGTTCAAGATAGGTTCATGTATAGGTAGAACTTCGCTAAGCTTCTCAATCTCTTGGTCCTGATAGATTTTGATTATATCATTAAAGTGAAGATTGGCTGTCTGCATTAGGTCAATTGTGAAAGCCCATTTATGGATGGCAGAGCCAAACGCCACCGTCCCCAGATCGGGATTAACTATCCAAGGTCCATCACTATCATCAGATACAAAGATAATGATTTTGTTTACATCTTGAATTATTTTTGCTAATCGTTCCTGGATTTGTTTCGATGATAGTTTTAGTTCACGAATGAGCCGGTCGATTTTATTAATAAAAAGAACGGGTTTTACTCTTTCTTTAATTGCTGATCGTATTACACTTTCAGTTTGAGCCATAACACCTTCCACGGCATCTACAACTACAATAGCTCCATCTATAGCTCGTAAGGCACGGGTTACTTTACCACTGAAATCAACGTGGCCTGGAGTATCAACTAGATTTACCACAAAGTGAGATCCATGATATTCATGGAGAAGAGAGATGTTAGCTGACTTGATGGTGATTGAGGCGCTTGCGATTTTTCGCAAAAACGTTTCCTCGCCGTTGCTCTTCTTCTAAGTAATCCAATGCACGTGCTTGACCAACAAGATTGTTGGAAAGCATTCCAGCATTAGCAAGCAGCGAGTCAGTTAACGTAGTCTTTCCATGATCAATATGGGCAATAATCCCAACATTGCGAATATGGTCAGGATTCTTCATCAATTTCAGTAATTCTTCTAAGCGTTCTTTTCGAGTCATGCTTCTACTCCAGGTTTTTGGTTCTAAACAAGTCTTGTTAATGTAGGGGTGTGTGACTAGAATTAATTCCTAAAGTAGCTAAATAATGTGTAGTTTTCTTGAAGGGATCTTGAGCAAATCAAACTAATTCCAAAACTGTTTGTTCAAAAATTAGAACTGTTATCTGAATTGTTTCAAGAAGGGTGGTTCCTTGTTCTGCGCTGAGGTAAAACTCATGCTGACCTAGTGGATATTCAATTTCAATATCCCATACCAGAGTAGCAAATCCCGAAGAATTGGTTATTGATACACACCACGTAGTATTTGACACGCATTCTATGAGGCTTATCGATATATTTGATATGGGCTGGAAATCCAAGGTAGTAAGTTGTATGACATATTCTACATGATCGGGTCGAATTCGGTGAAGGATGGAATCACAAATGAAACGAATATCATGTGTATTTGTCACATTGACATTGATAGTTGTAATGTTATATTCAGGAAGTCCATGAAAAATTGCTTTGAACAAAAAATCATTGTCTCCGACGTTTTGGGTCTGCCATTGGAATTGCGCCAGTCCCTCGTAATCGAGTTGAACTTGGATTAAAAGAGTCCATGCTGATTGATTATACAAATAGATAGAGCAAGTTTTCGTTGATATTGGAATTAACGATGCGAAATCAACTGCTTTCAAAGTAAATCCTATAGTATCGCCCAAGGTCGCTTCTGTGCAGTTTGGAGTTAATATTAAAATGGCATCTCGCTGTTCGACCATTATCGGAATTGAAGTGTTTGTTAAGGAATGATTGTAAGTTATCGCTGATACAGCGAGCACATATTCACCGGCTATTGATGGTGCTTCTATGGCTGTAGAAAAGGTGTTTGATCCAGTGTAGGCTAAGGTCTTTGTTATATTGCCCAAATGACAGGTTACATTGGCATTTTTGAATTCATGATCGGCTATATCACATTGTAGGGATGCAGATACAAGGAGAGAGCTATTTTTCATCAAAGGATAATAGGTCTGAACTGAAGTGGTATTGACCATTACTGACAGACTAATATTTGCTGGGTTAATGTTAAATGAGACCGATGAGTTGGCGGTTTTATAATCATCAGAATTTAATGCAAAAACCTTGCAACTGAAGTCTCCTGTTCCCAGGACACTGGAATTGATGGGGTGAGTGAAATTACCAACTATATCGGTTTGGCTGTTCCAGGATTTTATGGTTTGATTGTTCTGAATAACTGAGATTAACATTGGGTGGTTAGAAACGTCTAGAGACGAATTATGTGGATTACTAAGTGCTCCTGAAAGGTTAAGAATCTCATGAAATGTGATTTGCATTGGTTGTGAATAGATTTCGAGAAGTAGATTGCTTCGGTGTACAATAAATTGCTGTTGTACTTGGTCTGTCATGGACCCAATTGAATCTTGTACCCATCCTTCGATTTGAATTTCTCCAATTTGACCTGTTTCATTTGGGCTCCAATCATAAGCTGAGATATCAAAGGCGATTACTTCATGAATGCCAAAACCAGTGTTTGTAAATTCATGGACTATGAGTGGAGAAGGTGTCCCTTGGACTCTTATTGAAACGCCTATTGCGCCTATTCCCAAAGGGTCCATTTGATCGTAGTACAAATCATATACAAGATTAGCTTCTAGCTGCTCACCAATTTCCACAGAGGATTGATTTATGGTTACAGAAACAATCTGAACGAAACAATCCTCTGTTCTTACAAAATTGACTGGTAATGTAAAGGGAAGAACAAGGATTGCTAATAACACTAGTCCCATAGGTAAGCGCTTCATTCTGCTCTTTTATTTTGAAAGAATAATTAAACCCCAACATTTCCGCGTCTAACCATTAGTTCTATCTTGAAATGGGGTTGTGTTTTCAAAAAGGCTTACTTAAGCCATGCACTCTAGATTCGTTGGGTACCTAATCGGTCTTTCGAAAAGTTATGGGCATTCCAGAACGCAAAGATTCAAAAACATCGCCAAAACTCTCAGTTTTGATTTGACCAATTGGATTAACCTTACCATATGGCGTCATGTTTTCAAAGAACAAACAGATGGCGTCACCTTGAGGCCAATAAGCAATATCTCCAGCATTACATGTGGAAACTGCTTTTTCAGATCCCATGCGAATTCTAATTTCAAAGTATAGTTCTTTTTTCCAAATGTGTATTCGACTGTTAATGGGAAGTACTTTGAGTATCTTGTCGATAGTCCGTGGGGATAGAACGCTACGTAGTTCAGCTTGTAAAATTACTTTATTGCTCAGAGCGAATTCTACAGGAATCTGTGAAGAAAACTTAGGAGTGTTCACTTGTTTTCCCCATTATGCAGGCGTCTTGGAATAAAGTTTGAACTTTCCTTCTGAAGTTACTCGGTGAATTTGACCTTTCTTTTCTAGCTCCGTCAATACAGCCTTTGCAATACTTACTCTAACTCCATATTTTTGTGCAATGGAGCTTGGAGTAATTACTCGCATTGTGGGAATTTCTTTCTCCATTTCTTGTTTTTGTTCTTCGCTGATGATTAGCTCACGTCGTACAGTTTCGTGACTTCGGCTTTTCGTTTCTTCCTTCTCTTTTGCACTTTTTGACGGTTGCTTTGAAACAGGTTTATTCTTCTTAACCATGTGCGCCACCTTCCTTGGAGGAATAATATTGTCCTTAAAGAGCTTTCTAAGCTACTTGAGGTATCTGATTTTCTGAGTTTTGTTGCCCGAGTTTAAGTCTTTTTAGAAGTAACACGAACTCCTCTTTACTACTAACAAAAGAAATCCTATCTATCTTGGTTATGTTAAGAAGTGTTGACTGTGCACTTTCAGCATTCTTCGCTGAATGAAACAACAGAACGATATGAACTGAGTTGTCCTTTTCTAATAACGTCTTTAGTTGTTTCAGCAGCCATTGGATATGTTCTTCTCTTGAAGGGGGAATAACAAAGATTACCAGGTTGTTTGCTTGTGCGTCCACCCTCATCGGTAGCTTATCAATAAAAAGGAGGCTATCTTTTGAAAAACTAATCCTTAGGTCTGCAAGTTGTTCGAAGATTCTTTCTCTCCATGTTCGAGAATCGATTAGGTTTACTTTCGATGTTTGTGAATCTAATGGCTTGGGTATTGATGCTGTTCGCAAAGGCCATCTTGTTGAAAGCATTTTAATGATAAATTGTGCCGTTTCACCAAAAGTGGATTTAGTAGCAGGTTCTTTAACATGATTTCTTGATAGTAAATCTCCGAAGTATCTCAATGATTTCGGAGCGGGAATACTATTTAGAGAATACAAAGTGGACAGCTGTTTTTTTACTGAATCATATTTACTGATATTATTGAAAATAAGAGTCAACGAATGTGTAATTTCTGTTCCCTGTTGAACCTTCTTCATTGGGAGGATTATGTGGGCATATTGAGAGGGTTCTAGTTCTGATAGCACACTGGCTAATGCAGTGTCATTCTTTGCACAAACAGTGGCAAAAACTCTCCTAGTTTTCGTTTCGTTGGTGTGAATGTGAATTTCATTTCTACTACCAATGGAAAGTTTCTCGAAACGCCCTGGTATTCCTAAAGAGAAATGATTCATCAGCTCATCGCCATTCAGAATACGTACTTGTTGGGATCCGAGCGCATTCTCAAGGCCTTTACTTATTGTATCTAGTAACTCTCTTGCCTGTATCAAGAATGACGATTTTTCTAGTCTAATATAGAATGTAATGAAACAGCTTTCCCTCATTTTCCATTCTAGTGCGATTATTGAGGAGATTGGTAAAATCTTGAAGATTATTGTTAATGCTTTTTGAAGCACCGCATTTTGGAAATTCACAACAGCAATGTTATATGAGAAAAAGATTGCACACCGCTTCATAGGAGACTGCAACACGAGGAATCCTGGTTCAAAAATCGTTGGTGATGAAATACTAAACAATTCTTCTTTGCGCTCACGAATGAATGATCGAATTGTGAAGAGAAAGAAGATGAGGATAATCAGGGGAAGAATGACACTACTAGTAATCAGTAAAGGATTCAAAATAAGAAAAATTAGCAACGAAAATAAAACAATTGAAAAACTACCACATAGAGTTGAAATCGTCTGCTCATACCTTACAAAAATTGGCAGATCCATCCTCATCTATAAACTCCTAGCACTTTTGGCTAAAAACACGTAAAATGGTCAAACTTCCAAACATCCTTGGGATTTTTTCAACTAAATGAGTAAAATTTAAGACGCCTAAGGACTTTGCCGGAGCGGAACGCCCAGTCGAGGTGCCTACATTCATGCCAATATTTCGGACAGATCGTTACATTAAAGTCAGTATTGACGATTATGAGCTTAAAAAATCAAGTCAATCACTCCTGCAAATTTTGCAGAATATTTCTGACCTTCGAAATATCCAAATGACCATGGTTAGCATTAATCGAGAAGAGCAAGGAAAAATCAGGATTGAACAGTGGTATGAAATAACCGGGGCGCTTAATGTCCCTGAGGGAGGCAAATCCTTCTGGGTAATTTCAAAACCAAGCTCAAAAAGCGAACCTTATCACTTCTTTATGCGAGTTGATAGAAACATCGAAGCTAAGGATTATGAATCAGCACAAAACAATACATCAGAATGGATAAATCAAGTTCTGATGAAGCCAATAAGCAGCAGATTTTCAATCAAGGCTAAGAGTGCCGATATACCCGAAGCAATTAGTGATTTAGTGAAAAAACTAGGTGAATCAAAGTGACATTTGAAGTAATCGATACAGATGTTTTGGTGATAGGCGCAGGTGGGGCAGGCTGTCGCGCAGCAATCGCTGCCTCAAACTCGAATCAAGAGATCACAATAATAACAAAAGATATCCTCGGAAAGGCTCACACTGTTATGGCTGAGGGCGGAATTAATGCCGCGCTCGCAAATCTTGATCCTGATGACTTATGCCAAATCCATGCTCAGGATACATGTAATGCTGGAGCTTATTTGAATAATCAAGAACTAGCAGAAATATTAGCGAATGAAGCACCTCAAAGAGTTTTTGATTTAGAAAATTTTGGTGCAATCTTCTCTCGAACGCCAGACGGGCTCATAATGCAACGACCATTTGGACACCAAACGTATCGTCGGACTTGTTATGCAGGGGATCGAACAGGCCATGAAGTTCTATCAACACTAACAGACGAGCTTCGAAGAAGGCAAATAGAAATTATTGATGAAGTGTTCGCAACATCACTTTTTCGAAACAAGAACCGGATAGCAGGTGTTTCTGTAATCGAAATTCGAAGTGGAAAATTCAAAGTATTTCGTGCACCTGCTGTTGTTATGGCGGCAGGTGGTGCTGGGCGAATATACGATGTCACGACAAACGCTCAAGCAGATGTAGGAAGTGGCTACGCAATGGCATACAAGGCTGGCGTGGAATTGATTGATATGGAGCAATTTCAGTTTCACCCTACAGGAGCTGCAATTCCACCGGCCGCACGAGGGCGTTTAGTTACTGAAGGCGTACGAGGTGAGGGTGGAATTCTTCTTAATAGTCATGGCGAACGGTTCATGAAGAATTATAATCCTCGTCTTTTGGAACTCGCCGGACGTGATGAAGTTGCTCGGTCAATTGCTACTGAGATTCGTGAAGGTCGAGGAACGGAAAATGAAGCAGTTTATCTCGATATTTCTTTTCTTCCTGCAAGAATAATTGAGGAACGACTTCCCACAATGCTTGAAGACTTTCTGGACATTGGCATCGACATACGAAATGAACCAATGGAAGTTACTCCCACAGCCCATCACGTTATGGGTGGTTTAAGAATCGATTCATCCACTGAGACAAATCTTTCAGGTCTTTTTGCAGCTGGAGAAGTTGCAGGGGGAGTTCATGGAGGTAACAGGTTAGGTGGAAATGCATTAGCTGCAGGACAGGTCTTTGGCAAACTTGCAGGGGACTCTGCCGCACGATATGCAGCAAATAATTCAACGCCTTCTCTTGACAGGAAACTGATACAGGAGGAACATTCGCGTGTAATGGCTCCTCTTGAAAGAAATGAGGGGCTTAGTACTTCAACCGAAACAAAACGCCTTCAACGTTGTATGTGGGATAAAGCAGGGTTATTCAGAAATGAAGAAGACCTAAATTCTGCTCTTAGTTTCATTGAACAACAACAAGAGCAAGTTAGTTCAAAGCTCGCAGTTCAAAACAAAGCCACACGCTATAACACAGAATGGATTAGCGCACTTGAATTGCAAGACATGACACTTGTCGCTGAAATGATCATACGTTCAGCCTTGTTACGAAAGGAATCCAGAGGCGCACATTACCGGACCGACTATCCAAAACCGGATAATAAACGATGGTTCGTGAACATTGTGATCTCTAGAAAGAAAACAAAAATGGGCCTCACTCGAACACCCGTAAATATCACGAAATGGAATCCGCCCTGGATTAAAAACTGACGGTAACTAGAGGTAAGCGAAATGGGCAAAAATCAGCTTATTAAATTCCGAATTCAACGCTATAACCCAGATATTGATGATGAACCCACTTTTACAACTTACAAAGTTCCCTATACAGATCGGCAAGGTGTTCTGGATGCTTTGCACTATATCTTCCAAAATCTCGATTCAAGCTTAGCCTATCGATGGAACTGTCGAACTGGCCAATGCGGATCTTGTTCAATAAATATCAATGGTGTGCCCGGTTTAGCTTGTCGCACAGTTGTTGATCCCACTCAAGATTATGTTCTCGAACCTCTACCAAATTTCCCTGTGATTCGTGACTTAGTCGTTGATTTGGGGCCTGGATTTAAGCGATTAGAAAAATTGCGTCCCTATTTAGAACGAACCTCAGCCCCTGACCGTCCTGAAAAATTAACCCGTGACGAAATCTCGGCGGCGATGGAACTACGTTCATGTATCGAATGCTTTTCCTGTTATGCTGCTTGTCCTGCAGTGGCATCTGCCAAACAGGAATATCCTGGTCCAATTGCTATGCGCGAACTCGCTAGTTTTGAATTCGATCCACGTGATCAAGGAGACCGAGTGCAACTCGCTGTAAGTAGCGGATTATATGATTGTACAAGCTGTGGAATTTGCAAAGAAGTTTGCATTCCCAAGCATATTGATACCCGAAGAACAGCTGTTGAAGGTCTTCGTGCTCTGGCTGCTGAACGAGAACTGGGACCCTTAGAAGGACATAAAGGGTTCATTGAGCAAATTGAAGAAACTGGCTACGCCATTGATGTAAAGACCCCTCCACTCACAGATCAATTACCGGAAGTAATCGAAGTATCAAACCCCGTAGATGAAGTGATGTTCTTTCCGGGTTGCTTAATTAATTTGAGAATTCAAAATGTTGGCTTGAATGTTGTTGAAGTACTAAAACGCAACAAGGTTCGTGTACACATTCCTAAGGATTTCGTATGTTGCACAAGCGTTGCATTTCGAACAGGAGCTAGATCCATTGCTTATGATATGGTTGTTCGTAATACAGATTATTTCCAAAAACTTGGAGTAAAAAAGGTTGTATCGCTTTGCCCTGGTTGTATGTCAACCATTAAACAGGATTGGCCTGTAGTGCTTCATGAATCAAATAAACCTCCTTATGAGTTCGAGCCTTTTGATATCAATGAATACTTGGTTCACCAAATTGGTTTGGAAAGCCTAAATACAAAGGATCTAAAGCCTCTTCCCATACGAGTTGTTTACCATGACCCCTGTCATCTTAATAGGCATCAAGGAATCACAGAGGAACCAAGACAACTGCTTAAAATGATTCCTGAACTCGAATTCATCGATATTGAAGATAGTGATCGATGTTGTGGGGCTGGAGGTGGGGTTAGAGCAGGTCGCCGAGAGCTCTCTCAAACCATCGCTGGAATTAAATTTGATATCCTCAGCGAAGTCAAACCTGATGTAATTGCGACATCTTGTTCATTTTGTTATATACAGTTAGTAGATGAAGTGAAAAGGGCGAAATCTGATATCAAAATAATGAATGTCACTGATCTTCTCGCAGCCTCTTATCGAGGAGATAGCTTAAAGTAAGCTGCTTAGATACCAGCCAAGTTATAAGCCCTCTTTCGGTTCTTTTCAACCTTGTTGCTTACCTGCTGAAAGAGGTTTTCACCTGTTGAGTCAATGGAGACAATAAGCGGACCAAACTTTTCAACATCCATAACCCAAAGGGCTTCTGGCATACCAAGATCAAGCCATTCAGCGCGGGTGATACGGCGAATTGCCTTTGCAGCCAAAACTGCTGCCCCACCAGTAAACGCACCATAAACGGCACCAAAGCGTTTCATCGCAGCGGTGGTATTGGCACCCATTCCTCCTTTTCCTATTACAACTCGAACTCTATACGCTTCGATAAAGCGGTCTTCAAACATTTCCATACGTGTACTGGTGGTTGGACCTGCTGCAACTACCTCCCAACCTGAATCCGTTTGTCGAACTATGGGACCACAATGAAAAACACATAATCCTTGAGGATCGATTGGAAGTGGCTTTTTTTCTTTGAACCATTCAAGGGCCCGTTCATGCGCTTCATCGCGAGCAGTAAAAATGGTTCCCGAAACATAAACGATATCATTAACTCGAAGTTTTCGAATTGTTTCTTCTGAGATAGGGGTTGTTAAGTTGTAAGTTGCCATTTTATTCGACCTTATGAGATGTAAATTCGACATTACCTTCTTTTGTGATTACTACCGATGCACGCCTTGCTGCCCAACACTGGAAGACAAGACCAACCGGAAATGATGCGGGGTGCCTCATTGCCACGTCAATATGGACATCCAGAGCTGTTGTGTCTCCACCAAGACCCATTGGACCAATACCTGTCTGGTTAACAGCATCTAGTAATTCCTTTTCCATTTTAGCAATCTTTGGGTTAGAATGGCGCTGTCCAACAGGTTTCAGTAGCTGTTCCTTGGCGATTTTCATACAGATATCTGCTCCTCCTCCTATCCCTATTCCAAGAATTGTGGGTGGGCAGGGCTTGGCTCCGGCTTCAATCACAGAATCAATTACAAACTGTTTCATTCCCCTCAATCCTTTACCTGGAGTTAACATCCCAAGCCGACACACGTTTTCTGATCCTCCTCCCTTTGGTAAGGCAGTTATTGCTAACTCTGATCCTTCGGTGATATGCCAATTAATCCACGGAATATGTAGTCCTGTATTATTCCCTGGGTTCTGATGCAAAATAGGGTCTACAGTGTTTGGGCGTAAGGGAATTTCTTGAGTTGCTCTTTCAACTGCCTGTTTAATGATCTCTGGAAGCTTCTCAAGCAAGGGGAATTTAGATCCAACAGTTAAATAAAAAATCTGAATCCCAGTATCTTGGCACATAGGAATAGAACGTTCTCTAGCTAACCTAATGTTATCTAATATCGCTTTTAATTGGCTCTTTGCAGTTTCGTTACTTTCCTTCTTGAGTGCATGTTTAAGACCAGTAGATACATCCTTCGGTAAATCAGTGACAGCTAATCGTAAAAGGGTTACAACTGTATCTTCTAAGAAAGAGCTTTGCATACTATAAACTCCAATTCGTAATGCATTGGAAATGTGTTGCTATGTACCTATTCTTTTGGGTTGTGCAAAGTTTGATCCTAACAAAATTTTCCGTAGGATTCCTTGTAAGATCTCAAGTGTATGTGACCCTTGGATTGCTATGGTTTCAAAAATCTGTGATGAGCCATTTAATTCCAAAGCATTGATAAATTCAAATCGGTTGATAGCGGGCCAGATATCTCGTTTATTCAAAGCGAAAACAACTGGAAGTTCTCCTCCAAGTCGGTTACCAAAGAAGCCTTTGAGTTCTTCCCAACAACGCTGATTTTCTTTAATGAGAGTTGGGTTTGAATCGGCCACAAAAACGATGCCATCAGTTCCTGCTAAAACTGTTGACCGAGTTTCTGCATAGTAATCTTGTCCTGTCGCTGACCAGATATGAATTTGAATAATCCATTCGCCATGTGACAGCTCGATGGGACCGTAGTCAAAAAAAAGCGTTCTTCCTGAGGTTGTTTCTATTGATTCCAGACGAGATGATATGTTTAGTCTGTGAAATAGGGCTCGAATACTCACCGTCTTTCCACTCATTGCTGGACCATAATATACAATCTTCGTTTGGATGATTCGTTGGCTCCAATCAATTAGCATTAACAATTCCCCTCGTAAAATTCTAAATTGTCCAAAATCCCTCTAGTCGATCTCCAAAAGTCTGTCCAGCACCTTCTTGGACTGAAGCCTGGAAGTCTTCACCCCATTCCGCTTTAATAAACTCCATTAGTCGGTCTATAGTTGCTGCCTTATAGTCAATCGCTTGTCGAAGCATTTTATCGGATATAACCGAGTTTACTCCTACACCTTGTAATAAGCGAAGGCGCATTAAAATAATCATGACTCTCCACGCAGCTTCAACAAACGCGTTAATATGGTCTTTATACAGGCTCTGACGTACACGGTCTTCCTCGTGGTTCAAGTCAACAAGACTTTTTTCAAGCCGTTCACTAACTTTTCCCTGTGCAGCCCGCTTTAGAATTCGGGTTATTCTTTCAATTCTTGTTCTCGTTTCAGATGTTACCTTTTCTAATAACTTCAATTCAAAGTTAGTATCAGAGAATTCCTTTGAGTTTCCATTCGATTCAACTTTAAGCCTCCCTTCATTAAAGTGCAAGGTTAGTGGAGATATTGAGGACTGATTAAGAACCTCCTGAATTGGAGATACGTTATTCTGATCTGTTGCTATTACCCAACCTCGAAAATCGGATATTTGGCTGGGAACTAGTTGTGCAGCAGATGAAGGCGCACGATAAATTATCCTTTCTCCATTATAATCGCCTTTCTCGTGGTTAACCATCTGTTCATGTTCCGAGGATGATACGAAATCTGATCCAAAAACCATTTCACGGCGGTGTGGTACCAGTTTTACCAAAGATTCTGCAATCGGATCTACAGCTTCGGGCGATTCGCTGTATATTATTATCGGATACCTATCCAAAACTGAACGTAACACAATCGCTAACTGCTTTCTTCCTAGTGTATACAAACCATTATCGAGAAATGTACTCATCGAGCAATTGCCTCCAGGATTCCATCCACATCTAAGGCTGGTTTTTTCGTGGTCGTTGCTTTTTGTAAGACTGATTCGATTTCAGCAATGAAATTGGGAATTATTAAACGTAATAAGCCAAGACGCGTTGAACCTTTCTGAACTAGTGTGCTGAAATGGCCTCCTGCCAATCGATAAATGAAATGTTGCTTTGAAGTGCAATCACACAAAACCTGGAGGATGCCTGTTCTCTTGACTAATTGAGCAACCTTCCTCGAGGTATCAAAGAGCGTATAGGTTAATGTAGAATTCCAAATGCGCATACCTTCATTAAAGCGCTGTGTTGGAATTAGGTAACCTCCTTCCAAACATACCTCTCCCGTTTGAGCAGAGGGTAGAGCTTGAAGAAAATCACTCACTATTGCGGTGATCTGTTGAGCGGCATTTTCAGTGATGGTCAAGTTTAAGGTACCTGTGGACCAATTTCGCTGAGGCCCTTCCCTAACGCTGAAAGCATTACGTATCTGTGTTCGTTCTGAAGTCTCGAATGATCGGAGTGGCGGGATATATTGCTCATTCCATAGTGCTTCGTCCAGATGAGATATCGCCCTATCTAGTTGTAAAAACAAAGCTCCTAAGTTACTTTGACTTTGAGTTGTAACTGTAATGAAGTAGTTTGTGGATCGTGGAAGTGTCGCTAATAAGAACTTACTCCGCTCTCCTTCAATTAGAACATAAGACAAATCATCATGAAGACGTTTTGCTACTGACAAAATTGCTGCAGCAGAGGAAGATAAACCAAAGATTTCGTTCTCGGATAACCATACACCAACACTTGTAATTGGATACCCATCTCTTTGAACTAATATAGAGTTTTCAACGCCAGGAACTGCTTTGATATTCTGTAAATGTAAATTAAATTGGTCTATCATTTTGCCTGGCATTCTCTTTGAGCTCCACAAGTTGGAGCAGTTTTCTGTATAAAAACCAACAAAACTTCAGGAATTGAAAGTGGTGCGGGGGGTGGGATTCGAACCCACGAAGGTCTACACCACAGGAGCCTCAGTCCTGCCCCTTTGGTCAGAACGTGCCTTCAACGTTCTTTAGACCATGCTCGGGTACCCCCGCGATGGGGAGATAATCCTCTCGTCTGTTCATCACTTTTTAAACTTTCTTAACCCAATTGGCGCCAATCCGCAATGTTATCATCAAGTTGAAATGAACACTTTTTTTTCTCCACTGATACAACTCCAATTTACTCATTCTCCGTTCTTTGTGCCCCGATTATCGGTAATACTAGCTCTTATCGAATATTCTTTAAAACAGACACAAAAGCGTCTTCAATGATGAAAGGTTTCGCTCAAAGTTATGCCATTTAAACAGATGGGTAATACCTGGATAATACTAGCATCTTTTCAGGATAACATCTAGGATTGGCTCTGATTAACATGAAGCTGATTACTGTGAATCTTCCAGAAGCGTATGTTAATGGAATCGAACGTTTGATTCTCGAGAAGCTGTACCCAAATCGCAGCGAAGCGATTCGAATTGCAGTAAGAGATCTTTTGAAAAAAGAGCTTTGGGAGCAGAGTACTCCCCAACCGCAAATAAGGTGATAAAGATTGAACAGTGGATTATCCAAACTTGTACGTGATGCCGCTCAACGCCCTATGCAGAGAATTCCCCAGTATTCAAAACCTGGGGCTCGGATTATGGTTGCAGGAATTGGTGGGGGTGGAAACAACACCATAAATAGGCTAGTTCAAATCGGAATACAAGGTGCAGAATGTATAGCTGTCAATACTGATCAGCAACACCTTGATCATGTACAGGCTCACAAAAAGATGCTAATTGGCAAAACGATAACGCGAGGATTAGGAACAGGAGGTTTTCCTGAGCTTGGTGCTGCAGCGGCAGAAGAATCACGTCAAGACTTAACTAACCTTCTTCGAGGAGTAGATTTGCTATTCATTGCTGCTGGACTTGGAGGTGGAACAGGAACAGGAGCTGCTCCGGTAATCGCTGAAATCGCAAAACAAAATGGAGCCATAGTTGTATGTACGGTAACTACACCATTCACAATTGAAGGCGCAAGAATTGATAAGGCTCATCGAGGGCTCCAACGATTACGCAGATATGCAGATACCGTGATAGTAATTGATAATAACAAATTACTTGAAATCGCAAGAGATCTCCCAATTGACGAAGCCTTTAGCGTTGCTGATGAAATACTTGCTAGTATGGTAAAAGGAGTAACAGAGACTATTAGTCTACCAAGTTTAATCAATCTTGACTTTGCAGACGTACGAAGCGTATTAGCGGGTGGAGGCGTGGCTTTAGTTGGGTTAGGCGAAGCTACACAATCTGAGACTAAAGATTATGATCGCATCTCTGAAGCAGTGAAGAATTCACTACATTCCCCACTCTTAGGTGACTTGAGCGTAAAAGGCGCGACAGGTGCACTCATTCACGTAATAGGTGGACCAGACTTAAGTCTTGAAGAAGCCACACGCGTTGCTGACGTTGTGACCCGCCAAATGAGGCATGACGCAAGAATAATCTGGGGTGCCAGAATAATCCCTGACTTTGCTGGTTATGTAAGAGTTCTACTTATAGTAACGGGCTTAGAGGGGAATTCCGCTGTGTTACCTGGGTTTCGAGGAAATGTCGAAATCTTTGAAGATGTCGACTGGACCTCACTTCAGCTTTATAGATTAGATGCAACTGGAACTGAACATGCCCAAAAGCCTGGAGAGCAAGCTAAGACTGGGGAGGTAATTAGTTCAATCAAGACGGAAGAGCTGACGCAGCGGGCCCTTGATTCGACAAATGGAAAATCAGAATCTACTACTGCGGACCAAGAACCAGCTATTTCCCTTATTGGTTCACCGATTGCTGGAGCTGAACCTCTAAGGGGACTAGGGCTGAAAAAAATTGAATCCACTTCTAGCGCAAGTACTTAGAGATTCATTGACAACTTGAATTGATTATCCACCAATCCACCCCAAGAAAGCTTGCTTCAATTGGTCTAGCTGTATCACAATGGATTGGAAGAGTCCTTGGGACCATCCCATCACATCAAGAATTACTGTGATTAGGATTGTAATTGTAAGGATTGCAAGTCCTAAAAGAAGTCCTTGTTCAACAAGTGGAGATCCTCTCTTATTGCGGATGAATTCTTCTATCACCTTGAAGAACATCATAATTGGTCCCGAGAATTACTCTAGTCTTTGTTATATAAGCTCCACATCTAAAGAAGTGATAACATAAGATGCGATATGAGGATAAATGTACAGCCAAACGCCAGCAGATTAAGCGAAAGTGTTCTCAATGATCCTCCAACGGTCTGATTCAGTCGTATCCCTGTAATTATCACAGTGAGAGAAGAAGCAATTAGAATAAAAATCGGCATCGAAGATGAAGGATAATCAGCATTAATCCAAAGACCTTGATAAAAGGTGAAAGAGAGTAGAGGCGCTATGGCTGCTATCATACCAATAACGACTGAAGAAACAAAAGAAAGGGCGAGTACTTTGACCCTCTGACTACTAATTAGATTCTTTCTAGTTTTCGTCAATGAACTGTTTTTCCGAACATGATGTAGAACTTGTAACATTCTTTCCCCTCCCTCTACTGAGCCTTTCTCAATAAAACGACCTTGCAACTCAAGTAACCTCGCACTTCGAATGTCACTGGAATTTGCAACTAAATCCGCCCACGCGATTCCAAAAGATTTCGTTCCATTAGTAATCTGATTTACCATTTCAACAATTTCGTTTGGAGTCTGTTTTCCAAAATAACGTGTTGTTCTAATCAATGCGTATTCAGGGCTAGTTCCTGAAGATAGATCTGTTGATAGTTGAGTAAGGAAATCAAGGAACTGATCAAAATCAGCATCTGATAGATTCATTTGTTTCTATTCTCCTAATAAAATCAAATCTGTTGGTAGAAGTGATGAAATCATAATCTTTGAAAGGATGAACTGAATAACTGGTAGAAGGAAAACTATTGGATGATTTCCTAATCCTCGAATGGCTATACCTAAAATGAAGATAATGGGAACAAATACTAAAACACCTGATATCACCATCAATCTACTTTCCCATTGTAATGTTCGCCACTCAAATCTCCGTTGCAATGCTTCATGGGCATCAGTAATAACAGCCTCAATATTTGATGTCGAAGCTTCAATAAATTGGATAAAAGTGTGTAAACCTCTTCGAAGAGTAATTGAGGGTTGACTGTCCGCATAATGCTGTAACAATTGCTCGGGAGGTGATCCATTATTCAATGGTGTAATCATACCAGTAAATGCCTTTGAAATATCTCCATAGTCTCCTTTAGATACATACTCAATAGATTCAAAAATTGACTCTGTTGTAAGATAAATAGTTGCCAATTCTTCTAAAACATGTGGTGTGTCTTTCTCAATTTGCATCAGGGCTTTTTGATATTTAACAGCGACATTATTTAGAAGAATTAAGAAAATCATCAACACGATTGTGACACTTAAGACGAAAGAACTCAAAATCGATAAGAATTGACAGAGAAGAAGGGTTGCTACACAAATAATCATAGAACCCACTAGACTTACACCGCCTAACACATGACTTGGTTCAACGGATCCTCTGTAAAAAAATTCCAGAGCATCTTTGAATTCAGGAGTAGTAATTTTCTTGAATAGGCGATTTTTTCCAAATGTAACTTTTCCAATAGCAGCTAATGTGCGAAGATAGTCGAAGGTCTTTCACTTCCTTTCCTTTTTATTTGAGGTTCAGGTAATTTTGGTAAAATTGCTCTTTCAGTAGAATAGACTTTATCGAACGCCTCGGCAATTTCCAGTGGGGTAAACACATGATTGGAAACAAGTGATGCAAGGGTTTGTCGATATACCTTCAGCCGTTTTCGAATATCTAACTGTGTAAGTCGTTGATATCTACATGCATGAGAAATTAGTAATGAATTCAATGGAGAAACCTTTTGTTCGAGCTGTCCAGAGGTTTTGCTCCATTCAAATATTGGGTTTAAGGAAGCCTTCTCTGATTCAAACTGAACTTCGCTTATCTGCGCAATTTTCCGAATAATGGGACCCTGATTTAGCTCCTTGACCATATGAACCAGAACACCAAGAGATTGAAAACTAACCTCGGGGATTCCATGGTGTATTTTCCATCGTAGAAGTAATTCTTCATTTGAATTTGCGTGACAAGTTTGCACTCCTCTAATCCCAGCACTTATCGCGTGGAACATTGCAGCGCTATGCTCAGCGGTTTGAATTTCACCTAAGAATACCCAATCAGGTGATCGGTGTAACAACCTGATGATTTCATTTGATTTAGTGGACTGAGTTTTTCCAAATGAATCGAATGGATCAACCTGAAAAGTTACTTTATGCCTATCCGCTTCGTCAATCGAAATGCTTTCAAGTGCATCTTCGATCGAAATCTTTCTCCAATGAGGGGGCCCAAGTAGATTAATGGCGTTAGCCAATGTCGTCTTTCCTGTTGAGGGTTCACCGCATATTGTTATGTTTATTCGCAGAGTCATACAAAGAATAAGGAATGCGGCTGCAGAAAGCGAAATAGTGCCATTCATAACCAACTCTGGTAAAGTTAAGGTCCGTATTCTGATTTTTCGGATATTCAGGTGAGCTCCTTCATAGGCAAGAGGAGGAATGTCAATCGCAGCCCGAACATGAAATAATTTAGTCTTGAGCTCTGTCTTTAATGAAGGGTTTCTTTCATCTAGTGGTCTTCGACTTTCAAGACGGAGCCGTGTAATAATATGCGCCAGCTCTGATTCACGTGGAATCAAATTTGATTTACATCGTCCCCAAACTGAATGATCAAGATAATAGGCTGTACCCGGTTTATCAAGATAAATTTCCTGAACCTCATCATCAAGGAGAAGTGGCATTGATTTTGTTAGATTCAATGATTGCGATGTAGCATAAATTGCCAAATTCTTCTGCTCTAAGCTGGATAGCTCCTTGAAATTTGTGGCAAGATAATGTTGAAAACTAGTGATTTTTCGATTAACAAGGTTTTCAAGAGTCTGGAGTTTTACCTCGTCAAATATATCTGATTGCTGCCTTAAGAAGAGATTCTGTAATAAATTCGGCGTTAGCCCATCACCTAAAGAAACACTTACCTGATAGAATTTCTCCAAAGGAACCTCTTCACATTCAAGAATCCTAATAGAGAAGGGTCCAACTTCATATGTTCCTAGTAATTGAATTGGGCCTTCAAAGAGTCGTGTATTCAAATATCCAATGCTTTTCTTCTTAACACCTAGGTAGATCTCGAAAAAACTATTTGTAGGCTCTTGGCCTTCACTGCTAGGTTGTTTCTTAATCTCTGAAATTAACTTTGATTTTTCTAAAGCTGAAATAAATTCGTTCATTACTCGAATTCGGGGTACCTTGAAGGTTGATGTTAGGATCTTGTAAGCAGTATACGGGTTTGTACGCAACTTTCGCTTAATTTCTGGGTATTGGTCTAAAATACCATGGACCCGAGGTTCGAAACTGGTAACAATTGATGCGTATTCTTTTAGTATCTCCATTCCCATTCGAGGTAGCGTAATGACTTGGTGCTTGGAAATAAATTCACAGGGAAAGACACCATCAATGAACGGTAGGATTTGAAGGAACTCTTGAAGGCATTTGGAATTGGTGGTGATATTACCCTTTTCAGGCGAATAACATGAACAAATGTCACAGCTGAATGAAAGAATATTCGAGCTGTTTTGATCCTTAGATACTTGGAAGGGACAAACCATTATTACCGTGGACTTACTTCCGAGATTCCTATTTAAAGCAAGAAAATCCAGAAATAGGACTTTAAATTTCCTTTATCATGGATACTTTTGAGAAAAAATTGAATCAGAGTTTAGAAAAAATTGTAATAATTGGGTTAAATCTAACATTACTTGTAACCATCGGAATTCCTTTGCTCTTTACAACAACTAATGTCTTATCACAATCTGAACATGTGATCGAATTCCAACACTTTGTGCAAGAGCTTGACGAATTAATCCTTACAAATGAGCAAGAACAAAGCTTCCAAACCGCACAGATCCTCGTCCCACCAAACTTAACGCTTGAAGCTGTGAATAACCAATTAATTTTCAAAGTATACATTCAAGACTGGCATATATTGACACGAACCTACAGACACTCATTACAAGTTATTGGACCCATTTATGCAGGACACAATCAAGTATCAATAAATGCCACCGCTTTGGCCATTCTGATTTCATTTCAAAAGTTATAGGATGACAAGAAATGCTTCTTTTACAATTACTGAAGCTTATTCTAAGTTGTTGGCTTCTGCTACTTCTACTACAATCAATAATGAACGATTTTCCTTCTCTAATACTAATATCCGGCTCTATAATCACATCAATGCCATTTACCCTATTACTTGCTTTGCTTGCTGGTATTCCCGTATTTCGAGCGGTACTTCTCTTTTCTCTATTTATCTTAGCAGTAATTATTCTCCACATAACTCAACTAGCACTGGGGTAGCATCTTGAGAATATGAGCTTTCAGTAACTTAGCATAGTGATCTCGTACACTGTATTCCGCCGCGTTAGTTGCCTTTGAAATTAGCCGTTGAGTAAGGATGGGCCGACGTTTTGCTTTCTTCGCGATTAGCAAATCTGAACTATATACAACTGCAACAGCGAAGATGAACGGATTCCTTCCACCGCGTTCTGAGACGCTTATTCGACTAAATAGTTGGTTAGCGTGTTTTACCAAATTTGCTTGGTACTCTTGAACCACAAAACCGGCACGACGGAGCCTTAAGCGAACTGCAGCATGGTTAACCGTCTGTGACACAATACGTTGTAGGTAATCTTCACTAGCTCTTTTAGTGGGTGATAGTGCAATCTTTTTCTTGACCGAGAGCGCCTGACGAATAATTGAGCGGCTTGTTACACGATGACCAAGCTTCTGAAACGCCCCAGCAATTTCCTGAAGTGTTATAGGGGCGTTTTCCTTAGATTCGCGTACTGCTAACATTAACCCATATGCCATAAGAGTAAGATGGCTTGTGATATCACTGTTCTCAAGCTTCTTGTCCATCTTCTGATAATAATATGCAGCCCGATCTTTAATGCCGTCTGCTAATGAGAGTAAATCAGCCACACGACTTAAGGATCTCAATGCACGGTATGTCGTTTCTCGCTTCGCTATTCGAAGACGAAGATTATAATCGTATTTGAGTCTCCGAAAAAGACGTTGTCTCTGCGGTGCGAGCGGTCTGCCCGTTCGATCATAGAAGAAGCGACTAGCTTGGTAGTCAATGAAACTTCCTAATCCGCCAACCATGACAGATCGCTTTCCCAAGGCAACATATGCCTTTGATTGGGAAGAAGAACTGCCATTCTCCTCATGCATTTGGTATGGCGAGCTGACTACCTGTCGTGCCAATACTAGTCCACAGGCTGCGCATACATATTCCCCGTTTGTGAGTAAGGCGCGTCCCGAACATTCACTACAGTATAGGTTCTCCATCTAAGCATCACTTCAAGCGGCTCTAAATCACTCAAAGTGATGCAATTCTTAACCTGACTTTCGGGGAGATGGCGTGTGTTCTAAGGGCGACTAAATTTCCACACAGGGACGAAGCCGTTCACTTGAATGATTATTTTAATCTGAGAGACACATCAGTGAAACTATTCAACGGCGCAACAATAACGCAATGGACTGTAAGAATCTATGGATAACTATCTTTACATCTACTTTGAAAAATAATGGTGTAAGAGGTCAAAGCTAAAGACGATAAGCAGGAAAACGAGGATGACGATGAGGTGGAAGCTGAAGAGAATGTAGAAGGCATACATCCTGATTTGAGAGAACCACAACACCATGTCCGCTGAACCCCTAACAACTTGGGGAGATACCAGGAGAAACAATGGAAGATTCCCAAATGCAATGATTACACCAAGCTGGACAAATATCATTAGTTGTTCATCTTGACGAAAATATACGGTGTAGGGAAAGGCGAACCAATTGGCAACGGTGCACAGCCAGTCGAGGTCAACTCGCACGGGGATGGGCTGCCAGATGGTGACGAGCCACGTTTCACACAGTGCGAGAAGAAGCATCACACCAACGGTCACTGCATACAAAAAAAGTTTCCCGCTCTTTTTCCGCCAAAGGATATAGAAGATTATGATTCCACTGAGTAAAGTGAGTATAATTGATATTCCCTCAGTTTCTGTTCTCTTGCTGCCTAGAATAAATATTACTATTAATGCAACTGGGTATTAGAGTCCGTTTCAGCAATGTGAAAAATCCAAGTCAACATAGATAAAGAACCAACTTCACCGTTAGCATTATTCTTCAATGTAGATGTAAATACTGTTTTCTATGGAAGATTAGCCTGAGATCGAGATAAACACTGGCTTCTTAGCTTTGATTCCAGGAATACTTCTTTTTGCCGTGATACTCCCCTGTAACCCCGAAAAGAATACGATATATCTCGTAGTCGAACGAATCCTCTCAATCTGATAGACTTCCCCCCGAAGAGTAAGGAGCGTCTTCGTTGATTTAGGTTTGGTTGAACTAATTGAAATATTGACTTTTTGACCATTTTGAAGTGAGCCAACACTATAAGGTAATTCAAATTCAACTTTGATTTGTTTTCCGACATTGATGGAATACTGGTAGATTTGGCCTTGCGAGGTTTCATTTTTTTCAATGGTGCCAGTCGAAGAAACCAAAAACATCACCTAACCTTATGAAATACCCCATAATGTGGCTTAACAACATATAAAAACGGATGGATAATCACTACACAAAACCAATAACACCGGAGGACGCACCATGTCGCAAAGTACAGGGGCTCGACATTTTTTCAAAGAATTAGCCTCTTTGATAGGAGCCACGGTAGTTGTAACCACCAACACGGGTAAATCTATAACAGGTAAGATGCGTGGATATGATCCCTCAACTCTAAGTGTTATCTTAAGCGAAGCACGGGATACAAAAGAAAATCTCTTTCACCGGATATTAATTACTGGTCATACAATAATCGAACTGGTAAAAACTGAAGATCCCTTTGATTTGAAAGGTTTAGCAGAGCAACTTGAAACCTTGTTCCCTCCTGGAGAGGTTAGATTCCTTGAAGACGCACGAGTAATTGTTGTTTTGAATAAGGTTCGTGTCACTGAACAGGGTGTAGAAGGCACAGGACCACTCGCAGACAGAATCAGAAAAGTTTACACTAGATTTGTTGAAGAACAAGAAGCAAAAGAGGAAGATATCTCCACTTAGAAGTCGCGTTGGCAATGATTGAAATCATCCACAAGGATTTACTTGCTCGAATAGCCAAGTTCCGAACAAAGAGCGGTCTAGTTGAAACGCCAACCTTTGTACCAGTTGTTCATCCAACGAAGGAACTAATACCTCCCAAGAAAATGTTCCATGACTTCAACTGCCAAATCATCATCACAAACGCGTATTTACTATCAAAATTGGGTAAAATTAAGAAAATCCATGACGTACTCGATTTTCCTGGGTCAATTATGACCGACTCAGGAGCATATCAACTCCTAGTATATGGGGATATTCAAATCACACCTGAAGAAGTAATTAAATTTCAAGAAGACATTGAAACCGATATTGCTGTAATCTTAGATGTTCCGACGGGTGGCAAGGCCACGTTTGCCGAAGCTGAATACACCGTAGAAGAAACACTTCGTCGTGCCACCGCTTCAATATCTCAACGTCGAGACACTGATGTTCTATGGGTTGGTCCAATCCAAGGTGGAACCTACTTTAATTTAGTTGAGAAGTCAGCTCGAGCAATTAATGAGCTTGATTTTTCTCTTTACGCAATAGGCAGCCCGACTCAGCTAATGGAACAATACGAGTTTAGCAAATTAGTCGATTTGGTGCTTACTGCAAAGAGCATTATTTCTACTGAAAAACCTGTTCATTTATTCGGAGCTGGACATCCTTTGATTTTTCCCCTAATTGTAGCCATGGGTTGCGATATGTTTGATTCGGCTGCATATGCTCTTTTTGCAAGAAATGATAGACTTCTTTCATCTGATGGAACCTATAGATTATCAGAACTTCAAGAGAACTTTTGTACGTGTCCCACCTGTTCTCAGTATTCTATTTCCGAAATGAAACAACTTGAAAGAAAAAAGCGTGTTCAAGTACTGGCTGAGCACAACCTGTATATCTGCCAAAATGAGATTAAACGAATCAAAAACGCAATCAGAGAAGGGCGTCTTTGGCGACTGGTTGAAAGCAGACTCAGTAGTCATCCTGCTTTAGTTGATGCTATGAACAGATTACTAAATTATCAATCACTTATTGAACACTCTACACCACTTACGAAACGAAGAGCCATCTATATTTCAAGCCAATGGTCGCTCTACCAACCAGAAATCATCAGACATTCAGAAAAAATCAAACAATACATCTTACCTGAACCACAAAAAAATAAACTAATACTATTTTCTGCCCCTCAAAAAACCCCATATCACACAACAAAAGAATTCAAACAGTTCGAAAAAATAATAAAAGCCATAATACCCCACGCCCCAAACCTATTCGATACAATCTTCGTCTCTCCATTTTTTGGGCTGGTTCCACTCGAGATAACAAGTTATTATCCTCTTGCGCAGAATCTAACTCCGTCATCTCATCTATTCGACTTTAACCATCAAGTTTTCGATCAGCTAAACTCCTTTTTGATTAATAACTCCCAATATAATCAGATTTTTGGAATTTTCTCGGAAGAGGCAAATTGGAAATCTTTCCAACAAAGTAGCAAAAAATTACTCAAACTACAAAGGAAGAAATTTCACTTCTCTACCACTGATTTCAGCAAGAAATCTCTGAAACAAATTGTGTCGAAGATTGCCCTTGAATTAAAACGAGGTACATAAAGTGATTTTAAAAAATGGTGCCGCGTCGGGGATTTTCACCAGACGGAACAAAATCCCGAAAGGATTCGAACCCCGGTCCTAAGGTCGAGAGCCTCAGATGATTGACCTGGCTACACTAACGCGGCTATGACGAATGAGTTCAAATGTCGCTTTTTTAAACTTTCGACCACGGTGACATTAAAAAGGGTTAACACTTTCAAACCTACAAAATCCTAATAGCCTACCAAAAATATCGCCGTATCAATATGATTAGCTGGAGTGAATCTCTATGGGTAAGGTTAGAACAGTCTTAGTAAAGAGGTTATCACGAGAACTTGTAGAAAGGTACTCAGATAGTTTTTCAACTGACTTTGATCAAAACAAAGAGGTTGTCGATGAACTGCTAACGAACACCACTAAACGGCTGCGCAATCGAATCGCGGGTTATGTAACACGTTTAATGATTCTTCGTCAAGATGAAGATGTTATTGTAGCTTAACTGACTTCTCACTTTTTGATAAGAAATGACCAAATAAAACGAACTTAATGGAGTATTGTTTATGGGAGTTGTTATCGACACTCCACAACTACGAATGGAAATTAAGTTCGTTTCAGTTGAATCTCTTTATACACATGAAGAGACTATTCCTGCAGCACTTGATCAACTTCAACAGGAACTCCTTGAGGAGCAGATTCTGAAGCATCCAATTATCGTTGATTTAAAAACAAACGTTGTTTTAGATGGTATGCATCGAGTTGCGGCTTTGAAAAATCTTCAATGCGAAATTGCCCCAGTCTGCCTAGTCAATTATCTGAATCCGGCTATTGAATTATATGCCTGGTACCGAGAATTTGACGGTGATTCTTCATTTAAGAGCTTACTTAGTGAAGTTAGTTCTAAAGGGCGATATAAACAACTTCGGCGATCATCAAAACAAGCTTACGAAATTGTAAATGCACGAAAAGCTATGGCTGCGCTCGCCAGTGGAAAAAAAGCGTTTCTGTTAACACCCCTAAAATCACCCACTATCAAAGAAATCTATGACAAAATTGTTGAAATTGAAGTTATTGCCCAAAAAATGAGTTTTGAAACAGTCTACAGCACGGAAGCTGACGCCCTTGCAAGTCTTCAATCAGAAAAACACCCCGTACTAATTGTTCCTTCTCTAACAAAAGAAGAAGTAGTAGAAAGTGCCTTACAAAAAATATTGTTTGCTCATAAAACAACCCGTCATGTTGTTCCTGCAAGACCTTTGTTCACTAATGTTCCGCTTTCGTGGTTAAAAGAAAAAAATCTTGAAGAAGCAAACCAGAAACTGTTCGCTTACCTAAAATCTAAACGGATAATTAAGAAGGAACCTGGTTCTGTTATCGACGGACGTCGATACGAAGAACATACTTACCTTTTCACAGATCCATGATTTCCAGCTCTATTCGCCCCAGCTTAGAGTTAGCAATATTTGTCATTCAGGAAGTAAATACACGGTTTCATCTAGCAGTAGAAATGTTATGACCTTATGTACTATTTGCTACTGGAAATTTTGATAATCAATGTCCACTACGCAAATTTCTGGCTATGTCTCGAAACTCATTCAAGATTTAAGAACTCAAAATATCGACTTCGTTGTTTCTGAGGAAGCCCTCGGGTGCAATATCACTGAGGTGTATGTAACTGAAGCCCATGAGCTACTCTTGTTTCTGAAGAACCAGTTAGATACAGAATCGATTCAATGGATTCTTCGAGTGAGGACCCCGCTTAAGATCCGAATTACAATCTTTTCGACAGATGTTGTGAAAGTAAAAATTCGATTACTAAATGCAATTAATCAACTAAGGAAAGATGGTTTGGATATTCCCAACACACAACAATCAATATCCATTCAGGAACTAACAAAAGAGAATATCCAACGATTTTCAGATTCATTAGTTAATTGGGCGAATCTCACTTCTAATGGAAGGTCACTCCCGCAAGTGCACTTCTCTCGAATCTCCTCAAAAACAGAAGAAGACTCCCTGAATTCAATAAGTCAAAAGCAAGAAGACCTACATATGCATCTTCGAAATGCAATCAAAACCTACTGGACTGAACGATACTTCGCAAGATACCTGAACTTACCTTCACAGAAAGTAAAGACACTGGCCAAACGAATTGGAATCCAACAAGAAGTATGTGGGCATGATATACTATACTTTTTCAATAGAAGTAAGGCACTAAAAACATATTTTGAACACATTACGAAGGCGGTCCTAGATGAATTGAATCTTAAATACCAGGAAACCTCTACTCAAGATTTCTTCTTACCTGCTCTCAAACTTACACTTCACTTCTTTGATGGAGAAAAAGGGCAACTTAGAATATTAGCAGGCGAATACGCGCAAAATCGTGATCTAATTGTAATTGTTCCTGAAACCTTACACAGGAACATTGGGGTCACACAAGATGATTTCTTTCAAATTCTACCATTGGATCAAGATAAGCTAAAGAACGCTTTAATAAGGATAATTCGTCGAAGAATTGATTGTATTCCTGCGTATTCTTCAGGAATAATCAATTAGGAATAAGTGTATAGAATAACTCTGGACATAAAGTTTAAATCTCCTCTTCCTGAAGCCTAATCGCCCTGTGGGGATTAGCAATGATAGAAATTATTTGGCTAAAAGAGGTTAAAGATCTACGAAATCCGATAGCGCTTGTTGGTATGCCAGGAATTGCTAGTGTTGGAAAATTAGCTATCGAAGTTCTTATTCGTACTCTTAACGCAGAACCAGTAATACAAGTTCTTTCTGATGACTTTCCGCCCCATGTCATGATTGATGAAGATGGCATGATGAAAATTCCTGAGTGTCAAATCTATCTTCATAAAGACAAATCATTGAAACATGATGTTCTTCTCGTATCCGGTGACTTTCAACCCTCAACCTCCCAGGGAATCTATGAGTTCTCTAATCGAATTGCTGAAACATTCAAGAAGTTAAATGTCAGCAAAGTCGCCGCAACAGGGGCTTATGTGCCTGGAGAATACCCCGAATCTCCCAAAGTATTTGTCTCGTCAACTGGACAAAAATTCCAATCTTACTTCACTGAGCTAGATTATGTTGAACCAATGGCTGACGGAGTTATTAATGGGGCAAATGGTGTAATTCCAGCATGGGCTCATCTAAAGTATGGCATAGAAGGAGTCTGTCTGCTAGCTGAGACTGTTCCTTTACTTCGTTTAGATCCTCGCGCATCAAAATTAATTGTTGAAGTTCTTAATGACCGATTTGGTATCAAGGCTGATGTTTCTGAATTAGAACAGAAAATCGATGAAATGAAAGGCATTTTTGCTCAAGTGAAATATCACCTGCTTCAGCAACGTGAAAGACAAGAACCTCGAGATGAATCCGAGAGTGCTAGTTACATTGGCTAGCACCTGTGAATCAGTAAATTGAGGGCTAATTATGGGCTGGAAATCGGGAATCTCGAAAGTATTGCTTACCATAATCGGAATAACAGTTGTTTTACTCGTCATTGATTTTGCGCTTTTTCAATCACAAAACACAATAGCACTAGTAACAGCAATCCAAACAGCGTTTGCAATAAATCCACTAATCAGTTATGGAATCGTTGGTCTCATTGTTTCTATTGCTATCCTCATTACTGGACTCCTTTATTACAGACGACGGCTTTTCATTCGTAATCTTAAGAATGAACTAAAGGATGCCGAAAGAATACCTCTCATTGACCTAGCTCAAAAACTAGATGAGACACCTGCTAAAGTTGAAGTAGAACTAAATAGGATGGCAAGATCAAAGGTAACAAAATTCCAGGGAATGCTCATAATCTCTCAAGGTAAACATGTCTATATGGGAGAAAAACTACTAAACAAAATAATCGAATCGTATAATGAGGGTCAACCCCGCGGAGAAATTGCTAATTCAAATCAAATCAGTAGAGCAGAACTTGACAAGACCATTGAACTTCTCATTGAAGAAGGAAGAATCGAAGAACGCGAAGAAAAGGTCACACGAAAAGTACGACCTAGCTATCGACGTGGGACGAAATGACCCTTTGTTAATGAAGAAGGGAATTTAGATGAAGAAATGGAAGTCAGCTAATCGTCCTGAGACAGCTGATAAAATGCAATATCACATTGGGTTGAAACCTCATGATATTGCCCCCTTTGTACTATTACCTGGCGATCCCACACGTGCAAAACTCATTTCCGAGCTCTGGGATGCAGCAAGTCAAGTGGGGAAAAAAAGAACCTATCTAACCTTTACTGGTTCCTACAAAGAAGTTCCGATTACCACCACATCGACGGGTATTGGCTGTCCAGCTACTGCAATTGCTATTGAGGAACTAGCTGCAATTGGCGCAAAAACTCTGATTCGAGTGGGGAGTTCAGGAGCAATTCAAAAGCAGATAAAGTGTGGCGATTTAATAATTTCAACTGGGGCTGTTAGATATGATGGTACATCTTCACAATATGTAGTACCCCAGTATCCTGCATTTGCCAATCACCAAGTGATCTTGGCACTAATCGAAGCGGCTGAAGGTCTTGGATACAGATATCATGTTGGACTCACATGTTCAACAGATAGTTTCTATACAGGACAAGGACGCCCTGGATTTCAAAATTATTGGCAATCCTTTATGGATGACATCATCCCCGATTTGAAAGCAGCACGTGTTCTAAACTTTGAAATGGAATCCTCAATCCTATTTACCCTCTCAAACCTTTTTGGATTAAGAAGTGGGACGATTTGTACAGTCTTTGCCAATAGGGAGACTGATGAATTCGCTACTATTGGTGAAAGAGAAGCCAGTCAAACAGCCTGTGAAGCCATCAAAATTCTCGCCGAATGGGATGAAAAAATGGCAATGGGAAAGGCACAAAACTGGTATCCCGGTCTACTTTCAAAAGATTAATGGAATGGTAGCCCGGCGCGGATTCGAACCGCGGTCCCGGGGTGACTTCACTGTTCTTATAAGTCACAGTTCCAAAGCCCCGGATGATTGACCATTTTGCATCCCTGATTGGGTGCTACACTACCGGGCTAAACTACCTTGACGGCGATTCATTTCGTTCGTAGTTCTTGAGTCTTTCGGCTTGAGAGAATTGCTGTTATTCTGATATTTCTTCTCGAAGGCTTAAGAGAATCCGATCCATCCGACTTACTGATTTATCTCGCCGTTTTTGCAAATCCTTTTGTAATTTCCGATACACGGAAGCTGTGATGCGCTTCTGTCGATATCTTTGTTCTAGGGCATGAAGAGCTTCAATTGAACTTACACGTTCAGCTTCTAAAAGTTCAAGTTGACGAACGCTTGACTCGTATTTTCCACCTGCCTCAATCAATGGTTGACTTCTTCCCGTTAGGTCCCTATCAAGGGTTCGCAACTTCCTTTCGAAATTCTTCTTCTCCTTTCGATATCTGGGCTTAGAGATTTTACCCTGAAGCATAGTTTGTTCTAAACGTTCGGTCTGGAGCAAGAGAGCAATTTTCTCTCCATATAATGCGCAGAATTCACTTAGAATTGCTGGATCTACATCTGCAACGACTGCACTGATTTCCTCTTCTTCACGGAAGTAGGAAATTCGCCTAACTGCGATATAACCTAAGCAGAAAAGGGCAACAATTAGAAAGAGAAGTAGGGGTCGAGCTAATGCTGGGGAAACTGGATATACATAGAATAATTGAGCTTGATTATTTGTAATCGAGGTGACATTTGAAGATGTAATTAAAATCAGATATTGACCAGTCGGGGCAATAGTTACTTGCGCTCCAAGAGGAATATCTTGAAGCCAACTTCCAACCGGAAGCAAGATTTCAGTTACCTGTTTTTCAATCCTAAAGGGGTATTCAAGATGTAATTGTAGATTGAGAAACAATCCTGTTTGCAATACAATCTGGCGTTGATCGAGGGGAATTCGGTAATCAAGATGAATTGTGTAAATATCATCTTCTTGTAAATGGTATTGAAATGAAACATAAATCACTCCAGGATGGGTTGCATTGGCAGGTCTTCCAATTATACTGGATAAGTTCGCTACCGGATCATAAGTTCGGAGGAATTCACTTCCGGGTGGTAATGTTAGAGTAATGTTAGTCCATCTCTGTTCGGAATTTGAGAAATCAGGATTTGGGCTATCGACACGGAGAGAATGAACCTCGTGAACCTGAAGGTAACCCCATGGATCAACTGTTAGTGACCTGTGAAGTTCTACATAGGTAACTAAGGGTAGGAAATCGTTGGGCATAAAGTCCAGAACGACCGTCCTTTCAATATATGAAAATGAATGAACATTATCTCCTGACCAGAATTCCTGCGTTGCTGCTGTTAATGCATAATGGTAGGTTAGTGTGGTTTCATACTCCTGAATGAAATAAGGACTAGTTGGTACAATTGAAAACACCAAAGTCGCGGTCGCGGAATTCTGTGAAGTTAATCCTTCAACTGCCATTTGAATAACATACGTCATGTCTTGATATGGCATAATTGGTTCAGGGAGAAATATTTCCCATCCTGAACTATTTGTACCTAGAAGCGGAACACGTTGATAATGAAGTTCTGTACCATTTACCGTTTCTGCCCGAAACTCCTTAACCTCATCTACCTTTGTAAGAGGGTATGCCGTAAACACAGAAAATGCAGGTTCAGGTCCCGGGTTATAGACCGTGATAGTATCGGTGAAGAGAACCATGCCGTATTCTTCGAAATGGGCGTTTCTTTGAACATCTGTGATAACTAGCTGTGGATTGTCACCTGTGACTGGTGGCCCAAATGCAAAGACCATTGGTAAACACATTATCACAAGTAACAGCACTGCTCTAGTCTTCACGAAAACACACACCGATATCAGGTTTCGATTTGTCGATTCCTTTAACGTATTTAAGCATTCTCTTATCAACAATAAAAAAAGAAAGTGCAACCACAAAATGGCTCTCTGAATTCAGATATTGGGCACCATGACTCGAGATTATTATCAAAAGAAGCCTATTCCAAGGGCTTCTTCCAAGATTTTGGGACAGTATCCTTCTTTCTAGCTGGAATTCCAAAAACAATGGATTTAGGGGGCACATCCTTTGTTACTACTG
>JABXGS010000200.1 GCA_016550425.1 archaeon
GCTTTTGAATATCTCCTCACTGAACCAAACCGACAAAAATTCATCCAAGCGCTAAATCAGAGTGCTGAAAAACTTGAACACCTTGGTTATGAACCAGGGATTGGCAGAAGAACACCCGATTATGTACCGTTTCATCTGGAGTGTCCTACCAAAGGGTGCCATCGAACACGCCTAGATCCAACTCTCTCACTGAACACTAAAAAAACACAAACCACAATTTCTGCAACCTGTCCGAAATGTAAAAACACACATCAACTAGAAATCAAATCAACCAACCCGGATTTAACAGAATGGAAACTATATCTCTCGCCACGTGTCGACACCCGAGCATTCCTGGTACAAAGTTATACACCAGTGATTCTTCATGTGGGAGGAGCGGGAGAAACCAGTTATCATGCTCAAGTCTCGCCAGCTCTCCAGGCGAATAACAGTATTGTTCCAATTTTTTTCCGTTATACACGGCTTTATTACGAAAACCCTTGGACGACCCGCACTGCTCAACGTCTCACCAAAGAGCAGTTAATCCCATTAAGCCATAAAGAATTGAAACACTTTGAAACCACCATTAAAACTGGTTATGCCAAAGAGGATAACGGGGTTATTCACTCTCTTTTTGCAGCCAGTGAAGAACACATCATGGAAACAGCTGAACGCCTTATTAGAACTGAAACCCAATTAGAAGACGAAAGACATGAAATTATCCTGCAACAACGAGAAAGTGCTGATTCCACTCAAAAGAAGGAAAGCCAAATACAGATTGGAGTTCTCACACGCCGACGCCAGGTTCTGCAGACGTATCTATCACAAATGTTCGGACGTTACTCCGTTGAGCGCTTAGGCCAAGAGGTGAGTTTCATCTGGGTTGATGCCTCGATGTCCATGGACCCACGACTCCATTTCAGTAGACTCTGCAATCATTATCAGGAATATACCCCAGCGGCAGCGACCGCCTATCTCACGGATCTACCTTTCCAAAACTAGGACATGGTAAGCATATTTCTACTCTTTTCCAATTCGTCCATTTGATGAAAATGGATTTTCTTGATGTTATTAAAGGTCGACGAAGTATACGAAAATACCTTCCCAAGGAGGTTGAAAAGGAGAAGATTGACACAATCCTTGAAGCAGCCCAATGGGCTCCTTCAGCCTCAAATAAGCAACCTTGGCATTTCGTTGTTGTCCAAGACTCTGATACACGCACACGCCTTAGTGAATTACACACGCATGGCCGATTCATGAAGCAGTCGCCCATCGTAATCGCTGTCTTAGGAAACCCAGCAGTTCATCCGAAATACTACCTATGTGACCCACATCAAGCTGTGCAAAACATTATACTTACCGCCTATTGGCTCGGATTAGGATCTTGTTGGATGGGAGTTCGAGGAGCGGACTTTGAAAAGGATATGAAAGAAGTTCTTGGAGTACCTGAAGAATTCACCATTCTCTGTACAATCTCGATTGGATACCCCGATGAAAAACGAGAAAGTAGTCGTCAACCAATAAACGAATTAGTGTCATGGGAACGTTACGGGAAGCAAGGTTAACTCTGCAATATCGAGTCATAGATTGATTCATATTGGGGTAAGACTTTTTCAGCCGTGTGATTCTGGAGGATAGTTTGTCGGGCAGCTCTACCAAGAGTTCCGGCTAGGTTTGAATCGGTGAGAATTGCATAGAGCTTTTCAGCCAGAGCATCAATGTCTCCAAAGGGTACAAGTAATCCATTTTTCCCATCCTCGATAATCTCGGGAATGCCACCCACGGATGTGGCAACAACAGGAAGACCACAGCTCATGGCTTCCAGAAGCGAAAGGGGAGCGCCTTCTAATTCAGAACTTAACCCGAAAGCATATGCGCAACGAAGGTATTGATACACATCGCGTTTGAATCCAGGACATTTAACCCGATTGTTCAGTTCGAATTTTCGAATGAGCCGATCAACCTCAGGTCGAGTTGGACCATCACCAATAAGTAGAAGCTCAACGTCTGGGATATCATCAGCAATCTGGGCAAATGCAGTTACTAAGTCATTGACCCGCTTAACAGGACGAAAATTAGACACATGGACAAGTTGACGTTTCTCCCCCTCTAAATTAAATTCACAAGCATTGGGTTTGAATAGTGCGGGATCGGTGAAGTTGGTAATCGGTTCGATGGCGCAGCGAACGCCTAAGGTTTGTTCCGCTGTTTGACAAATGTGATTGGTCACACAGGTTACAGCATTTGCTGCCTCAACAGCAAACCGAGTTGATGGCTGATAAGCTGGATCGGCACCCAAAGTGTGGACATCGCTTCCATGTAATGTAACAATATAGGGAACCCCAGTCATTTGTTGGGCAATGAAAGCAGATACCGCATGAGGAATAGCATAGTGGACATGTAAAAGGTCCAAATGGTGTTTCCGAACTACTTGCGCCATTTTTGAGGCAAGGGCAACGGTGTACGGAGGATACCGGAAGAGGGGATATTCAAGCACATCAACGAGGTCCACTTTCACATTCTCATAACGACCTTCCTGGAGCTCAAAAGGTACCTCATAGGTAATGAACCGTACCTCATGACCACGTTTTGCGAGTTCAACTCCCAATCGGGTACCTAAAAGTCCTGAGCCCCCAACGCCGGGGTACACTGTGATTCCAATTCGCATTGTTTATCCTGTGGCATGCTAGCGTTCCTGCCCAAATGTGTTGTGATGGCAGAAAAATGCCCTCTGAGGTAGTGTTAGCAAACCTTTTGGTAAGATAAAGAGGTACATTTAGCTATGCCAAAAGTACCACTCAAGCGTCTGCTAGTTATTGCAGCGCACCCAGATGATGAAACCTTTGGTTGTGGAGGCACTATTGCCCAAGAAGCCAATCGTGAAGCTGAAGTGACAGTCTGTTGCCTTACAGGCACTCCTACTCGACATAAAGAATTAGCAGCAGCTTGTGAAATTATCGGGGCTAAAGTAATTGCGCTGAAGGGAAAGGATCTACAACTTACAGTTCCTGAAGTGACCAACGCCCTAATTCCTATTATCCAAGAAACCCAACCAGAAGTCATTGTGTCCCACAGCGCAGATGATTACCATCCTGATCACAAGGTTGCCCATCAAGCAGTCAAACGAGCAGCTGAGTGGGCAGGCCATTCTACAAAGTATAAGAAAAAGGCATGGCGCCCAAAACGCTTGTTCAGTATGGAAATTAATACGCTCCTAGCCTACCCCACACGGTTGGTTGATATTTCCGAAATTATTGAATTGAAGACCCAGGCAATCTCCGAGTACCAAAGCCAACTAAAAAAAACTGACGAATACTATCTGATGTTTAATCTACAAAAAGCAAGGCTACGCGGTATACAAGCCGGTTGTGAGTATGCTGAAGCATTCCGTGAAGAACTTTTGCCAGTTCATGGTCCCTTCTACCATCCTACTCCAATTGCGAAAACAATTTTCTAGCTTCGCTTTTAATCGAGCGGTGGTCGTATCCGGCTTCGAGATTGAGTGATCTGCTTCACCCAAGTTTCATACTCGGAACTAGGAGGATGATCTTGGTACAGATTTACTCGGTCAGCTTCAAGTTGAAGATAAGGACGACCAAGTACTTCCGCGATTGTCAGGAGCTGATTCCCTTGTTTACTTGCATGCTGCTGAATTGGTCCTAACCAGTCATGCCACTCTTTATCCCGTAACAAATGGTGGTCAATAATAATCAAAGGGATGTGGTTAGTAAGGAAACGAAGAACGCCAGCAGCTTGTGTTAGAATCTCAGGAGCCACGCGATCAGGAACCAAGTAGGTAGGAGGACCTGCAAGAAGAAGGATGTCGGGGTGTTGCCTGATAATCCAGCTAGCAGTTTCTTGTTCCATGGGCCCTTGCACATCAGAACCATGGACCATTGAAAACCCGCCACACCGAATTGCGGTCATAATCACCCACCCGAGTTTTGTCCCACTTTCCCCATGGGGAACTGCTGGGGAAAACCGAATCATTGTGTTCCCGATTTTTGTGGCTTTTCCATCTGCGTAGACCACTTCAGTTGCAACTTTTCGGGCTTTCCGAACAAAATTATATCCACGACCTTGTTGGGAGTAATTGATTCGCTTGCGAATATCCTTACACCAGATATGCTTCCCCGCGTAAAGGTGGTTTGCATCATCGGGGTTGGACCAAAAATAAGCGTAATTTCGGTAGAAGGGCATAAAGTGATCATGGTGGAAATGTGATATCACGATGTGATCGACTGATTGAGCAGTAGATAGTATTTGTCTTCGAATAGTCTTCAACAGGAGATATTCCTTGGGATGGGGGTGTAATTGGTCACGAAACCCAAGGGCAACCCCTGGGTCAATTAAAATAGAAGCATCCGAGGTGTTGACATGTGTAGCAAGGCTTCGTAGACCTAGACTTTCAGCTGCAATAGGTGTGATTTCCAATTCACTACTGATTTGGATTTTACCAGATTTTGAAGGTTTTATTTCATCCATTACGAAATAACTCCGTGTACTGCAATGACCGATTCACGCACAGACAATATGTGCTTATCGATACATGCTCATCAGAAAAAATTGTGACTCAAATCAGAAAAAACAGTGAAGTGATGGAGTTCGAGGCGCAAAGGTGCCCCGAACCCCGAGGCTGTGGGCTTATGCTATTTGATCAAGTCTTCAGGCGTTGGAAGTTTTTTGACCTGTTCAGGTTCTTTCCCATAATGAACGCCTGGTTCGGTTTCTAAACGCTCTGTGTAGAGGACCTCACCTTCCACCATAACATCGCGTTCAATGTAGATATCACGCCCATAGAGGTTTTTCACCCGAGCCCGTTCTTCCACACGGATGGAATCACCATAAAACGATGCTCCACGAGCTTTTTCTCCAACGATAATATCTGAGCCTTCAACAAAACCTGAAACTTCACCCCGTCGACCAATACGGAATTCACGTTCTGCAATAATATGAAAAGCCCGAATAGACCCACCCACATCTATTCGTGGACATTGAATTTTTTGTCCAGCCTGTAAAGATCCACCAATGTCAATCAGTCCACCAACTATCAAATCGGTTCCAATTACAGCACTTCCACCAACGTCGAGTTTTTCGCTTAGGAATAAAGATTTCTCAGCTTTAATAGCGCCACCACAATCAATTGACTTGCCTTTCGCATCTCCAGAAAATTTTGCTGCGCCACCAGCGTCTACTTCTTCGAAGGTCAGGTCACCTTCGCTCTTGAAGCTGCCACCAACGTCGACTTTGATTATTTTGGAATTGGGTCCTACGACTACAGCACCGCCAACGTCTATGTCGCCGATTTCAATGGCGCCCTCTGCTTTGAAAGATCCTCCGACATCGACTTTTCCGATGGTTCCAGTGTTGCATTTAGCAGCTCCACCTACTGATAATTTTGTGGAGTCAATATTTCCTTCTATTTTGACTGCTCCGCCAACCCGAATTTCTTCAACTTTGGCGTCTCCAACAACTTTTAGGGCTCCACCGATGGAGACCAGGGTGGCGGTTAGATTTTTCCCAACTTTGAGAGCAGCACTAATATCAATTCGATTTGCTGTTGCTGATCCCGTGACGTCTAGTTGCCCGTGGCGAACACTGACAGCTCGTGCGATGTTCAAGTCGCCGTGGATTTCCGTGGTATTATCGCCGTCAATTTCAAGATATTCAGCCTTCAAAGAACCTTCAACTTCAACATCACCACGGATGGTAAGGCGACCGTCCACGGTGATGGTATCACCTTTTTCGGGGAGGATTCGACGACAGTTTTTAAGTTCCACATCACCTTTGACGTGTCCTAATGTGACTTCTTGTTCATTTTTGTACTGAAGTTTATCACCCATTTTGAATGCCTCCGAGCATTTGGCTGAGGAAAGCAAGGCATTCCTATTATAAAAGGCGGACTCACATTTGGGGGTCACATAATGTTACTTTACTCACATTTTGTA
>JABXGS010000201.1 GCA_016550425.1 archaeon
TATGCAGACTCTCATCGACTCTCCGATGGACGCTACCCACCCCAATGACCTCAAAGGGATTCACCGGTTCGGTTTTCATCTGCCAGAGCCGATCCCGATGCAAAATAAACGTGTCATACAACCCACGATCTGCTCGCCCCGACAGTACGCGCCACCCCTGCTGGTCCTTATCGTAGTGCTTCTTCATTTCCATCAATAAATCGCCAATGGGCTTCACAGACACCAAGAGTCCACCAACCACCTAGTAAAGAAATGGTATTACAAGAAAGCATCGGTTCACGACTGGAATGAATGGTGCGGGAGCTGGGATTTTCCACCGTCTCAATTATTTTGAAGCGATTTTTGAACCCAGGAACGCCTACGCGACTGGAGCCTAAATCCAGCACCTTTGGCCGTGCTTGGCTACTCCCGCAGTGAGGGAGTGGTGCCCTGACCGGGATTCGAACCCGGGTCCACGGGGCGAAAGCCCATGATGATTGACCTGGCTACACTATCAGGGCACGTGTGTAGTTAGGAGAGGCTGGCTGTGGTTGGTTAAAAACTTTTGCAACTCTTTGCCCCGATGTTGTTATGGAATAAAGTGGTGGAGTGGCCGGGATTTGAACCCGGGGCCTCGGGTGTGCAAGACCCGCGATCTACCGCTGATCTACCACCCCACAGAGATGTGTGATGTTCAGCGCTGCAGGGCGGTTAAAAAGTGTTGCGCCAGGGCAGTATGAGGCTTTATAGCAGTGTGCCGAAGAAATCTTAAGTGTAGACGCCGTTACCATTGAGAAAGCGGTTGGGTGAATCATTGTGACATTACCGGGATTGGAGTCACCTCGCATTCGGAATGCCGTACACCGCATTTTAGACCCTCGAGGTGCCCTTGCGCATTATCTCTGGGAGAGCATTCCCTACTATGGAACCTACTTTGAAGAGTTCGAAATTCGTCCCGATATGCGCATTTTAGACGTCGGATGTGGTGTGGGACGAACCACCTTAGAACTGGCAAGTAAGGTTCCAGAAGGCGAGGTCGTTGGAATCGATATTAATCCCGCTCTCACCGCGTGCGCAAACCAGTTGGCACAACTTTTCGAGTATGGAAACCGCATCCGCTTTTTTGCAGGAGACATCGTGGAGAAGGGTACAATCCCAAAAGATGAAACCTTTGACCTCATCTATAGCCGTCATGTAATTGCAGATCTAAAGCAAGAAGGTTTACAGGAACTCGCTCGGCACCTGGAATCGGATGGACTGTTTGTCGCATTGGAACCCGATTACTCGATCTGTCGAACCTACGGATTACCCCATTTAGATGCCCATTATCGCCGCGAAGGTGAAATCGGATTTGAAACCGGATTATCTGGTGGTAATTTACGCCATTTACTACATGAAGCGCGACTAAAGGTTCAATCCTTTGATCCACGGTTCCTTATTTTCACTGAACAAGATACCAAATGGGTTTCCTTTGCCAAAAAGCGGCTTTCAGCAGCATATGAGGAAGAGATACCCCGCGTGGAAGCCCTGCGATTCCGCCGAGGCTCCCATTGGGTGGACGATCGCATTGCTCGACTCAAGGAACAGGTCAATGAACTTGAACAACTCACACGCCGCCATCGCTTCACTAATATCTTTATTCAGTTCATAGCTCAGGCCGTCAAATAAGCGGCATTAACCCCATTATTGAAAAAAAGAAAAGGAACCTATCCTCCCAGCCGAAGGGCTATTCGGGAGGAATAGGTGTGACATTTCGCCGTCGAACCCAGATGGCTACAGCAATAACAACACAGGCAAGTGCGCCTGCCCCAATCACAACGAGAAGGGGGAGAATGTTGTTTGGTGGAACTACTGACCCGTCTAACCCAACGATGGGATCGTGAACTAGGAGTTCATCACCGAAGTTAGGATAAACGAGGTAGAACACAGTTTTTTCAGGATGATCTTCGTAGTTACTTGTTACCTGAGTCGTATCATTGCCAACATTTGCTGACCATTTGTACTGGAAGAAGGCACCTTCAAAGGAATAGTTGTTGTTTTCGTAACGATGTTGATAGGCGTGACGATAAGTGTGGGTGCCAGGACTTTGCACCATCAAATCCCAGCGGAGTGCAAGAAAGGTGTCATCGTGTGTCCAAGGCCAACCAGAAATCACAATGTCGAATTTCAATTGATTATCATTGGTCGTGTTAATATGACACCGTAATTCCATATACAGGTCGGGATACCCTGTGCCCTGGACGTCAGCGAGCGTATAGTTAAAGTGGACGGCTGTTACAGTAGAACCGTCTTGTTCGGTTTCGAAGCCACTAAAGGTCCACATAACGCGTCCTAGCCCCAGAATGGGGGCGACTACCTGATCGGTGCCGTTGGTATAAGTTCCATCGTCATTGGTGTCGTTGAATTCGATGAGTTGAAAGAATTGCACATGATAAATCAATCGGGTGTTTGGATCCACGAAGGTGGGATCCCAGAACATGAAGTGGGGTACATTCTCACCCGCGGAAACCCGAACGACGATAGCAGGAGTTGTCAGTGTTACTTGTTTCATTGGTGAATCATACTGGTATTGAATGCCCTGACCGTTATTCGCAGCCATCACTGGCATACTGGACACCATCAGCAGGCTTAAGGCTATGACCGTGAGCCCGAGTGTTGCTCGTGAGAGCAGTGTTGTTTTCATTTTTTGAATCACTTTCGTGGTATTTGTTGTTTGCGCAGTAAATTTGCGTTACCCACCTTTAGATTAAATGAACATATATACTTTCAGTTCTATCATTATAGAAACAGGAAAGTTCGACTCCACTCGAACTCAAAATGCACAACAATTTTCAACCCGAATTGACACCTTCAACCTATGGTATCCAAGAAAATCCAGCCTACACCACCCGTAATCACTGACGCCGAGAAAGAAACACCAGCCGAAGCTGTCCTATTCCGGAGTCTGGGACACCCGCTCCGGCGGAAACTCATCCGCTTCGTCAACGAACGAGAACAAGCCAGCTACAGTGACCTCCGTGATGCCTTCCACATCGAACCCGGCACCCTCTATTTCCATCTTGAACAACTCATGACCGCAGATGCCCCCCTACTCACCCAAAGCAAAGACCGCATCTACCAAATCACACCACTTGGACGCTTAGCCGCTACATTCCTCAACCAAGCCACAGATATTACGCCAAGCACCGCGCCCCCCAGCCCAACAGTCCAACATCCCCGCTTACAGCAACTCACCTATTACCTCGGCTTCGCACCCCTATTCCGATACTTAAACAAGCGATCCGACCACCTCATTCTTGAATCCCTCATTAGCCTCGCCGCCCTCGCATACCTCTTTACCCTCGTCCCCCTCCTTCTCATCGGATTCCTACCCCTAGACCTCTACCTGATATCCATCTATATTCCAGCCCTTAGCTTCATTGCTTCGTGGCTCCTGGTCACCTTGACCACCGAAGCCATCACCCGGTTTCGCTACCAAACCAGACACGGCATGCGCTCCCTCTTTGCCGCCACCGTCTATGCCTGGCTACCCATCGGTCTCTACGCCCTCATCCGCTTAATTGGCACCCCCCTCTTTGTCAACTTCCCCTTACTGACGTTCCTATTCCTCTTCCTTTGCTTGACCTGGACCCTCTGGATTTACATCCAGGCCGTCATCCATACCAAACGGATTGCCATGCGCAAAGCTGCCCTCACCACCATCATTATCACCAACGTCGCCTTACTCGCCACCCTACTCCTCCTCTTATTGATGCTTTTTTCCTAATGAACCCGACACATTTTTAAACCACTGAACATCCTTAAGCTACCTTGGCGCGAGATTGGTTGCCTCATACTCGCTTCTCACAGCAACGGGGCAAACAACACCTCCGTCACCGCAGCCATCACTGGCATAGTAATCCTGAGCAACGGGCATTAACTGCCCCGTCCATGACGGATTGTATTCACGCTGCGGAACACCAAGATGCTGACCCGAGCAAACCAGCAAGCCCACACGGGCCCTGGACTCTTGGGTCGAAGATACGTCCACCTCAACTGACAGGCAACACTAAATTTCCGAACTAGTGCACCCACTCACACCCACCGCCAATCCGACCCTTCAACAGGGAACCGGATTCCATACCACTCACTGCGACCAACCCAAACACTGGTTGATCCTGCCAGACCCGACTGCTATAGGGATGAGACTAAGATATGCAAGTTGCACGCCTGTAACTATGTTCAGGAGTAGCGAACCGCTCAGTAACACGTTGACAACCTACCCTCCGGACGGGGACAACTACGGGAAAATTGGTGCCATAAGAACACTTGTGGAGTTAATACGGGAAACTAGCGATGAACTATTGATGGAGCCGAATTTATCTGAAGACCCCAAAATCTTCAAAGCATACCTATCGGGCTTCTTCGATGGGGAAGGTTCTTTTCTTGTCAAGGCAAGACCTGATTCAAGATATCGAACAGGGAAACAACTTGTCTTGCGAATCGAGATTTCACAAAACTACGGTGAAATACTCAAGTACCTTCAATCGAAGATGCAAGTAGGGAATGTCTATTACTTCAAAAAACGGCACATCTACAGCTGGGTAACTCACGCTCTACCCAGTCTCATCAAGTTTACTGATTTACTCCGTGAGTACGTCGTTGTCAAACGCGATGAACTCGAA
>JABXGS010000202.1 GCA_016550425.1 archaeon
AGTGCTATTAATAAACTACAAGAAAGCACAATAGCATCATACATTCGATGCTTGAGAGTGCGTGCTATGCCATTTGCAGAAGTTAATGGTGTAAGACTCTATTATGAAATCGATGGGAAAGGAGAACCTCTTCTTCTCATTCACGGCGTTCGTGGATCGATTAGAAACTGGGGCTTCCTCCGTTCACATTTACAGGAGCATCTGCAGCTTATTTTACCGGATTCACGGGGTCATGGTAAATCAACAGAACTTACTGAACCCAGCACGATAGACATATACAAAGACGATATGCTTGCACTTCTCAACAAACTCAAAATCGATCAATGTATTGTCGCTGGTCATAGTATGGGTGGATTTATCGCTCAGCAAATCGCTTTAGATGCACCCGAACGGCTCAAAGGGCTCATTCTCATTGCTACCGCTCCTATGGTGGATGTGGAAGGTGCCTTGGCACAAATCGAATTAGGAAAACTCGCATACGGGCTTGAACCCGAAGAAGCGGCAAGGAAACTTATCGATTTCGAATTCTATGATCCTGATAAAATTCGAAATACACCTAAAATGCTTGATCTTTTGATTTATTACGCCAAAGAAAATATACGCCTTGCGAATAGTCATGGAAGCGCACAAGGCGCCTGTGCAAAATTCAATATTCAAGATCGTGTCAAAGAAATCCAAACACCCACACTCATGATTAGTGGGAAACAGGATAAGACCTTCCCACCCCGGTGGCAAGATTTCTACAAAGAAAATCTTGCCAATATCACCACAAAAGTAATTGACAAAACCGATCATAGCATCCAATTCGAACAACCTGAGGAACTTGCCAAAGTAATAATCGAATTTGTGAAATCACTCTGACGGATGTGATGGTCTTCAACCATGTTTCCTGCAGTTTTTGCTGTTATTTTGTTTGTGGCGATTCTTCTGCTTATAATGATGGATGTTATTGACCACACGGCTGCAGCCCTAATTGGCGCAACTATCGCCATCTTTTATATGGCGACAATTTGGCCATTGTGGCGCGAAGCAGTTATCATCGCGCATCCCGAAGCCAACTATGACCTGTTACCTCCGGTGTTCAACTCGTTCGTGTTCGCGTATTTTTTTAACAAATGGATTGATCTCCCGACCCTCATCCTCATCCTTTCAATGATGATAATCACAGAAATCTCCAAAGATTCGGGAGTTTTTCAATTCATTGCCGTAAAAGCCATTAAATTTACCCAAGGCGATACCCGAAAGTTGCTCGTCATTCTTTGCGTACTGAGTTTTGCTATGACCACCGTTCTTACACAAATAACAACTATCCTGATAATGGGCACACTGACGTTCTTAGCCTGCGACGCCTTAGAGATAAATCCCACTCCCTTCCTCATTTCCATCGCTTTAGCAGCTAACGTTGGAGGAATAACCTCCATGATTGCAAGCGTCCCTGCGATGCTAGTTGCGGGGGCGACCTTGTATAGTTTTCAATGGTTTATCATCAACATGATGCCCTTAGGTCTAATGCTCTTAGCTGTCATGCTCTTTGTTTCTCTTCGACTTTTCCGCAAGAATCTAATTACACCTAGGAAAGCTCGAATCGACGATTTAATGGATCTTGATCCATGGGAAATGGTGCCAAATCGCGTCGTGTTCTACCGCACAACGATTCTACTTATCCTCATAATCATAGGATTTATTGTGTTAGGTTCTGCAGGTCTTACTTTTCTGGTTGCACTGGGAGGTGCTTTACTTTTCGTGGTATTAAGTGGATTCCGTCCTGGTCAAATCTTAAAAGAAATCGAATGGTCGGCTCTCTTCTTTTTCATTGGCCTCTTTTTCTTGGTTGGGTTGATGGAAGAATTCCAGGTTTTAGAGGTTATTGGTCATGAAATTCAATTGCTGACTTTAGGTAACCCCATAATTACCTCCACATTGATGGTATGGATTACCGGTCTTACAAGTGGATTCATTGATAATATTCCAATAACATTAACGTTCATACCCGTGGTAGGAATTCTCACAACAGGTCCCATACCAATGCCAGAAGGGGGCCTTTGGACCGCATTATTAGCGGGGGCTGTCTTAGGAGGGTGCCTTACGCCGATTGCTAGTGCAGCTAATGTTTTAGTGGTTTCTATCGCTGAAAAAGAGGATCGTCCACTACCCAGAGGACAATTTTTGCTGGCTGGAGTTATCATTACTTTGCTCTTTCTCCTCATTAGTACAGGCTATGTGCTTCTACGACTCTTCATTTTTCCAATTCCTGCTCCCTTCACTTCATGAAATTACTGGAAAAATCGTCAAAACCAGTGAAAAGCTTATTTGACAAATGTCCATAAAAGAACTATAAGACTTAGACTGACAGTATAGTTATGTGGTCAAACGTAAGGCGACCCAAAAATGCTAATGATCTATCCCGCTGTCTTCATCATCCTAATATTCATCGCAGTAATTTTGATGATAACGTTTGACATGACCGACCACACCATCGCGGCTCTTATCGGCGCATCCATAGCCATCATCTATTTCGCTCAAATCTGGGAGCCCTGGCGTCTAAATCAAATTCAAACCTACATTGAATATGCGAATAGGTTCATACCTGGAAGTCCCGACTATGAACATTTCATGGAACTTGCTCTAACCTATCAACTTCTGCCCCCGATATTTAACGCAGAAGTCTTCGCCCACTTTTTTGGTGAATGGGTCGACCTGTCAACCATCATCGTCATCCTCTCCCTTATGGTCATCACAGAGATCGCAAAGGATTCAGGGCTGTTTCAATTTATTGCCGTGAAAGCTCTTAGTTTCAGTAAGGGATCACCCCGGCGACTGCTCCTGATTTTTTGTAGTCTTACCTTTGCTATGTCGACGGTGTTGGCAACTACAGTACTCATTATCGGTCCCTTGACTATCTTAGCCTGTGATGCCCTCGAACAAAATCCTACACCCTATCTAATAGCAAATGCCATGTGTGGGAATGTGGGTGGGATTACCACGGTCATTGCGAGTGTCCCTTGTATGCTTGTTGCAGGAGCGACCTTCTATGATTTTATTTGGTTCGCCACCACCCTCCTTCCTCTAGGGCTAATGCTATTAGGTGTAACTGGGTTTGTAGCTTTACGGCTTTTTCGAAAATCCTTCTCTATTCCTCGTCCTAGTCGGGTTAATGATTTAATGGCGCTTGACGCTTGGACCATGGTCGAGGATCGTAATGTCTTCTACCGAACTGCCATCTTATTCATTGCTATGATTGTTGGATTTGTTGTGTTTGGAGTCTCTGGATTTACCTGGGTTGTGGCCTTCGTTATGGCTCTCCTTTTTGTACTACTCAGCGGCATTCCAACAGAGCGGATATTCAAAGAAGTAGAATGGACTTCATTGTTCTTTTTCATTGGGTTATTCATTATTGTTGGGTGCATGGAAGAGTTTTGGGTCTTATCATTTATCGGAGGGATAATTTCTACTCTCACTCAAGGAAGCTCAGCTGCAGCTACCGTACTTATGCTTTGGTTAACAGGACTTACCAGTGGCGCGATTGATAATATTCCCGTCACCGCCACCTTGATTCCTGTTGCTGATTCGTTAACCCAATTCCAACTAGCTCAGGGGACTAATCCTGGAGGAACGATTTGGACCGCCTTGGTTATAGGGGCTGTTTTAGGTGGTGCACTGACACCTATTGCAAGTGTGGCGAATGTTATGACCATGACAGTCGCAAATAAAGAAAATCGTCCAATTTCCTACGGAACTTTCCTACGGACCGGCGCGCTCATGTTTGTGTTATACCTTCTTATAGGAACAGGGTACCTTCTCTTTCGTCTATTCTTACTTCCTATTCCCCTTCCGCCTTCTTATTTCATCGAGGGGTAAAGCTAGAATCTAATGGAAGAAGAACCAGAGTATTCCTCCGAGTCCACCAAAGGCAAACCAAACCACTGGGAGTGCAATGGCTTGTCCGAGTCCAAGGAAAAAGAGAACCAAGAGAAACGGTCGAGAACCCATAATCGTGGTAACTAGGTCTAAGATGTTCTCCGCCCATTTGAAAAGGGTAAACACGACCACACCAACAATAATGAAAATCCCGATGAGAATATATTTGAGCGGAATTTGCTGGGTGATGATTTCTGGAATTACTGGCGCGAGTGCAATCACTGCAATGACAGCGATCAAACCAGCGACTAATCCAATAAGCGCGGCCCATGGCAGTTTATTAATAGGTGTAAGAAAAAGCGCAATTCCCATCCATGCCAGAAGAAAGAGGGTTAGAGGATCACCCCACAGACTTTGACCTGGAGTCAAGAGAATAGCAGCAAAGGAAACAAAACACAAAATACCCATTGGGATACCAATCAGTCCAACAAGTCTGACAAGGCCACGTCGCCAATCAATGCTGGGTTCGGATTCGCCTTTTCCTTCCTCGTCATCTTTACTTGCGCTGCCTGGACGATAGGTATCGCCCATGAGGTTATCAAGGAACCATGCGAAAGATGCCATGGCTCCTAACCCGAGGAATAAGGGTGCGAGATTTGCTAAAATAATAGTCCAAGACATAAATAATGCCTCCAGTCTAATGGTCGTTTGTGAATTGAACCTAAAAAGCATTTGCAGTCCGGAAATCGCTCAGCTTCTTTCTCCAGTTTCTTGAATTCATATCCTACTGCTCTTAGTCAATAAGTACCGGCACAATTTTCATCTCTTTAGCATCGACAACGCCCTTATCAGTGATTTTCAGCGCTGGAATCACTGGAAGCGCCATGAAACTCATTGTCAGAAAAGGGTGTTCAAGTTGGCAACCTAGATCTCGTGCTGCAGCTCGAACAGCTTGGAGTTTTCGAGCTACTTTATCAACTGGCTCATCAGTGATAACTCCTGCAATTGGCAAAGGCAGGTTCGCTAATATTTTTCGACCCTTTATTGCGGCAATTCCTCCCATTGTTTGAGACACAGTGCTAACTGCCATTAGGGCGTCTTCAGGGGATGTAGCAACAGTAATGATGTTGTGGCTGTCGTGTGCAATGCTACTAGCGATAGCCCCTTCCTTCAATCCAAATCCTTGGATGAATCCTACTCCGATGTTTCCTCCTTTCATGTAGCGTTCAGTGACAGCAATCATTAGGATATCTCTCTCGGGATCTGGATGTACATAACCATCGGAAGCTTTGAGAGAATGAATTGCAGCTCCGGTGATTAGACTTCCTTCTCGTGCGGTAATGACCCGGGCCTTATGTTTTCCATCCTTGGCTGGTAGCATATAGTTTAGCGCAGTGGGAATGCCGCCAAACCGAACTGTGCTTCTCATATCTGGGGGGTATTCGTAGTTGGGGAGTTTTACTGTTAATCGTCCTTTCTTCGCTACTAGCTGCCCTCGCAAGATGACTAAATCAACATTGACATCCTTTAGATCATCAATCAGAACGATATCCCCTGAATTGCCTGGAGCTAGGTGTCCGATACGTGGTAAGTTGAAGTAACTAGCAGGATTAGATGTAACAAGTTGGATTGCTACTAATGGATCAATACCTGCATCGATAGCTCGGTGAAGGCTTCGGTCAAGATGTCCTCGATCCGCTAGTTCAACGGGTGATAAGTCATCTGAACAGATTGTAGCTCGTCGAAGGTCCCGTCCTTCTCTATAGAGGGGAAGAAGGATATCTAGCATATTCCGAACTATCGAACCTTCTCGTGCCATCACGGTCATGCCCAGCCGAAGCCGATCTACGGCTTCTTCAGCTGTTTCACATTCGTGGTCAGACATGATACCTGCAGCAATGTAGGCGTTGAGTTTCTCGCCTTTCAATCCTGGTGCATGCCCCTCGACGACTTTGCCCTGACTCCGAGCAAATTGAATTTTCAAGTGAATGTCTTCATCATTATTCAGTACTGCTGGGATATTCATGACTTCGCCTAAACCGATTACCATGGGATCCTGGAGTAATCTGTCTATCGTAAAGGCATCTAAACGGGCACCAGCTGTTTCTAACTCAGGTGACGCAGCGGGTACACAACTAGGAACCTCCATGAGAATGCGGAGGGGCAAATTTCGTGCCTCCTCCATGAAAATTTCTAATCCTCTGATTCCTGTAACATTAGCAATTTCATGGGGATCGATAATCGCAGTTCCGGTACCGTGAGGAATTACAGCTCGAGCAAATTCAGTAAGAGTAAGCATGGTACTCTCGACATGAATGTGTGATTCAATAAATGCGGGGGCGGCGTAGCGTCCAGCGCCTTTGATAACCTTTGTCTTCGCCCCAATGAGGTCTGAAATATCCCCGATTCGACAGATCATCCCCTCTTTTATAGCAATTCCCCCTTCGAGAATTTCTCGGGAGATTACATCAATCGGTTGCACATCTGTAATGACTAAATCCGCTTTGATGCGACCCATACTTGCATCAATTAGCGTACGCTGGCTCATCTTTTCTCATTCCTGTTTGAAGCCAAACCCCACCAAAATGAGGATGGTTCTAGTTACCGTCCCATTGTAACATTAAAGTCTAGCGATAGCACAAGTAGAAGCAATTTCACATTTAATCAAGTTGATAAAATTCCTGAAGCGGAGGAAGCAAATCTAACGCATCTTCGCTATTCACAATTGTGGTTGCTACATTTGCAACCTTCTCGTTTGATGGATTGAAGGCAATTGAGAAACCAGCGACCTGAAACATTGGAATATCATTTCGTGAATCCCCAACTGCTACACACTGTTCAAGAGGTATACTAAGCTCTTGAGCAATTTCGCCTAACACATGGTTTTTGTTATCAAACGCCACATGAACCTTGACTCCACAAATTTTCCCAGCAGCATCAGTAACTAATTCATTTGCTTTGCTAATATCTATTCCAAGACGATTCTGTACTCTCTCAGCAAACACAGTGAGACCTGAGCTTATAATGGCGGTTTTTATTCCATAACCATGTAATTTCTCAAAAAGAGTTTCCACATTCGGAATGAAGAAAAGACTTTGATCGATAGCGTTTTCAATTCGCTTAAGCGGGACTCCATGCCATAATTGAACATCCAACTCTGCCCAACGAATATAGTCAATTTTTCCTGCATAGTATTGGTCAGCGTTGGGTTTAGCAGCCTCCAGTGTTCCGAGGAGTTTATGGATCCAACTCCACGCACTCCAAATCCTGACAAGGGTTCCATCTAAATCGAAGGCTACTAATCCATGGGGTGGCACCGTACTTTTCCTCAGCCCTCTTTTTCCTCTGTTGATGAAATAAAGGTTTGGCACACCACCAGTTTGGTATTCTACAGCCATGGGAAGTAATAATTCGGATAATACCTTGGATAGAAGAAGAACACATAGAGCAGAAGATAGATGATTAGAACTAGAAATAGTAGGTAGGTGACTAAACGCCCCTGTTTTTGTAATTGATGAATTTGCGCCTCACTTGGATTCCTATGCTGTTGCCAAGAACGGAATTGCTGAAATAACGTGAAAAAGGGAAGACCCAAGAAAATAAGTAAAAAGATACTTTTGTATTTGAGCAACCCATACCAAAACAGATGCGTATAATATCCCACACTCGCATAAAGTAACAGCAGTCCTATCCCAATGAGACTAATCCCGAGTTTCATTGCTTTTTTAGGTCCAAGAAAAACCGCTGTCGTATTGACCCCCGCTTGTGCGTCCGCAGACCAGTCAGAGGCCGTATGAATGCCATGCGTTCCCGCATAAAAGAAACCGGCTCCTAGTAGTAGGGAACTGGGTAAAAGTGGAAGCGGAAAGAAAAAGATGCTGGCACCTGCGTAAATCGCCCAAGCCGTGACAACCGCCCAACTACCAAATCCAATTCCAATAATCATTAAATCCAGAAATGGGCGACCTTTCAAACGGATTGGCGGAAACGAATAAAGCAGTGCAAACAAATACGTAATCAGGATGAGTAAAAGGAAAATCTGACTAACAAGTAGACTAAACACGAGACCCAGAAGAAAAAATCCCAAAGCAATTATTATACCCCTTTTCATTGATACCCGCCCAGAACTCACTGGTAATTTCGCTTTTTCTATATGCAGTCGATCGGTATCAATATCACCTAATTGGTTGATAATAAAAATCGCTGAGTTAAAGAAACAGATTGCGATGATCCCAAAGAAGAGTGTAAGCCATATGCGTGAGTCGTATAAAGAACTCCAGGGCTGGGTCACAAGTGGTGGACTTCCAAGAAGGACAAAACTAAGAATGAATAAGAATAGCGATCCCAACCAGACAGAAATTCGAGTTAACGCTCCAAGAATCTCCCACCAAGCACGCGTTTTGGGATACTGGCCATGCTTTTCCATATCCTTAACATCTCGTATTTTCAGGGCTAATATCTTGTAATTCAAGACCGCAAGCAAAATGAATACAACGCCCACTACAAGGATAATCCAGGGCGTAAGTGGAGGAAGGACAAACATCCATAATAAATTCATCAGAACGGGATTAGTTGCTTGCAAATAAAGCCAGGGATGGCCGCTTTGCAGCCCGAGAAGCGTTTGACCCGCTGAAGCCAGACATATTGTCGCTGCAATAAGGTAGATAATGCTGTCATAACGATAGAACCATTCACCAAGAAGGACCCGGCGTATGAAGATGAATCCCCCACCAAAGCACAAGCAGATAATAATTAGAAATCCGCCATTCATGAACAGGATTTGCATTATTTCACTCGGTAGATAGGCTCCAAGAAGAAATTCGCTCACCATCCCAACTATCACGGCCCCAATGCCTACAATGAAGAAGATTAGAGTCCTGATTTGGGAATTGGGTTTCATAGTATCTACTCAAATGGTAGAAGCCATATTTAACTAAACAAGTTCTGAGCCCGAAAATTGAAAGGTATTCTGTTGTCGAATAGCAGGAACTTAAATAGAGCCTTTCATTTCTTTATCGCAAACACAGAGCCAGGAATGTGGTTAAAGTTGAAACGTGATGCTGAAGAGCTGTTAAAGGAACTGTGCCCTGATTTGGATATCGCTAAAAGTAGTAAAGCGTGGATAGAACGTGCAGAACAGGTCGTTGCCAAAACAACGCAAAGCCGTGATATCTATCCTGTTGTTGATCATACCCAAGGAGAGGGTCCGTGGATATACGATTTGAAAGGAAACCAATATCTGGATATGACGGCAGGAGTCGCAGTGCGAGCCCTAGGATTCCGGAATACAGGTATCCAGGATTTTGAACAACGCATTAATGGTTATTTGCGTGAGGTGCCGGGTCACGATTTTGATGTTATCCCCCAGACCCTTTTGGCAGAACGATTGACGGGAATCACACCCGGAGATCATGAAAAAGAAGTCTTCTTTACCACTAGCGGAGGACGCGCAGTTGAGACCGCCGTTAAATCCATCATGGATACAACTCACAGATTCCGATTTATTGCATTTCGTCCCGCCTTCCATGGTCGAACTGGCTATTCACTGGCTTTAACAGCCAGTAAGCACGCTCATAAAGATTACTACCCTGATGGGTTAGATGTAATTCGGGGACCTTACCCCTACTGTTTCCGTTGTCCATTTGGGCAAGAAGAAAAAACTTGTAATCTCGAATGTGTCCAATACCTTCGTGACAGCATTGAGTATGGTGGCAAAGACATTGCTGCAATTTTCATTGAACCTATCTGCGGTGAAGGCGGAATCATTCCTGCACCAATCAAATGGTTCAAGGCAATTCGACAACTTGCCGATGAACTCGAAGCAAAACTTGTTAGCGATGAAGTCCAAGCTGGACTCGGTCGGACTGGAAAATGGTGGGGCGTCGAATATGGTGACATTGTTCCTGAATACATCTGTACTGCCAAAGCCTTAGGTGGCGGGTTTCCTTTTGGAGCCACCATCGGATCTAAACCCTTGTTCACCGATTTTAGTCGACATTCCGAAACCTTCGGCGCTGAACCTTACGTATCTCTACTCTCTCTGGCTGTTCTCCGCACCATCGAGCGCGACGGGCTTCTTGAAAACGCCACAAAACGAGGTCGTCAACTCCTCAAAGGCCTTAACGAAATCAAAGAAAAAAGTAACATCGTTGGAGATGTCCGTGGACGGGGTCTTATGTGTGCCACTGAAATAGTCACCGATAAGGAAAGTAATGCTATAGATCCCAAGAAACGTGATGCCGTTCTCAAGAACGCGGTGAATAAACAACGTCTTTGGATGCTAGGGGCAGGTCGAAGCAGCATCCGTTTTCTACCTCCTCTCACCATCACCGCTGAGCAGATTGATATCGCCTTAGAACGGTACAGTAAAGCCGTAAAATCAGTAAAATAGTGACACAAACAGCTGGTGGGATAAATTGCAGCTTAGGGCTGATAAGTTACTCTATATCGCAGTTGTCTTTCTCATTATAGGCATAATACTCTTCGTCACGGGTTCTTCACTCCCAATTCCAGCCATCATCATTTTCTCTCTCGCATCGATATGTTTTATCATTGGTTTTATCATAGTGATCCTTGCCCTCTGTTCGTACCAACGAGACTATGCCCAATCTCGCGGACGTGAAGTCTTCTAGCGTACATCCCGGTTTCTCTCCAGTCATACCATATTAGGAATTGGTTAAGCGATATTGAATGAGGTGTCATGATAATGAATTGGGTTAGTTAGAAGAGTGGAGAATATGCTGTTGACTAAAGAAAAAGATGAGTAGAAGGGTGGTCCAACCACCCCTACTCGAATCCACGCACCGTTAATAACGGTGAGTTCGTAGTAAATGTTTCAGAACATTTGACAGTTTAACCAAGTTTGAAGACGCTTTGGAGCTTCATCAGATGGGACATATCCCCTTGGCTCTTGAGCTTGCCTGACATGAATGCTGCAACGGCGTTGAGCTGACCATTGGAGATGGCCATCCAGTCATCCTTGCTGATGGTGATGACGAGGTCTGCTTTATCAGCAGGACCTTCGCCCCAATCGATTTTCTGGTCTTTGATGGTGATGTTATATTTGTTGTCGCCTTGGATGTCCATTTCGATTTTGCAGTCCCAACCTGCTGCAGCAGCAGGGTCAAAGGTTCCGACCATGGCTTCTAAGCCTTCTTTTGGAGTGTCTACCAAGAGTATTCACCTAAGACTTTAGGAAGTTCTGCCAATGTTGAGGCGGTATTATTTAAAAGCCTAACTTACCGTCAAAATTTCACAACAAATCCGATAATTAAGGGCGAGAAATCGCATAACGACAGTTATGTGCACCTTCTGCCATGGCTTGCTCATGTTCAACAAGCAGGGACTTATCATATTGGTGAATTAAATTGAAAATCAAACTCTCATGAAAACGGCATATCGTTCCAGGGAACGTTCCTGCAATCCCATTGTATACACAATTATTCACCAAAATATAGAAGCCCCTTTCAGAGGATCTATGTCTGGCATAACACCCCTGCTCATTTATGTAAGCACAGATGAATCGAACCATTTCTTCGAGCGTTCTAGGAATTGATTTCTCTTTTTCCCACTGGCTTGCTACGCGCTGCACCTGTGATTTCGCCGCTCTTTCAAGTATTCCAGCAACGTATTCCTGTCCCTCTTCTTGAGCCAATTGGCTGACCAAGGTTAATGCTAGGTGCTGGAATTGACGTGGCGGAATGAAAAGGGTCAACCCTTGATCGATTTGAAAATGGAACGCAGGTCGTCCTCGACGCGCGGGGCTCTCCACCTTCGTGGATTCGATAACAACACCAAGATCTCGCAGACGATGAAGGCTATTCTTGACAGCAGTATAACTTAGACCTGTTTCTTGTGCGATCCCTTCAATAGTTACCTGCGGTTTCAACGCGATGGTTTCAACAATTCGCCGATCAATTTCATAACGGTCCAATTCTCGACCGATTGCTCGTTTGGACATGAACACACCTGGCCTATAGCTTCTGGAAAAACTGACATAGAAGATGACGGCTGTTTATCTAAGTCAGTCTCTAGAATTTCTATTTCTTATCTTCCTACAATTAAATTCTTCTATTTTTCGAGCGCTACCCTTTCCAATTGGGAGACAGCGCTTGTGACCATTTCTGCAATAGCTAATTTCGATTCTGCTTCGTGTATCAAATTCAATTGGGCTGCTATACTTGGCTGTTTGGGTACAGCGAAGCATTTGCCCACATCTTTGCTTGAAACGTCATAAGTTCCGATTTGGCGGGCAATTTCCATTGTTTCGGTTTTATCCATCCCAATTAACGGACGGAAGATTGGGAGAGCCACAGCTGAATCAAGAATCGTTAAGTTGGTCAAAGTCTGAGATGCGACCTGCCCCAAGGTTTCACCTGTGACTATTGCCGTGGCATCCTCTTGAGCGGCTACCATCGCCGACATCCGGTACATCATCCGCTTACACAGAATACAGGTAATTTTCGGGTACTTTGGCATCTGCAATCTGTGTAAAATCTCATAGTAAGGAACTATCAATAGTTCCTTTTTTTTCACCGGAATCCATTCTGTCAATCTTGTTGCACTTTGTATAGCACGAATTCGTAATCCTTTTTCGTCGGGAAGATCAGTGTCAAAATACAATGGGATGACTCGTGCTCCCCGTTTCATCATTAACCATTGGGCAACTGGGCTATCGATTCCACCGGAATGAAGTCCGACAACCGTTCCCTGTGATCCATAGGGTAATCCGCCGGGACCTTTTATGATTTCAGTGAACAAATAGGTGAATTTTTCCCGTATTTCTATATGAACTTCAACATCTGGGTTATCCAAATCCACAGAAATAGGGGTTTGTTTGTTCGCACTCACTTCAATAATCGCAGCACCTACTTGCGTGGCGATTTCTTGGCTGGTAAACGGATGCGTTTTCAATCGGCGGGCACGAACGGCGAAGCTTTGTCCTTCGGAAAGGATTTGGGGGGCAAGCTGCTTCGCGAGCTTAACAATCTTGGTGGGCTTTGAGGAGGTCGTCCACACTGGGCTAGTTGAGACAACGCCAAAAACTCGTGAAGCGGCATGGGCCGCTGATTGGGTGTTGGAAGTGTGAATGAAAAAGCGTCCTCGTTCACGGGTGATTTTTGAATACTCGGTTCCAGAACGCGTTAACATAATCCTCAGGTGATTTCGAAGAAGCGTTTCAAGATATCGTCGAATCCCTAGGCTTTTTAATCCAATTTCGCCATAGCGCACGAGGACTTTATCAGGTTCAAAGGAATTCGACATTAGTGCAACATCCATTCTGGGAACTGCTTTGAACTGACATGCGATAGCGCTTAAAATTAACCTTTTCAATCGTTGGGTGAATCAAAAACAAGTCCTTAATAGTGTCTCTTACGTTTCATTCTCCATGACTTCTTCAGAATCTGTTGCGTGTTTCTATTGTATTGAATATGCGAAGATTACCAACCAGCTCAATTGCTGGTTAACATTTACAATAGAGCTTTTTTTCGCACTTCATTAAGGAAAATGTCCTCTTATCTATCCAAGCGCATCAATTTATTTACCTGCATGTTCTGTTGAAAAGAAAAAGAACTTCCTTCCTCGCTCAGGAGTCTCAATAACTGGAAGCGTGATTATCAATGGATTCGATTGAAACACAAATTGATCGTTTTTTCACCCCTCGAAGCGTAGTAATAATTGGAGCTTCCCGGCGGCCTGGACGAATCGGACACATCATTGTTGAACAAATGGTAGCTGCCAAGTTTCCTGGTCGCTTATACCTGATTAATCCCAAAGCAGCTCAAGACGGACGACATATCCTTGGCATTAAAACCTATGGTTCTCTGAAGGACTGTGGAGGACCCATTGACCTCGCCGTCATTGCCATACCCGCGAAATATGTCCCCGATGCAATGATAGACTGCTTAGAGAAAAAAATTCCTAATGTCATTATTGTCTCTGGGGGCTTCCGAGAATCAGGTCCAGAAGGCGAAAAGCTCGAACAGCAGGTTCTTGAGCTAGCGAAAAAAGGGAATATCCGCGTTCTTGGACCCAACTGCTTAGGAACCTTCAGTCCTGTCACCCATATTGATACACTCTTTCTTCCAGCATCCACGACTCCCCGTCCCGATGTGGGACGGATTTCCTTTCTAACACAATCAGGATCCGTCGGTGGCTCTATCATGAGCTTTGCCTCTAACGAAGATATCGGGTTCAGCAAATTCGCTAGTTTCGGAAATGCGATTGATGTGGACGAAGGAGATTTAATCGATTATATGGAAGACGACAAGGATACCCAAGTCACCGGACTGTATCTTGAATCCATTAATCGCGGTCGCAAATTCATTGATATTTGTAAACGCGCATCCAAAATCAAACCCATCATCGTCATCAAAGCTGGGCGAAGCGAAGCAGGCACACGTGCCGTCACCAGCCACACAGGGTCCCTCGCTGGCACAGACCGCATTTACGATGCCGCCTTCGAAGCCGCTGGAGTAATTCGAGTAAGAACTATCGGCGAATTTTTTGATGTAGCTCGCGCACTAGCTAACCAACCTCCGGCAAAAGGAAATCGAATTGGCGTCATCACCAGTGGCGGAGGGTTTGGCGTAATGACTTTAGACGCCTTAGCTGATTACAATCTTACCGCTCCAGAACTTTCTGACTCACTCCAAAAACGGCTCCATACAAAACTCCCCTATTTCTACTCGGTACGAAATCCCGTCGACCTCACTGGTTCAGCAACCGCTGAGCAATTCGCGTTTTCGATGAATACGCTCTTGAACGCTAATGAAATCGATGGCATCATTGTGATACCTCTCTTCATGACCCCCTTACTTGATGCAGAACAGGTAAGTCAGGCCATTGTTGAGGCTTCCGAGCAACGGAAAAAACCAGTTATTGTGGTCTCTGTTCCCTCCACAAAAGAAATTCGTGAGAGAATGCATAAGCTTCGGTTAGCTGGGGTCCCATCATATCATTTACCCATGCGTGGTGCTCGTGGTATGGCTGCCCTAGTTGAATATGGGAAAATCCAAGGTCGTTCCAAGAAAAGTTAATCACGCACTGAACGAAACTGGAGCAAGCCATTCAAATCAGTGATGATAAGATCAGGTGGTGGCTGTAAGTTTATTGGAGTATTTTGATTCGGGCGGTCAACTAAGACTGTTATCATACCCACTTGATTGCCACCAATGATATCGCTGCTCGAATCGCCAACCATCACCGCTTCCTGCGGCTGTGCTTCCAAATTGTTTAAGCATCGGAGAAAACCTTCAGGTTCTGGTTTGGCGATATCTTGCTCAACCGTTCCCAACATTACAAAATCATCAAAGAATCTTTCAAGTTGAAAGGCTTTGATTTCAAGCCACGCAATCTCTGGTGGAGTATTCGTAAGTATACCCAGTTTAAATCGTTCTTGAAGAGCTCCTAACACATCCACATCTTCGAAAAGTTGAATCGTTCCATTCTCAATCAACTTTTTTCTCAGTTTATAATCTAACTCATCGAAATACTCGATAAAGGCTGGATAGTTCTCGACTCCCCATTCCCTTAGTACCGTTTCAAATTCGCTTCCAGAATGCCAGATCACAGTCCGTGTAGCTTTCGGAGGAACGTGAACACGAAATTCGATGAGAGCCTGCACCAACAAGTCATCAAAAAATTCCCAAATCGATGGGAACTTCACCAATGTCCCATCTAAATCAAACAGTATTGCTTTGATAGCTCGTTCAAAAACCATCCTTAATTCACCGATTAACAACCAAAATCTTGACAGGGCATTCCTATTAAAAGCTCCCAAAACTCTTTTGGTCTTTAAAATTGACTATTATAACATTAGGGGGCTGGACTATGCAAATAACGATTGATGGAAACGTAGTCGATATCTGTGCTGTCCAAATGGAAAATTACAAAGTAACCATGATTGACCAACGCTGGCTACCCTTCAAAATTGAACTCAAACACCTGGATTCTTGGCAAGACACCGTCAAGGCAATAAAAGACCTAGTTACTCGTGGTGCCGGTTCTGTCGGTGTAGCAGGCGCCTTTGCCATGGCTCAAGCTGCACACGAAATTAGCACCACCTTAGTCTTAGAGTTCAATCACCTTCTCCAAGAAGCCGCTGAACTTATCAAAGGGTCTCGTCCAACAGCTGTCACACTCTCTGCTGCTGTATCAGCTTGTTTAACCGCAGCTGAGCAAGGATCAACCATCGAAGAAAAACGAGGCTATATTGACCAAGCAGCACAATCCATCCTGGCTTCAGATATTTATGCGTCCAAAAAGATAGGTAAAACGGGCGCAGCTCTACTTAAACCCGAAAGCCGAGTGCTTACCCATTGTAATACTGGTCCATTAGCGATGCAAGACTACGGTTCCGCCCTGAGTGTAATCCGGTTTGCCTACGAAGCCGGTACTTTAAAACTTGTGTACGTTTCCGAAACCCGACCATGGTTACAAGGAAGCCGGTTGACGACATGGGAACTCCAACAGGCAAATATCCCTCATCAGTTGATAGTGGATAGTGCTTGTGGATTTCTCTTCAGTCAGGGAATGGTTGACGCTGTAATCGTGGGTGCTGATCGCATTGTTGCCAATGGGGACGTGGCGAACAAGATTGGCACCTATGAAAAGGCATTACTAGCGCATGTACACAAAGTGCCTTTTTATGTTGCTGCGCCTCTCTTCGCGTTCGATTTAGACTGCCCTGATGGTAGCCAAATAGTAATTGAAGAGCGACCTGCTAAAGAAGTGCGTACTGTCGTTGGGCGAATTCCAACGGGAGGGATGGGGCCTGTACAAGTTGCCCCTGATAGAACCGAGGCCTTCAATCCCGTTTTTGATATCACACCTGCGAAGTATGTGACAGGGTTCATTACCGAGAAAGGTGTCTTATCTAAAATCAAAACCAAAGAAATCCGTAAATTCGTTGAAAAATCTAAGGATTCATCCTAAGAGAAAGGCATTTAGGCAATATCAGATGAGGATGCAACGATTCGGAGGATTTTCACCATGTCCGATCCTATGACTCGATTAACTCAAGCAACAATGGACCTGAAGAAATATACAAGTGTGTTCAATTATTGGGCCTTCCTTGTTATCGTCATCTACGTTGTGCTCCTTGTTGGTGGAATATTCTTTCCTGGGGTGTTTGTAGATCCCTTTCTGGCTATCATTGCTGGCATAACCCTATTCTTCGTTGTTCTTGCATTTGTTGCGGTGTTCTTTGTCAAGGATACCCAAAAAGGCATCATCCTGACACTTCTTCGGGCTATAATTGGAGCTTTACTCCCTCTTGCTTTGATCCTTCTTAGCTATCCACTAGGACCACTGGTGCTTTATCTTAGGATTCTGGGCATTATACTATTTCTTATTGGGTTGATCCTTCTTTATCTTCTCTTTCGACCAATATTGACCATGAACGCAATAACGAAAGAATTAATGAAACCCTCTAAGGCTGAGTAAAAGACTTTAGAAACTTCTAAAGGGAACGAGGGCTTCCTATTTAGTGAGCGTGCGGACGTTGACGATGACGAACATGCACCTAACCAGAGCCACTCATCATGGCGGATGACGGAACTGATCTGCTCGGATGTTAGCGTCCGCTGCTCGCAACTATTTCTTCCAGTTAATTGTCCGTTCAAAGCACCTCCAACCCTTGTTTTGAATGGATAAATTGTGGAATTTTTAGCTGTCAGAACTTAGATTATGACGCTTTGTAATCAGTCTCCCAGAATAACCAAATAGAGATTTTTTTACCGAATAGGAGGGGATTAAGATTTAGTGGGTTGCCGCGCTGTTTGAACTGCAAATTGGGAGAGTTTTCGGATTGAAAGGAACTCAAGGTTTGCTTTGTAAGCATTAGTGAGGGAATCAACAACTTCCTCTGGTAATCCTTTCTTATTGAGGGCTTTGCGAAATGCTTTGGTGCCCCGATTTGCCCAACGTTTCCCTCTACGAAATGCTAACCAGGAACGGATACCAACTTGAATCGCTAATGGTATTGCTGCGATGATTTCCCTTGCTGTCATTTCATGAGATACTCCTATAGCCATTTGTCTCTTGTTGGTTAAATGAGAACGAAGGTTGTTGCTTACTTAGAACCTGTTTAGATAACCTTGTTCTCTATATAACTTCAATTCTAGTCTTTTTCACGGTCTGCACGTTTCGTTTCAAAATCCCTTCTCACACATCGGTATCCAGCTTTTTGGGTGGCCGATCCAGTTTAATGCCTTTGCTCATGAGCTCCTTGATGTCAAGGACACCCATGTACTTTTCTGTCATCTCGCGAACTAAATGATCGGGTAGGCCCTTTTTCTTGAGATTCTGATAGAGCGTGCCAACAGCATCAGCAATACTTTCGGCAACTTCAGGAGAATAGACAGACTGAACGAGTCTACTAATTAACGCAGGAACGGTTTCTTGAACAGCTTCAAGAATTTCACGCATTTCATCTGCATCGGATGATTTGCTATCTTTGTCGGTCATAGTTATTATCACCATAGTATACTGGTGTGGTCAGCAAACATATACTATCTGCAGAAAAGTGACCAGAAAATAGACCACAACTCGACGATAACTTCATTGAATACTAAACAAATCAAATGAGGCCCTCGGCGAGTTTGTAATATGTTGCCTTTTTGTCCTTATGGGATTCTTGGATGATTCCCTGTTCCTGAAGCATTTGTATTCGTTCTCGAATGATTCGACGTGAAGCCGTTCCACGTCCGCGTCGAACTGCAACCGTCAGCTGACTAATATTCTGAGGTGTTCCGGATTCGAGAGCTTCAACAATGAGTCGGCTTATCTCATCTTTAGCTAAAATCGGATATCGTTTTTGCAATCGTTGACGACCGGAAAAACGTCCCATCATATCAAAGAGATTCCCATAAAAGTCCATACCATCTCGAATTAATCGAGTCGATTGTTGGAAATCACCCATCTCTGGTTCAAGACGAGCCAAAACTCGCTCAATTCGGGCAAGACGGGCTGAAATATCCTCGAGTTTTTCTTTAAGATCTCCTGGCTCCTGACCTTCCTCGGTTTCTGATTTTTTATCCTCATTTTTGGTATTCACAGGATTGGTCATCGAGTCCAGCCTATCTCCAATTAGAAGTTGAGCCATTTATACGTAATTATTTCTTCCTGATTTTTTCTTTTGGCATCTTTGTCCAGTATGGTTTCATTCCTGTGGGGCTGACAATAAGCTTTATAGAGCCAACAGATACCTAGCAGTATGGCAATCGTTTACGAATTCGTTTGGTGGGAGCGCCTCTACGAATTATGTTTTCGACTCTATGAGAAAATCGTAGATTCTGGTTATCAACCTGATGTCATTGTAGGCGTAGCACGGGGAGGTTGGATTCCTGCACGAATCCTTTCAGACCTTTTCTTCACACGAGACACCGCGAATGTGAAAGTGGATCTCTATCGAGGAATCTATTCCAGGAATCAATCACCACAAGTAAGTCAGAAAATCCCTATGGATATGAAGTGGGAACGTCCTCTCCTTGTCGATGATGTTTCCGATACAGGGGATAGTCTCACCATTGCAGGAAAGCACTTGAAGCAACGCGGCTACAAAAACCCACGAACAGCAACGATGCATATGAAACCCTGGACTAAATTGGTACCAGATTATTATGTTGTAAAAACGGAAGCCTGGGTCGTTTATCCTTGGGAGCTGAAAGAATTTACTTACAATCTTGCTACCCGATTAGCCAAGGAAGGTAAATCTCATCATGAAATAGCTGGGCATCTGTTCGAAGTTGGCGTACCCATTCAATATGCCAAAATGTTCCTCAATCAATGGATAGCACTAAAAGGGTCAGAGAAATCAATGGGTAAATCTTCATCAACAAGCAAAAGGAAGAAATCCTAATCCATTTAAGCCTACTTCGGTCTTGGTTTATCGACCTGTTTGAGTGTATACTCCTTATTCCCCAGACCCAGCTCTGTTCCATAGTCCAGTTGTATGAGATGACATTGGGTCGGCGTTTTTTCTCCGGTATGCGGGTCTGGCCACGGTGTAACGATTGCCAATTTATCCTCGCCAGGAGCAATTTCTCCGCAAGCTGAACTGGTAATTGGGAGGGCTTCGTTGAGAGCATCCACACTGGCTGCATCAATCGCTATGGGGTCACGAGACGCATAAATCCCAAGATCTGGCACTAAGGCTTGAGGACCAGCAGGCATGCAATCACAAAATTCACTGATATCCATAGCCACGTTGAAATAATAAAATCGGTTACGACCCACCCCATCGATAACTCCCAAGGCGTTTTCTATCATGCGTTCTACAGCTGCAGGCGGGTTCTCACCCCATTTCGCCGTGATCGCTTTAGATCCCGCTTGACGACAGGCCGAGACACAATGGATACAATGAATACATCGGCTAAAATCGATTTTCACCTTCGCGTCCACGGTGATGCACCGCGTTGGACAGACACGGACACATTTGGCACACTCGGGGCCTTTGCACTCGTCTGGTTCAACGATGGGGTTCTGTGGGCCATGCATCATGGTTTTACTGTATTTGCCAACGCAACCAATTCCTAAATTCTTCAAGGTTCCCCCCATCCCTGTGCCCCCATGTCCTTTGAAATGGGTCATAATAATAATTATATCTGCATCTCGTAGTGCCATGGCGACTTCAACCCGGTCAAGGTGCTTCCCTTTCACTGGTACGGTGAACGTATCAGTTCCCCAATACCCATCTAGTAATACAATAGGGGCTCCCATCGATCCAATGGTAAAACCGTTTGCCGCAGCCATCTTATAATATTCAGCTGCGGTGGTCCGCCCCCCGTATAATCCAGCACCATATCCTAACCCTGCACTCTCAGCTAGGATTGGCCACGCCTTCTGGGCTTTAACGAGATCTACAACTTTTCGCATTAGTGCAGGGCGCATGTACATGAGATTGCCATATGCGCCAAAATGGGTCTTTATAATCACCCGATCACCTTTCTTGATAGCTTTGTTGAGCCCGATTTTCTTCCAAAGGACTTCGAGTTTATCAAGCATTGAATATCGTGGCCACACGGTTCTGTCCACAAATAACACATCTGATTTCGTCATCGTAATATAACCTCTACAAGAGTATGAAATATCGTTCTTCCAAGATAATCTCACTTCCCTTATTCTCTTTCCTCTTTTTCTTAGAACTTCTCAAATGAGAGCATTATAAGGGGCAAAATGATGGTCTCATGGTTGTTTAAAGGGCAAGCTTTTTGTCAAAAGACAGTAAGCTACAACGGTAATGAAAGCTCTGTTTTTCTCAGATCTTCACAGCGACCAAGAGTCGATTGCTCGGATTTCCAGTCTCTTAGGGCAGGTTGATATTGGATTTGGATTGGGTGATTTTGCTAGTTTTGGAAAGGGTCTCACTGAAACCCTTGAACCATTGGACATCGGTACTCAGATTTATTTCGTGCCTGGGAATCATGATGATGCAGACGAAATGAAATGGATTTGCCGCGAACACGAGAATTTCCAGTACTTTCACGGAGAATCTGTAACCATAAAGGGGAAAACGTTTGCTGGATTGGGAGGAGGACTTCCTGGTTTCCCCTTTGGGCTAATCGAAGAAAAAGCGGAACAGATTTTGAAACGCTTTTACTATCTTGAAAAGTTGATATTATGCACTCACACTCCGCCTTACAGTACGGCAGTTGATTTAACTTGGAATGGTAATCACATCGGCTATCAAAGCCTCCGTGAATTCATCACTGAGGTGCAACCTATTGCAGTCTATAGTGGACATGTGCACGAAGCAGAAGGAAAAACCGATTTTTTGGGTATCACCGAGCTATACCTTGTCGGGCCTAATGGACGGATAATCGAAATCTAATGCGCAACAATTACATAGACTATAGAAAATCACTATGCAGTTCATAAGCAGAAACTTAGTATTTTTATACTCCTTTGAATCATTACAAGTTAAGCTCTCTAGGCAAAATCAGAAATAAGTCGGCTCAATATATATTTCTGTATTTTGAGACTAGACATAGTTTCTGAGAAATTTCCCTTGGAGGAGCCTAAAAATGGAACGAAGAACACTTTATGCAATCATTGCTATCATCATCATTGTTGGTGGCATCGGTGGAGGCTGGGTGCTTTGGACAATTTACATGCAACCTCCTCCAGAGAATCCTTACGGAGTAGCAATCGTGTTTGGCACTGGTGGACTCGGTGATTTGGGTTTCAATGACTTGTGTAATGATGGGGCCATAATGGCCCGGGATACACATGGGATTGAATACACTTACTCTGAACCACAAGCAATAGCTGAATTCGAACCATTGCTAAGACAGTATGCACTCCATATAGGATATTCGACACCATATGCTCTTATCATCGGTATCGGTTTTGAAATTGCTGATGCTATGACAGCAGTCGCTGCAGACTTTCCAGAACAGAATTTCGCCATTGTTGACGTATATTGGCTTAATACAACATTGTATCCTAACATCGTACAGGTTAACTTCGACGAGGAAGAAGGATCAGCTCTTGTTGGTGCCCTAGCTGGTTTACGGACGACACAAGATATGATCGCCTTTGTTGGAGGGAAAGACGAACCGCTCATCCACAAATTTGCTGCTGGTTACTTCTTTGGTGCTAATATTACCAATCCTACTTTAATGGTAACAAATGACACATCGCCTAACACCCGACACAGTTGGGTTGGAGCATGGGATGATCCAGATACTGCCCAAACCCAAACTGAAGGGCACTTCTCAGCTGGCGCAGACATCTGCTTTGCAGCAGCTGGAGGTTCAGGTGTAGGAGTTCTTGATGCAGGAATAGCTGTTAACGGAACTCTTGCATACCCAGTATGGACTATTGGTGTTGACGCACCACAAATGTACCTTGGAGTTCCACCTAGCGGTACCTACACCACGATTCTAACCTCAATGTTGAAACGTGTTGACATTGGTGTCTTCAAGGTTATCAGCGAAGCAACAGTTTACGCCAACTTTACTGGTGGTGTCAGATACTTTGGTCTAGCTGAAGGTGGTGTTGGTTGGGAATTAAATAACGACCTATTAGCACCTGGCTACAAAGTAACTACAGGGGAACAAGATATCCTTGCTGACATCGCTACTGCAATCATCAATGGCAGCATAGTTGTCCCAACAGACTTCAACTTCCTTTAAACATAAAAAGGGCCATTATGGCCCTCCTCATCTTTTTTTACAAAGATTTAACCATTCTGCGAAATAATTTGAATCTATCATTTATATTAAATATAACTTGGTCCTGACAATACCTAATTCCTCCTCTCATCAAAATTACTATTTAATCCTAAATCTGGAGGTTACCAGAATCTATATCATCGAGCTTGAAAACATCAGTAAGACTTTTCCTGGAAATGTATTTGCTAATCAGGATATTACACTTCGAATTAGAGCAGGAGAAGTTCATGGTCTCTTAGGTGAGAATGGTGCTGGAAAAACCACCTTGATGAATATTCTTTATGGGTTAATTTCAAAAGATTCAGGAACAATCAAGATTCGGGGTGAAGAGGTTAATTTCCAATCTCCTCATGACGCGATTCTTGTAGGGATTGGGATGGTCCATCAGCATTTCAAGCTCATTCCTCCTTTTACAGTAACCGAAAATGTAGTTTTAGGGTCCGAACCCCTTTTTATTAACCTTGAAAGTCGATTCGAAAAGGCTGTTATCCCTACAGATATTCCCCCTCGAAACTCTGCTCAATATCTCACTTACCAAGTTAAACAATATTTCAAGGGACTAGCTAGATCAATCACAGGTTCAGTTAATCGAATTTCTCCACTGAATCTGAAAGCGGCAGAGAATAAGATTCTCCATATTGCTGAAGAAAACAAGCTTCATATTGATCCTAAAGAGAAAATTCAGTACCTCTCCGTAGGTATGCAACAACGCGTCGAAATAATCAAAGTTCTATATAGAGAGGCTGAGATTCTAATTCTTGATGAACCCACTGCAGTTCTAACACCACAGGAAGTCGATGAGCTTTTTGAAACACTTGAGGAATTTCGAAAAGCTGGAAAAACAATCATTCTCATATCACACAAACTCCGGGAGCCTATCGCACTCTGTGATCGAATCACCGTGTTACGAGATGGAAAACTTGTGGGAACTGTAAACAAAGCCGACACTTCCGCAGAACAGTTAGCTGAAATGATGGTCGGACGCCCTGTAGTCTTTCGTGTATCAAAAACCAAAGCCATACCTGGTTCATCAGTTCTTTTGGTGAAAGATCTTCATGTCAAAGATGACAGAGGTTTTGAAGCTGTTAAAGGTATCAATCTTGAAGTACGCTCTGGAGAAATTTTAGGCGTAGCAGGCGTCGAAGGCAATGGACAGCAGGAGCTAGTTGAAGCCTTATGGGGGCTTCGTAAACCCACTAGTGGAGAGATTTTCCTTGAAGGAGAGCTGATCAAGAAATACAACCCCCGAAAAATGCATGAACACGGCATTGGATACATCCCACAAGATCGACACAAACGGGGTCTTATTCTAGATTTTTCTGTAAAAGAAAATCTGATTCTTGGCTCTCAATACCACCCCCCTTATAGTCGAGGCCCTCTTAATCTGCTATTAGATGGAAAACAAATAACCAATGATTCGAATCATATGGCAGATACCTACTCGATAAGAATTGCAGATATTAACTCAGCAGCAAATACTCTTTCAGGAGGAAATCAACAAAAACTAATTGTGGCTAGAGCCTTAGCAAAAGATCCAAAATTAATAATTGCTTCTCATCCAACCCGTGGCTTAGATGTGGGGGCAATTGAATATATCCATAAAGTGTTAATCGAAATGCGTGACAAAGGTGTGGCAGTGTTACTTGTTTCTGCAGAACTCGAAGAAGTTCGAAATATCGCCGATCGTATCGCAGTCATTTTTGAAGGCCAAAT
>JABXGS010000034.1 GCA_016550425.1 archaeon
GGTACAAACAAAGAAACCATCACCCGAAAAGCCATCTATCTCCTCGCCGACCATATGCGCGACCTCGGTCTCATTGAGTAGAACAATATGCCGTCTCGCGGATTTCACACAAATTAACAACTCCCCAGTTGATTAAGGGCTTTGATTAATTCTATCAATAAGTGAACAGTGTATTCGACATCTGAAAACTGAATTACCCCATTTGCAGTATGGAAGTAGCGAGCAGGAACAAGCAACGATGTTGCCCTGCTTCCTGATTTTGTAATTTCAACGGCAGCCGCATCGGTTCCAAAGCGAATTGGAGCACGCAATGCAGCTTCCTGTAATGGTATTTGCTTTTTCTCAGCGATTTTAACAATCCAGTTGTTCATCAAATCTGACGTGACATGAAACTGATCGGCTTTTAACAACACAGGTCCATGTCCAAGTTTAACAGGTATGAGGTCAGATTTGATGTTGGGATGATCACCAGTTGGTGATACATCAAGGGCTACAGCGAATTCTGGTTCTACACTAAATGATGCAGGCCCCGCACCTCGAGTCCCCAACTCCTCTTGCACTGAAGCCACGCCCACCACCTTCATTGGCAGCTTCTGATTTCGGATTCGACGAAAAGTTTCAATCATTGCCACAAGCCCCACGCGGTCATCAAAGCAGTTGCCTAGCAGACGATTATTGCTCAGTTCAACAAGATCTTTTTTAGCAGTAACATATTGACCAATTTCTAATCCCATCGCTCGTGCTTCTTCCGCAGTTTGAGCCCCACAATCTATGAACATTTTATCAAATCTTGGCTGATAACCTCGCTGATACTCATTCAGCGGAATAGTGTGAGGTGCACTCAATCCCACAATACCAGGAATTTTCCTCTGTGTTCCGTGAATGGTTACCCTTTGCCCAAGAATATTCCATCGGTGACCAACCAACCGATTGAACCGTAAGTATCCCTCGTTGCTAATATGGGTCAGTAACAGTGCCCAATCCTCGTCTTGATGGGCGATTAACATGAATGTCGTTTCTTCCTTTGCTTCTTTGGTAGCAATCACGTTTCCTAATGTATCGACTTGCAGTTCGTCAACAAGTGGTTCTAATTCCCGAATGACAATGTCACGAACTTCATTTTCATGGCCTGGTGGTGCATCAGCAAATACTAATTCACGCAGCAAATCACGCAACTCTCATGCACCTCCACGATTGAGTATCTTTAATAGACGAGTTGGAAAATCCGTAATAATCCCATCTACTTCCATGCCAATGAATAGCTGCATCTCCTCTGGCTCGTTAATTACCCACGGATTAATCTCCAATCCTTCTTGATGGCTAGTTTGCACAAGAGATGAATCAGTAAAATGCAACTGTGGGTTAATTGCAGTACATCCAAGCTCCTTAGCCACCTTTGTGGGGTTTCGCAAATCGTACTCATATAATAGAGCTGTTGCAATCTCATCATTGAGGTTACGAAACTCTCTCAAAACTGGTTGAATAAACGACGAGATCATCGTTCGACAAACTAAATCGTATTCACTGATCTGCTGCATTATCTGGGCTTCCAGACCCACGACCTTGACATCAAGATTGATTTCTAGATTGCTGTACGGTTTCACTAACTCCAAGAATTCGACCAAAGAAGGAATTCGATCACCATTGTGAATCGTTATTGCTTTCAGTTCACTCAATGAATATTCTGCCACTTTTCTAGGTTCATTGGATAGCCGCTCCAATGACAAATCATGAATAATGACTGCAACCTCATCACGAGAACTCCGAACATCACACTCAATGCAATCCACTCCCCACGATATTGCGGTCTGAAAGGCTGTGAGGGTGTTTTCAAGTAAGCCTTCTCCCATCCCACGATGTGCTATCACTTTTACCATACAATCCACCTAACACGTATCAACATTCAATACTTGCTAAACCCATCGATCTGAGGATTTTTGATGTTTTGCCGATGCGTAACATTAAAGGTATTCCCCATAAAGCACCAACCACCGACTAGTCTCTGGTCGTGATCACTTCTATGTCGAAAGACACAACAAAATCCTCGGGTAAAATTCCCAAAGATCTTATGGTTGGCGCCCAAACGAGCGCAGAACAAGAAATCGCTGAAAAGATGCGACACGTCAAACACAAAATCGTCATCCTCTCTGGTAAAGGCGGCGTTGGCAAAACTACTGTTGCAGTCAACCTCGCCACTGCCCTCGCTTGGAAAGGTAACGTCGTCGGCATCCTTGACGCCGACATAACTGGACCCAACGTCCCTAAAATGCTCGGCCTCGAAGGCACTCGCATGATCGGTGGCGACACCGGACTCGAACCTGTCCTCGGTCCCCTCAACATCCTCACTGTCTCCATGGAATTCCTCCTCCAATCCGCTGATACCCCTATCATCTGGCGCGGGCCCCTCAAAATGCGCGTGATCAGCGAATTCCTCTCCAAAGTTAACTGGGGAAGTCTCGACTACCTCATCATCGACCTCCCACCAGGCACTGGCGACGAAACCCTCAGCATCATGCAACTCCTCCCCGACCTCGACGGCGTCATCATTGTCACCACCCCGCAAGAAGTCGCCTTACTCGATTCCCGTAAAGCCGCTATCATGTCCCGCACCATGAACATCCCAATCCTTGGCCTCATCGAAAACATGTCTGGTTTTCACTGCCCTCACTGTAATAAAGTCACCAACCTATTTGGCAAAGGCGGTGGTAAGAATGCAGCTAAAGACCTCAGTATATTTTTCTTAGGCGATCTCCCCTTTGATCCACGGGTCATGACCCTCTCGGATGAAGGCACCCCCTTCATCGTCGCCGAAGCCAAAACACCCGTCGCTCAAGCCTTCCAACACATCGTGGAGCGACTGTTAGAACGATTAAAAGGACAACACTAATATCAACTCATCTCTTGTCCAATAATTCCTGAGCTAATGCAGTAACGAAATCATAAATTGGCTCAAGCAACTCGATTTTGGCTTCGCACACAATCTCAATCTCATCCCCCATGACATGTACAGAATATACTTTTTTCAACTTCGCCAAAACCTTCTTAACCTTCGGAGTGTCCAACACGCGAATCGCAGATTTTAAATCAGGGCTCTCAGTCCAAAAATGACGATCCACTATCTCAATCCCAGTTTCTCCTTCACCCGGCTCATACACCTTTCCTGCAGCGCTCTTCTTACCTGTTAACTCAAACGAAATTCCACTGTCCATCCGCAAATGCACCCGCATCCGATACAATCCTGGGCCTTTTATAACAAAATCCCTCAGGTCAATCCTTTCAATGCAGGAATCAGAAAAATTCCGCACACTATCTTCACTTACCAAATCAGGCAGAACCTCTCCCTTGCTTCTCAACCAACTCCGCCTGCGTTCTTCCTGAACCGCATACCAAATCAGCCCACACAGAAGTGGCAAACCAATTGACACGATTAGAATTAGAATTACCACACTCAAATGTGCTATTCCGTTTAACCAATTTATCCAAGGATTAGTTTGAAGTACAAAACTAACCACTGCTACCCCCACGTTCAAGAACAATAAACAAAACTACGGTTAAAAATTTTAACTGTTTCTGACTACAAAAGACCCTACTCTCCACTTGAAGAAACGATTAGCCCAAATTTGTACACACTCTACTCTTCTACTTTCTCTGTGGGCTCCGGATCCTCTGACACAACGAACAAATGCTCATCCTTCAACGAAAACGCTGCCAATTCAAACTTCGTTGTCAACGTAATCGCTTTCTTTGGGCACACAGCTTCGCAGGTTCCACACCATATGCAGCGGTCGAAGCGGAATTGGGGCTTCTTTTGGGTTTTAGTTTTGGTTGAGGGAACCATTTCGATGGCGGTGGCAGGGCAGTCGCGACTACAGAGACCGCAGCCAGTGCATTTTTCGATATCGTATTCGATGCTGCCGCGAAGGCGTTCGGGGCGGACAGCTTCTTGGAAGGGGTAACGAATCGTGGCGGTTTTCCGTCGGAGGACGGTACCGAGGATTTCGCCTTCCATTGCTCCAGGTCGTGGCATGTTTTCTTTTCACACTCCTAGGGGGGCAGGGCGATAATAAAGTCCATGATTAAGGGCCAAGCTAACAGGATACCTACCATGAGGAGGCTTATAGGGATGACCCATTTCCAACTATCGTGAGCGATTTGGTCGATGCGCCAACGGGACATAAGGGCCTTCATGTTGGACAAGATGAGAACGATGATAGTGGTTTTGACAATGAACCAGAAGGTATAGTATATGGCGGCGATGCCTGGGATGAGGAGATAGGGCATGTTTGCGGTGACCCAGGTCATGTATTGTCCAGAGTTGATTGTGATGTTGTGAACGAAGCCACCATTGGCAAGGAACACCATAAGGACTTCGGGACCGAGGGGGCCGCCGAGGAAGACTGCAGCACCGAGTGCTGAGGCAAGTAACACTTCGAAGTTGTTGGAGAGGCGGAAGAAGGCGAGTTTCTTGCCAGAGAATTCGGTTTCCCAGCCCCCGACGATTTCAGTTTCCGCAATAGGGGCATCAAAGGGAATGCGTTCGGCTTCTGCTTGCGCGGCAATCAGAAAGACGATGAAGAGTCCGATGAATGCCGGATTCACGATGAGGGGTAGGCCTAGGTTGGCTTGGTAGATGACAACGCCGGTGAGGCTAAGGCTACCAGCCACCATACCGGCAGCGAAGAGGGCTAGGAGAAGGGGAATTTCATATGCAAGCATCTGTACGATACCCCGAACAGCTCCTGTAAACCCAAACCGGTTCGATGAGGACCACCCAGCAATAAATAGCATCAACGTAAACATGGTACTAAAGAAGCCAATCATGAGTAGATCGCCTTCAAAGTACATGATACCGGTCACCACGAAGAAGGGAGTCTGGGAAATGCCAATCGGCACCAACATGAGCACTGTGATGGGAATAGCTAGCGCCAGGATAGGGGTCAGAGTAAACCCAATCTTATCAACGGCTGCAGGAGTCACATCTTCTTTCGCCATGAGTTTGACAAAGTCGGCGAAGGGTTGGAGGATTCCCCGCCAGCCCGTGTATAGTGGGCCAATGCGGTGGTGTTGGTCGGCATAGAATTTGCGGTCTACCCATTCCATATAGAAGGCATAGCCTGTCAGGAATAGGAACCCAGGAAAGATAATAATCATCAATAACGTGACAATCGCGTTCAACGGAGGAGGTAACAGTACCTGCACATGACGCACTCTCCAGTGGGTCTCCTTTATGATTCGCTTCTGCTAAAAAAGCCTTCTACTACCACAAAGTTTTCCCTCAAATTCCTTTCTCAACAGGAAAATTCAAAAAAGACGCTGCAAAGTAAGTACAATGGGTAGGTGAATCATACTATGACGGAACCAAACGCACACGTAGAAAAGGAAGTCAAACCTGAAGTCCCCTTTGGAACTGGTTTAATCATCATTGGCGTAGTCTGTCTTGGCATCGGCACAGTCCTCGGATCATCGCTATTCTATTTCTGTGGTCCCTGCCATCCACTTGCTCCATGGATCAGCCTTGCATTCATCCTAAGCGGGATAATTCTCCTCGTCATGGGCGCTATTCTACGGACTCACGAATTGAAAAACAAAGCCATCGCCTAAGCCACTGCACTACTCATCCTTTTCAAACTGGAGTGCAACGGAATTGATACAGTATCGGCACCCGGTCTTATCTCTTGGTCCATCATCGAACACATGACCCAGATGCCCCCCACAGTTCTTGCACAGAACCTCGATTCGGCGCATCCCATGCGACAGATCCACTTTTTCCTCAATCTTGTCCTTATCCAGGGCCTCATAGAAACTTGGCCACCCACTCCCCGACTCAAACTTCGCCTCTGAGGAGAACAACTCCAAACCACACCCCGCACACTTGTATGTCCCTTTCTCCTTATGCTTCCAATATTTCCCGGTGAAAGGGCGCTCAGTGCCCTTCTGCCGCAATACTTGATACTCGTCCTTTGACAACTTCTTCTTCCATTTTTCTTCGGTCATTTCTCGAGCTTTGTTCATTTCAATCAGTAAATTACTTGCAGCTAATCACTAATTGCTTTTCGCAATCACTAGCACTGCAGAGTACTTCAGAACATGCACGCTGACTCCCACAAGTCATAAAAACTCAGAAAAGAAGCGTAATGAATGGTGAACAAAATGGTAAAGGTGCTTGTAGTTTATGATACAAAGTACGGAAACACAAAGCTTGTAGCCGAAAAGATTGTGGAGGGACTCAATGAAGTCAAGGAAATAGAAACTGCTATCAGTGATATCAAGGATACCGATGCTAAAAAGGCAGCTGATTATGACGCAATATTGATCGGGTCACCCACGCATTTTGGAGGACCAGTTAGGGGTATAAATAAGTTCATTGATAAACTTGGCAAACTCGACTTGAAAGCGAAATGGGCCGCGGTGTTCGACACCTATCTGGGAGAAGACTTCGAAAAATCCGTGAAGAAACTAGAGACGCGAATACGCGAAAAGGCTCCTCAATTGAAGCTCATAACACCTGGCCTGTCAATACAAGTTGACGGCATGAAAGGACCGGTCACAGAAGGCGAATTCCCCAAGTGCAAAGATTTCGGAAAACGAATCGCAACGCTATTAAAAACATGACCCGCTGTTTTGATTGTAACTGCTAGAACACAACTCCCTCTTTACTTCCTTACAAGCCTTTTCTACCGCATTCTAATTCATCTAGAACACGGCAAATCACCCTGACAAAATCTACAACTATCGCGTACTACGACCTCATGCGGGCTCTAATACAAAGAACGAAAAACACACTAACGACGCCACGCCTTCACGTGGTCCGCTCTTTAGGGCTCTTCTGCTAGAACCACGCCCATGGCTTCTCTTCAATTGATTACCCTTAATATCCCCGGATAATCCCATACCGCAATGAAATAAAAGCAGAATCTAGTAAAGTAATTTCGAGATGCATCAACTATGACCACGAAAAAAGGTTTTTTCCAACGTCGTTGGACTGACTTTCGCACGGGACACGGAACCTACCTCGTCTATTTCCTCGCTTTCATGAATTTCAGCATCCTCATGTACACACTCGTCCTCGTCAATATTCCTGGGATGCAAATCCTCTTCCCCAACATCCTCTACTTTCTCCTCGTATTCCTCGTCATCTACATTCCCCTCGCCTCCGTCATCGGCTGGCTCCACCGCCGCTACCAAATGCCTATCGACATCGCCCTCTCCATGAAACAAAACCCATACTGGCGCGACTTCACCAAATCCCTCGCCGAATTCGAAAAAGGCGTACTCCTCATGATCCAAACCAAAAATACTGAAGCCATCGAGGTCCTCCAAAACGCCATCAAACGCCTCGAAATGGAATTCGCCTAACAGTTCCACAACAACTGTCCTGAAAGACCCACTCTCCTCTAGCAACCCGGAGTAAACACCACGACTACAGCAGTCTAGTCAATCATCAGCGCCAGACTTTCACCTGTTCCCGGTTCTTCTCGGCTCTTCTGCTGGAACCACGGCAAAGGACGCACTATCTACTTTCCATCAGGGTATGAGAGAATGGTTCGATCCGTACAGAAGGGGCTTCTTGATGCCAAACAATAAATGTTAAATATTTCTAACGTTAATTATTTCTAACATCAAACGGGGTTGCTAGAAGTGAGAATGTATTATTTGGGCTTTCTTGGGTTCCTCGGATTCTTAGGGCTTCTCTATCTATTAACTGGCTCTGTGGCTTGGTTTGGCTTCTTCGGTTTTTTTGGGTTTTTCAGCTTCTTTCGCTTCGAAGGACGAGGTGATGAGCGACTGGTCAACAACTTCGTCAAAGCCTCCCGAAATGGCTTCATCGCCGTGATGTTCCTCATCACCTTAATGGGTGCTGTAATCGCCATCGCCTGGCTTGCCATCGGTGGACCACCAGTCCAAGAGCTCTTCTTTGCTGCCCTTGTCCTCATCATGGTTGTAGGCTATACAATGTGGGGGGCTTCAATGATGTACTATGACAAACGCGGAGACTAGACCACCATGAAGACCAAGATCCGAGAACTACGCCAACAACATAACTTAACTCAAGAAGACTTGGCTGAAGCTGTTGGTGTCACCCGCCAAACCATCCTCTTCCTCGAAAAAGGAACCTATAACCCCTCCCTGCGACTAGCCCACCGCATAGCACA
>JABXGS010000203.1 GCA_016550425.1 archaeon
CGAATTCATCATCAATATCAAACGGTTAAACCAGTTTCCAGAAAACTGCAGCCAAAGTCTCGCAACATAACAATTCGTCCGTTGGTTGTACTTCCCCGTTCTGATCCAGGAATCTTTTGGTGCTAGGGGGGCTACTGGGTCAGGATGGCTTTTTGGGATTTCTTCGACATCGTCATATCCTATTATCGAAGTAGTTCGTTATGGCAGATCTTAGGACAGAAGGCTCGCCACGACGATAACAAGATGAGTTGTATAAGAGGGCAAGCTCTTCTTATTAGTTACGAACATAGCATATGCAGGAAATAGAATCAAGGCCAGAATTAAAGGAATTATATGGATATTTCACGTCTTCGACACGAATTAAATGAACTAAATACACACAACATAATTAAACTAACAACACAACTTGCCAAAAGTCCAACCAGCTAAGATCATTGACCTTTTGCAGATATCTCCAAGAGATCACAGGAATTTAGGCTTTTCAAAAGCTGTGATCGAACTGAAAGGAAACTCGTGATAAATATCTCCCACAATCATTATGAAAGCGCCGGTGAGAGGCCATGGGGAATGCAGCAGCGCTAGACTCTGACCAATTTGGGTGGCTGATTAAAGGTTTCTTTAACCTACTCCGGTAATCCGGCATTGCGCAATCCTTCTTCGAACCGGTGTGCGTCGTCGTAATTTTTAAACGGCAGGTGCCGGAGTTCAGAAATCGTTGCATCGGGAACAATCTCGAGATAGTTATCGACCGCCTCCTTCGCTTCCTCTAATCGATTGAGCTGAGCGAGGCTAGAGGCAAGTACAGCATGTCCAAGACGCCAGTTTGGTTTTCTATTAATACTCTTGCGCGCCCACTGTGCTGCCTCTGAGTATCGTCCCGCCACGAAATGTGCCATGGCGATTCCGGAGTAGCGAAAAAAGATGCTGATGTCCCTTGGATTATTGCGAATGGCGATTTCATTATTTTTGATTGATTCGTCGGGCTTTCCACTGAAACTCAAAATAGTTCCAAGAGTGCCGTAGGCCAGCGAACAATTGGGATTAAGCTCCATCGCACGCTCAAGCTCCGCTATTGCCATATCATGCTTCCTTCGCCAAAGTTGAATAAAGCCCAAAATCCAATGAGCGTATTCGTTGTGTTCATTTAGGACGACTGCGTGTTTCGCTAATTCGTAAGCCTCAGCAAGAGTAGCGTCTTTATCGGAAGCATAACCCATCTGAACCTGATGGCTTAGCACACCCGCGAGCAAATGGTGCGCATCGCATGACTTTGGATCAGATTCTACTGCCCTCCTCAAGTATGTTTCCGCTCCGGCGAGGCTATCCTTGGTCAGCTCATAGAATAATTTCCAGCCACGAGCCAGTAAATCCCAGGTTCTCACATCGGGGCGTTCCAACCGTTTTACTTTTTCACCAATGTTGAGCTGAATTTGCGTGAGGATCGACGCAACGACTTGCTGGGTAATTTGATCTTGCAAATCGAAGATGTCCTGCAATTCGCCATCATACTTCTCGGCCCACACATGGTTTCCTTCGCTCCCATCAATCAACTGGGCAGTTACACGGACGCGATTCCCCGCCCTGCGAACACTCCCTTCAAGGATGTAACGAACTCCAAGCTCCCGGCTAACTTTCTTGGCATTCACCATCTTATCTCGATATGCAAAACTCGAGTTGCGCGAAATCACAAACAACCAGGGTGAGCGGGATAGCGCCGTAATAATGTCCTCAGTGATGCCATCCGAAAAATACTCTTGCTCAGGATCGCCGCTCATGTTGGTAAAAGGTAGTACTGCAATCGACGGCTTATCCGGAACATTCAAATTCAGGGATTCGATAGGAAGCATATCCCTGGTTGATGCTGCTTTTAGAAGGACCCGATAGACCCGAATCGGCCTTCTGATATTCTTAACCTGGTGCTCTCCAAAATACTCGTATTCCAGCCCCAGCTTGTTCTCAACCTGATCGAAAGCGCTGCCGGAAATACAAATGCCTCCAGCCTCGGCTAAGGTTTCGACCCGGGCGGCAATGTTGACTCCGTCACCGTATATTCGGTCCTCTTCCTCCACAACGTCTCCAAGGTTCACCCCGATTCGAAACTGCATCTTTCGATCTTCAGGCAATTCGGCATTACGTTCAGCAAGTTCAGATTGGATTTCCACCGCACAGTTAACACCATCTACCACACTGGTAAATTCTGCCAAGATGTTGTCTCCTGGAGAATCAACAACGCGGCCTCTATATTGTTGTACGATGTCTGTTATTGCAGAACGGTAGGCTGTCAATATGCGGATTGTTGCCTCCTCATCTTGATCCATGAGGCGACTGTAGCCTTCGACATCGGCACTAAGAATAGCAGCGAGTTTGCGTTTAAAACCTTCTTCGATCATGTGACATCCCTTTTAAAGGTTTCAAACAGAGGAACTCATGATGTGGAATTTCGGAAGAACGAAAAGTTAACTCAGAAAGAGGATGCAATTCTGGAAATGGAGAACCGCTTCAGGTCAGTTGGAATAGGAGAATCAGAAATCGGTTAGAGACGCTTATACCCAAATCGATGGTTTTTTTCAATCGAAATTCAGGATCCTGGAAACTGGTGATATATTGATTATGCCAAAAAAATCGTGCTGCTTAAAACCGGTGATCTCTAACCAAAATCACACCCAGTTAGAATCACTGAAGATTTGCAGATATCTCCAAGAGATCACAGGAATATAGGCTTCTCAAAACCTGTGATCAATAGATACATGCAATATAGGGTCATGAGAACGCTTACAGTATATTGTGTCTTCCATATTTTAAGGTTTGGACAACCCCGACAGCTCTTCTCTGACCCTGTCAGGTTCAATCAGGGTGCCCAGCCGCTCGAAGATCTCCAGGGCCTTCGTTAGATACTCTAAGGCCTGAGTC
>JABXGS010000204.1 GCA_016550425.1 archaeon
GACCATCTGAGTGTCCAGGCAAAAATGCGGCAAGAGGTTCACTACAAGCGTTGGGGAACTGCTCAACGGGAAATCCGATTCCAAAGCTTCTCAAAGGGAGTTTCCTTACCACGTGATGCTGATGCAGAGAATATCCAAGCCACATTTAGTGATGGACTTCTGGAGCTTCGGATTCAAAAAAAGAAGCAACCTAGACACATACAAATTGAGTAGCGAAGCAACACTATGTAATCATTCGGAATACCAAAGTATGATTAATGAAGAGATGCTTAGAAATGAAAAGGGAATTATGAAGCCGTTAATTTTTCAGCCTTTAGTTAATTAACTGGCCACAACTTCCGATACCGTTTTTTTCTCCTTTTTCTCTTCCTCGACTGGGGGTGGACTACACCCTTCCAACCACACTGATCCAACTAATGCAAGTTCGGGAGGATTTAGGTTCGCATCCCTGTCAATGATTACATCAATAACTGCCGGTAACTTGGATTTCACAGCCCGTTTAAGAGCTGGGCGAATTTCTTTTGTCTTGGTGACACGTTCGCCATAGCAACCCATCGCCTGTGCCACTTTGTCGTATCGCACATCGGTGAAGTCGACCTGATAATATCTGTTTTCAAATAGGAGATGCTGAACCCCTGCAATCATCCCAAAGCGGCGATCATTAGCAACGATAGCTATCATCGGGGCATTATGTCTAACTGCCGTTTCCAATTCTTGTATATTGAACATAAAGGAACCATCCCCGCTGATTAGATACACTTGCCGATCAGGATGTGTAATTTTCGCTCCTATGGCGTAGGGCAATCCTACTCCAAGATGTCCCGAATCACAGGCATAGAGGTATGTTCGAGGTTCGTAAATCCGATTCAGATGAAGTGCCCAAAGATTGATGTTCCCTCCATCGATGCAGCTGATTGCAGTTCGGTCAAAGAAATCTCGTACCTCCTTGACAAGGCGAAGAGGATGAATCGGCTCAGTGTCCTCGGACGCAATCTTCAGTTGGGATTGATAGAATGCGTTGCGGGAGGTTTGGCATTGCTCAAGAATGGACGAAGGTATCTTTGGTTCACTCCGGCGTTTTACTTCCGAAAGGAGAAATTGGAGGGTGCTTTTTGCATCTCCAACAAGGGCTAAATCGACTTCCCGATTAACGCCAATCATTTCACTCTCGATATCTATTTGAATTAGTTTCTGTTTCTCAGGTGGCTTCCAACCAGGAGATTTACCCCAGAAATCTAAATCCCCCAGACGACCTCCAGCAAGAAGAACGAGATCTGCACGGTTTTGTGCATAAGCGCCACATTGAAGACCGGGCTCGATTGCCAATGGATGATCTGCGGGAATCGCACCGCGAGCAGCCGGGCTCATGGTTACCCCAGCAGAAAGATGTTCGGCTAACGCGACTAGTTCTTCTGAGGCATTAGCCCATAAGACACCTGTGCCAGCATGAATAAGAGGAAACTCCGCTTCCAGCAGTAGTTGTGCTGCTTGTCCTATTAGCGTTGGATACGAAGTGGGCTGATTAGTGACTCGGTATTTATGGGGAGAGACCAAGAGGGGTGGTGAGTCGACTGTCCCATAGAGGATGTCGGAGGGAAAATCAAGATGTACAGGTCCTGGTCGACCAGCTAAAGCTACTCGAAAAGCCTGTCGAACTAGCTCCGGAATACGATCAATGGTCCATACTACAGCGTTCCACTTGACAAGGGGTTTGAAAAGTTGAATCTGATCAAGCCCTTGTGTCATTCCCGTATCTGGATAGATCCGCCATCGCTGATTCTGTGCTGTAAGCACAATAAGGGGTACACTATCCGCATGAGCTGCATACACTCCACCCACAAGATTTGCAGCTCCAGGTCCCACGGTTCCTAGGCAAATTCCAGGTTTTCTGGTAGTTCTGGCATAGGCATCAGCCATATGAGCAGCTGCAGCTTCATGCCGTGTGGTTACGAATTCGATGCCCAATTGTTCACCCTTTCGAGCGAGAACATCAAAGAAGGAATTCCATTGGTCACCGATAATGCCAAAGATATATTGTACCTCTTCGTTGGCTAAACATTGGGCGAGTATTTCTCCACCAGAGATTTTCATAGTATCACACATTCAACTTGTAAAGGGGTAAGCTAATTATTGCGTGTTTTGACTTCTTATGTTGTGCTGGTGCTGGAATATGAGGTAGTTTTTTATATAGTTATGAATATATATTCAAAACGTGCCAAGACCATACAAGCGCAGATTTGTCCGCGCCGAACCCAACGTAAGCTACTACAAGCCGAGAGGCATACCCATCGGCACCATTGACGAAGTTGTCTTAAATGTCGATGAGTTTGAAGCCCTTCGCGTCAAAGATTACATGGGACTTACTCAAAACCAAGCAGCCCAACAGCTGAAGGTGTCACAACCCACACTGCACCGGATTCTAAAGTCTGCTCATAATAAAATTGCCGATGCCCTAGTACACGGCAAGGCTCTTCGAATTGAAGGAGGCCCTATTGAATTACCAGAACTACGATGGTTTCGATGCTTTACATGTCAACACCAATGGACAGAACCCTTTGGTACAGGACGACCAACTAGCTGCCCAAAATGTAACAGCCACTATCTGCGCCGGTTAGCACAGTCAGAAGTTGACAAAACAGGAGATGAATGAGACGAAAATTTGTGTAACCGCTCAAGGTCCAACGCTTGATGCACCAGTTGACCCCCGATTCGGGCGATGTGCGAACTTCATTTTTGTTGATTCAAACACCATGGAATTTGAATCAACGCCTAACCCCGGAGCGATGACAGGTGGAGGAGCCGGAATTCAGGCTGCCCAATTTGTTGTGGATCATCAAGCAAAGGTTGTCTTGACTGGTAATTTAGGACCCAATGCCTATCATGCCCTCAACGCCGGCGGTGTAGAAATTTACACCGGAATTTCGGGAAGCGTCCATGATGCCATTAACCAATTTAAGAACAATCAACTCACCAAAACCGCTTCATCAACCACACCCGCTCATACGGGGATGGGAATGGGACGCGGCGGAGGACGTGGTGGTGGACGCGGTGGGGGTCGTGGCCGTTGGTAAGGGTTCCAACCTATAGTTAGGAGTTGAATAATATGGTTGAACGTGTTATTGTTCCTGTGTTGAATGAAGCAGGTGAAGCAAGCGAACTGTCCCCACATTTTGGCAGAGCTCCATTCTTTGCCATCATTGAATTCTCCGAAAACAACGAAATAGGGAGAATAGAATTTGCTCCTAATCGAAGTGGACATTTCGGAGGAGGAGGCGAACGCCCGCCAGATATTCTCCTAAGTTTTGCACCGAATACGGTGATAACCGTTGGGATGGGTCCTCGGGCCCTTCGACGATTTCAATCAGAAGGCGTTGCAGTAATGCAAGCCACAGCAAATACTCTGGGGGAAGTTCTTACCGCATTTAAGAACAGCGAATTGAAGGAATTAACAGACGGATGCCGTGAAGCACGGCATAGATGAACAGATAAATCGATGGCATGAGGAATAAGGTGTAGTTAGTTTGAAAATTGCCGTTGCGAGTGGTAAGGGAGGGACAGGTAAGACCTCGTTTGCTGTGAATTTTGCTCTTTCATTATCTGGACCGATTCAAGTATTGGACTGTGATGCAGATGAACCGAACGTGCATACCCTTCTCCCCCTTAATGAAGAAGAAGTTGAGCCTGTGTATGCGCTCGTTCCCGAGTTCAACCAAGAGAAATGTACTCAATCTAAAGAGTGTGTAGAATTCTGCCCTAATCACGCCATCTTTGTTGGTAAAAACGGGGTTAGTTTTTTTCCTGAGCTCTGCATCGGTTGTGGAGGTTGCATTTTAGTTTGTCCAAACCAGGCGATCAAGGAAGGAAGACGCAAGCTAGGTGCAATCCATCGCGGAGTAACAAAAGAAGGGATGCAAGTTGTCTATGGGAACCTCGATGTAGGTGAACCCCTTGTCGTGCCAGTAATCAAAGCAGTCAAAGAACAAGCAAGCACAACCAATGGAACAACCGTGATTATCGATTCGCCTCCAGGAGTATCTTGCCCAATGGTTGAATCAGTTCATGGATCCGATTATGCCATCTTAGTTACCGAGCCAACACCCTTTGGCTTACATGATTTGCAGCTTGCGGTTGACACGATTCGCCAACTTGACATTCCAATCGGTGTCGTAATTAATCGTGCGGGTATCGGAGATCGGCAGGTATACTCATATTGTTCTAGCGAACAGCTTCCTATCATATTAGAAATTCCACATAGTCGTCAAATTGCCGAATTATTCGCTGAAGGCATCCCCTTCGTCACCAAATTAACAGAATGGCAACCAAAACTGGAAGCTGTTTTCAAAGCAATTCAGGAGGCGAAGAGCTAATGAAAGAACTGGTGATTGTGAGTGGAAAGGGTGGAACCGGAAAGACATCTATTGCAGCCGCATTAGCAACTTTAGCTCCAAATCCTATCTTAGCTGATTGTGATGTTGATGCACCTAATCTACATTTACTCCTGGCCCCTGAGATCAAATCTTCGGAGGAATTTATCGAGACAAAAGTCGCTGTAATTGATCCAGACTTATGCACTAGTTGTGGTATCTGTGAAGCTGCGTGCAAATTTGATGCAATTACCCCGGAATTTCAAGTTGACCCAATCATGTGTGAAGGATGCGGAGTCTGTTACATTAGTTGCCCAACAAACGCAATAGAAATGAAAGACCGCCTTTCAGGTTACATCTATACTTCCGAAACCAAGTATGGTCCAATGGCTCATGCCCTTTTGCTTGCGGGCGAAAGTAATTCTGGAAAGCTCGTTACTCATGTTCGAGAACTCGCATTAAAATTAGCAACCCAAAATGAGAAAGATCTTATCATAATTGATGGTCCCCCAGGAATAGCCTGTGCAGCGATATCTGCGATTACCGGAGCTTCAGCCGGTCTAGTTGTCACCGAACCAACCGTAGCAGCTATTCATGACTTAGAACGCATTCTTGAACTATTCCAGCACTTCGGCATTCCTGTCACTGTTCTCATTAACAAAGCCGATTTGAATCTGCAAAAAACTGGTGAAATAAAAGAGTATTGCGAGCAAAAGGGAATACCCATAGTAGGGGAATTGGTCTATGATACCATCATGTACAAAGCGGTCGTCGCTGGTCAGCCCATTGTCGAATATGCTCCAACTAATCGCTTATCCAAGACGTTGGAAAATATTTGGAAAAAAGTTGAGCAGCAGCTCGACACCCATGACTGAACCTGAAGAGTCGTTAGAGTGCGATGAAGAGGTATTATTGCACCAGAAGCTAATTCCCAACTTTCTTTCCGCAGCTAGGACAATAATTCGCGTTGGTTGGTAAAGGCGCACTGCATTGGGTACAGAAGTTTATACCTGATGCGAATTGGTTTGGGAAGGGAGGGGCTTGTTCGGGAGCGATACCTTGATTTTGCTGTTGGGAATATAGATACCAACAACTACCACGTCCATAGAGCCAGCCTGGGCGTTGCCATGGAGGAAGATGAGAGAAAGGTCCGTTACCTGGCCATTGACCTTGATTGCGACCCTGACCACGTCCTCGATTTCCACGTTGCCACATTTGGGTTATCACCTCTTTTTGTGTTTATGCACACAATTATTTTGTGTATATGCACAGAAATATATAAATGTATCCAAGGGGCAATTCATAACGAACAAAAATGAGATATCGTCGCGGATGGGCAGGTCGCGGACGCCCGCCAAAACCAGTTAGTTTAGGGCGGATCCCCGCACAGACCTCTTTTATTCCAACTGAGATCAAAAACTCGACGCCAATACAGCTCTATGCGTCAGAACTGGAGGCAATGCGGCTTGTTGATAAGCAAGGCCATGAGCAGAAGGATGCAGGAAAAGAGATGGGAGTTTCTCGAGGAACTGTATGGCGGCTTCTTCAAACTGGACGAAAGAAAGTCGTTACCGCATTAACAGAAAGTCGTCCTCTGGTGATAGTGGTCAAGGAAGGGCAGCTTCAAAAAACACAATGAATAGAACCCCAAAGGATTACAAGAAGGATAACGAGTTATGGATTTAGTTTATGGCCCGGTGATGTCGTGGCGTTTCGGAAGATCTTTGGGCATTGATCCGGTTCCTCCACCGAAAAGGTGTACCTTCAATTGCGTTTACTGCCAGTTAGGAGCCACTCGAATCCCAGCTAAACCTATACCGAGATACCAACATGAACTTCCTGATGCAGATATGCTTCGAAATAATCTTGAAAAGCATCTTCGCCAGTTGTCTGTTGATAGTTTAGATGTGGTGACATTCTCAGGGTCCGGGGAGCCTACTCTCAACTTAAGAATGGGATCGATGGTGGGCATAACCCGAAAACAACTCCCTGGTTTGCCTGTTGTATTGTTAACGAATGGATCATTACTTGGAAATCAGAGGGTATTGAAAAACCTTTGCGAATTTGATATTGTAACTATCAAATTTGATGCTGGAGATGATGTAACTCACCGTGCAATTAACAGACCCCTCATTTCATTTCACCACAACCAACTGGTGAAAGGCATCCATAAACTGAGAAAACTGAGCACGGCGACGATAGCTCTTGAAGTGATGTTACTGAAATTGGACTCAGATATTTCAAATGTAAGGGGCCCAGCCCGAGAATCGTTAGTGGGTGAATTGATTGAAATAGCACCGGTTGTAGATTTTATCCAACTGTATACGCCTTGGCGACCACCTAGTAGTGACCGCGTGAAACCAATTCAAAAATTCGAATTGGATGATTTTGCATCTGAGCTGGGGGACTACTATGAGGCAGAACGTATTTGGGTATACGGGAGCCATGATGCGCGAAAACAGGCTGCGTCCTGGAAATCCCACCAATCATTGCAAGAAGATTTATTGACTATGCTTCAGCGGCGACCCTGTCGGCTTAAAGATGTATCACAGTCGCTTGATATTCCCATGCATTCCTTGATGTCCATGATTTCACAGCTTCGACGCAACCATCAAATCACTGCTCAAGAACAGCTGAATGAAGTGTTTTACTCCGCTCCCAGTGAAGACTAATCTTTTTTCGGAAAATATTTAGTTGGATCTTCACGGTATACTTTCTCAACGGTTTTCTTAGCACCCGGCGTATCCAATTCTACATCCCGTTTTGTGCCCTTGGGCTCTTTGAGAATTTCTTTGAATATATCGCTTTGAATAATCAGGCGCATGATTTCGCTGCTTCCCGTCCAGATGGTGGCGAGTCGTGCATCTCGAAATAGTCTTTCGATAGGATAAACGTCGGTATAGCCGATTCCCCCAAGAATCTGCATAGCATCAGAGACCGTTTGATAGCATGCTTCAGTAGCAAAGACCTTGGCTTGCGAGACCGCCTTTCGACTAGGTTGTCCTGCATCAGCGAGCCGTGCAGCACGATATACTAACCCTCTGGCAGCGTCTAATGCTGTCGCGCAATCGGCTATTTTGAAGTTTATCCCTTCGTAACGACTAATCGTCTTACCAAACGCTTCACGTCGGGCAGCATAGCGTACAGCGAGTTCTAAGGCTGCACGTCCAAGCCCAATGGCACCTGCAGCAGATGTGAGTCTTTCAGGAACCATCATAGCATTGAAGATCTCAGTGGCTCCATCCAATTGACCCACTAGATTTTGTTTGGGAATTTCCACATCTTTTAAGACAATTCGAGCTGCACCCATCCCCCGACAGCCCATGAGACTATAATGCTCATCAACCTCCACGCCCATATCACGGTCGACCAGAAATGCACTGAGAGATCGATGAGGAGGAGCCTTCATGTTCGTTTTTGCATAGATTAGAAAGTAGTCAGCACCTATACCACCTGCCACAAATCGTTTCTCCCCATTAACTATGAAATGATCCCCTTCAAGGATTGCTGACGTATTGGTGCCAAAGAAGTCTGAGCCTCCTCTGGGTTCAGTAAGCCCTTCAGCACAGATTTTCTCACCGCAAAGAGCAGGAGTGAGGTATGACTTTTTCTGATCTTCGGTTCCGAATTTATCGATGGATTCACCGACAATGCTGGGAAGCGAATATGCGCATCCTAGAGCAATCCCTAGCACCCCAATTTCCTCGATTGCCAGCATTTCAGAGACCCAATTCAACCCACGCCCTGCATATTTTTTGGGAAATCGCAATCCAAGTAAATTAGCTTTTGACGCTGTCTTAATGAAGTCATAGGGGTATTCCTGTTCATTTCCATCCATTTGGATTATTAGTTTGGAATCCACCTTATCTCGAACAAAGGTGCGAACTTCATCACGGATTTGCCGTTCTCTTTCTGTTAGTAACACATCAAACATGGTTGAATCCATCCTTAGTAGTGCTCAAAGGAATACTAGGAAGTATGTGTGCTAGTCCAATAAAGCGCTTAAGGTATCAGATTTTGATGGCTGTCGAGCAATAAAAATAGCATCTTCAGGACAAACTAGCTCACAGGCCAAACAGTCTAAACATACATCTTCTCTTTCAGGATCTGCTTTGATTACTCCAGAGGCTACTTCAAATCGCTTGAATACGTCTTCAGGGCAGACAGTCACACATTTCATACACCCTGAACATTCATCAAAATCCACAGCCACACGGGTTCCGTGAATCCCTAATTTAGATGTTTCAGACTGCCAGATCGAATGGTTCTTATGAGTGGCAGTTTGTTTCCAAGTTATTGCGAAGTTCCGGTCGATGGGCATTATGCACACCATTTGGCAGGTAAGTTCTTGAGATCCGACGGATACGCCTATAATCAGATGCCTCCCGGATATCTTAAGTACAGTGACTGTTCGAGAGACAATCATTCAAACTGATAAAAGAATGCTATCCCCTTGTTGGAGGTCCGAACGATTTCCCAACTGAACTCGATGAAAATTACACTACTTTCTAAGCAGAATCTTAAACTGGCTGCTCGGATTTACGCTCAAGGCTTATTGTTGGAGACGCCGCCGGGCGCTTCCGAATCTTTCGATGAACTGGCTGAATCAATTGAGACCCATTTACAGAATGCTCTCAGAGAAGACAATAGGAAAATCTGGCTTGCTACCGTGCGTAATAGTGTAAAAGGGCTTCTCGACTTTTACCATCGTTCAGAAGAGTTGTTCATCCGATTTGTTTGTGCGATTCCTCCACAACAAGGGACGGGAACCTGGCTTCTAAAACAACTAGCCCAATATGCCGTGGCACATCAAATTGGCATTATTAAAACTACAGTGAGCTCGATTGATTCACGTGCCCAACAGTTTTATTTTCAACACCTCGGTTTTCAAAAAAAGGGGATTCGTTTTGAAGAACCGGGTTTTGACTTGATTTTAGCTGAAATTTCTTCACAAATATTATTGGAAAGTAGTTCTCGCCTTGGTTGACGATTTGAGAAAAAGGGGAGCCTTCACGCCAAATTATGAGGCGTGAAGGGCAATGAGGAGAGATTAGTAGCGACGACCACGATCGCGCCGATCGCCACGGCGGGATCCGCCACCGCGTCCACCATAGCTTCGCCGTCGGTAGCGTGGCTGTTCGTGTTCTGCAGCAGACATATCGTTTTCTGCGTCGACTTCATCTATCGCTTCGTCAGCTTCACTGATTTCGCCATATCGCCCGATGTTTAGCCGGAGGTGTCCCTGGAAAAGACTGGTGTAGCCTTTTTCTAGGCGATAAGTTTTGTCGACTTCGATGGATTCAATATTGTCATCCCACAATGAGATTAGTACGACACCAGTAGCGTCACCTGCAGTTGCGTCAACAACTCGATGGGTTTCACCATCGCGGCGGGAGGTGACTTCGCGCTCTTCACCTTTTTCGATGACCTTGAAGGTGATGTTCAAACTTTTCATAAAAGGTCGCAATTCAGCGACTGTAGCCTCAACAGGCTCTCGATCGTAGCTCATTTTCGGTACCACGTTGCTTCGATAATCAGGTTTCCAACTAAATCCTTCCTCAAGTTCTGCCGCAATGAGAGGTAGCCACAAGAGAAAACGATTCAGAGTATTAGACCTGCTTCTTTCTCCAATTCATCTCGAATATAAAAAGGCTACGGGCAGCTCGTTGTGATGCTAGTTCTGGTTCTTCGCAATCGCGGAATAGATAAATAGCGTCTTTAATATCTTGGAGTAAAATTGTAAGCACTTCTAGCAAATATGTTAGACGTTACATTTGGATGAAACAGAGGTGTAGCCAATGTCTGATTTGAATCCTCCTTTGGATAATTGTAAACCACGTCGTATTCACTTTGAGAAAAACCAAATTACTGAGTGGAATAGTAGCTTAGATGAGATGTTGGCACCTTCACACAGGCACCTAAAAATAAGTTATCAGCAAGCGTTGGACATGATAAAGCGATTTAGTTACATAATCAAGGATTGTAACTTTGTAATTGAACCGGAAAACTAACAATCTACACGTAATTTGAATTTTCTAAATGGAGCTGAGTAAAATGGATAAAGAATTGGATATGTCTGTGCTCAATCTTCTCAGCTATGGATTATACATCGTAGCAGCGAAAGCAGATGATCAAATTAATGGGCAAATCGTGAATACCGTATTCCAAATAACCGCGTTTCCTCCACGCGTCGCGGTGAGTATTAATAAGGAAAATCTTACTCACGAACTGATTACAAAGAGCGGTATGTTTTCTGTTTCAATTCTTGACCAATCTACTCCAATGAAGTTCATTGGTCGATTTGGGTTCAGGTCCGGGCGTGAGCTGAATAAGCTTAGCGAGGTAAAGCATTTGAAAGGACTTGAAGACTGTCCAATCATTGTTGATAACGCTCTTGCGTATCTTGAAGTAAAGGTGACCAACCAGGTGGATGTCGATACACACACCATTTTTATTGGAGAAGTTAAAGGGGCAGAGATGTTGGAAGAGGGGACCCCTTTAACATATGCGTACTACCACCAAGTCAAAGGCGGTAAAACATCGAAACGGGCAGCGACCTATGTTCCACCAACTCCGGAAAAGACCAGCAAAACAGAAGAAAAAGGAAAATATCAATGCGTTGTGTGTGGCTACATTTACGATCCTGTTGTTGGTGACCCCGAACATGGTATTGCGCCTGGCACAGCCTTTAAAGATATACCCGAAGACTGGGTGTGCCCGGTGTGTGGGGCGCGTAAAAGCGAATTTACACCAATCTAGAGCCCTTCTAAGAATTGCGAAACGAATAAGAAGAGTACGCAGCTTCCCATTTGACTGAGGTTTCTACAATGGATATGCCTGAAGTTGGGCAATCGGCTCCAAATTTTATTGGAATCACTGATGACAATACCGAATTAGAACTGGCAAAGCTGAGAGACAATATCGTGGTTTTGTATTTTTATCCCCGGGCTAACACCCCAGGTTGCATTAAGGAAGCTTGTTCTTTTCGCGATAATATGATCCGACTCACCGGTATGGGCGTTAAAGTGGTAGGTGTGAGTACGGATAGTGTCAAAAGGCAAGCGGGTTTTAAGGCTAAACATGACTTGTCTTTTCCGCTAATTGCAGATGCTGACAAGAAAATCGTTGAGCTTTATGGCGTGAAGAGGGAAATTATTGGTACAGCAAAACGGGTTACCTTTCTGATCGACCGAGAAGGTGTTGTTCGCTTTGTGTGGCCTAAGGTCAGCGTTAAAGGACATGTTGATCAGATTATCAGCAAAATCGAGGAACTCCAATTATGACACGAAGTGAGCATGTCGTACTCCCTGGTTGATGAAAAGATATTTTTCTAGATTTCGTGTTCATTGAGCCTTAGATTTTGGATAGACCTTGATCGCATCATTGGGACATACTTCGATACAAGCATTGCATCCGTTACAAAACATTTGCATTGCCGGAGAAATCACATATTCAGTTGGTACTATGCCTTCTTGACGATTAGATGCATACAATGCAAAAACGGCTTGAGGGCAAACACGCAAACACTGGGCACATTCAAAAGCATTCTGACATTTGTCGTGATCCCATTCAACCTTGTAGTAGTTCTGCATGTTTACCACCAGTCCTTTAATGCGGGTAAGGATTCTCGGGGGATGAGTTCGATTGCATTTTCAGGACATGTCTCTTTACAGAGTCCACACCCGTAACACTTCCACATGTCAATATTGGCACGTTCGGTTGCGTTTGAAAATGTTATCGCTCCAAATTGACACCGTGAAAGGCATTCCCGACAACCAGAACATTGATCCACATCAACCTTCGCGACCCAATGGCTTTTTATGATGTAATTGAAGCCCATGTCCACTCTGGGACGCAAGGCAATACAATAGGGAACCTCACAATTACAGACAGCCATCGCCATTGGAAGAGGAGTTCCAGCAAGCGTATGAACCCGCCCTTGCTGATTGAATTTCCGAGTTAAGGCAATTGCTTCATCAACACTAATGCGTTCCACTTTCTCGTCCTTGGAGGGAAACATTTCAGCAGTTTCACCATGAAGCCCCAGAGGAATGCAGCATCTGTCACTGGCTCCGTTAATCATTTTACGGCATAGACACTCAACTAGATACGGTTCACCAGAAAGCTTAATGACCCCTTCAATTTCTTCCCGCGTAAGTACTTGGGCGCCGTGTCCTTGGGGAAAGGTGAAATTAACACCTTTTTCTAGGGGATGAATTTGAAAGATCATATCATCTATCATTTTCCGGACATTATCGGCCATCGCTGGATTGGCCATGGCGTCACCAGCTTGAGCCGCCAGTTGAGCATATTGCTGGTGGACGTATTGCCAGTGGTCTTTTTCCCAAGGCTCAAACCCCATTTCTTTGGCAAACTTCACTTCGACATGACGTTTGACTTCGAACCATTTTTTGCCCCCGCCATGGGCAGTACAAATTTTGCACATAACTGTCACCGAAGAACCAGAAGCAAGTTAAAAAACCGTGTCCTCGCTTTTCTTTGTTGTGAACATTTCAACAAAAGAATCAGATAATGTTTTTTGTAAAATCCGCTAGCCTGCTGTATGTAGTTTCTTTTGATTTAGTAAGTGAATTTTAGCAAGCTGATTAAATTCGTCGGAGAGGGCGTCGAGGAAACCAAGTTTATCACTGGAATCTTGGTAGAAGTCGTGTATCTGTTGCTCCAATGCCAATGCTAATCGAATTAATTGGTTATCTGGACATCCTGGCGGGCATTCGGTTTTGGGCCGATAATGCTGACTATTGACGCCTGTCACCGTAGCCTTCTTTTGGTCAAGTGATAATTGTTGGCGAAATTGCATAAGCGTTTGTATTCGACTTTGTCCTTGCATGATAAGGGCTTCGAAAAGACTCTTCAAGTCTTGTGTTTGAGTGATGGTGATCGCAGTTTCATAAAACGCGGCCGCAGAGGCTTCCAGGTCAATAGCAAAGTTAAGAATTACACCGACAGTAGTAAGTGACATAATCACACCTTTAAAGAGAAGAGGTTTATTCCTTTTTCACAAATTCCACAGCATTTTCTCCACAGACCACAGCACAAAGTCCGCATCCATCGCATTTTTCGGGGTCTACGATGAGACGTTGTCCGTCCATGCGAATAGCTTGATATCCGGCATCAGCACATGCGATCCTGCATTCTTTACCAAGTATACATTTTTCAGGATCGATGTAAGCGATGACGGGGGGTAGTTTTGGTAGATCCGTCCAAGTCGTGATTTTGGGAAGCGCTTTGCCAACCATTGCGCTAAGGGTGGCGTAACCCTTCTTCTTCATAAATTTGGATAAATGCTGAATGAAATCCCTAATAATTTGAAAACCATACCACATAACCGCCGTGCAAACTTGAAGAGTGCTAGCACCAACCATTAGATATTCTACTGCATTTTGCCAGTTTCCAATGCCACCGATTCCCGAGATAGGAATTGTTGGAATCGCCTTAGCAATCTGTGAAACAAACCGTAGACCTAGAGGTCGAATGGCGGGACCACAGTATCCACCATACGTACTTTGAGGATTGGATAAGTCTGAATTATATGCGAAAGGGTACGGGGTTGCGGTCTCAATGTCAATGCCGATAAGCGATTCAACGGTATTAATAGCGGATAATGCATCGGCGCCTCCTTTTACAGCAGCTTTGGCAATGGGAACGATGTCAGTCACATTGGGAGTTAGTTTTACAAAAATTGGTAAATCCGTCCCCTTCCTTGCCGCTTTAGTAACTCGTTCTACGAGTTCTGGGTTTTGGCCAATGAATGCGCCCATATGTTTCTCTGGTGATCCATGAGGACATGAAACGTTGAGTTCCAAGGCGTTTACTCCTGTTTGTGTAAGAGTTTCTGCTAGAGCAGTCCAGCCTTCTGGTTCTGGGCTAGACATGATGCTAGCAACAACGACAAAATCCTCAGGGGTTCTTGCTTTGATCTCGGGTATCCAAGAGTTAATCCATTTTTTCAGAGAGTGCCGTGAAAGGAGCTCAATATTATTCATCCCAATTAGGTGTCCCTGCTCACGTAATACGCCCAAGCGGGTACGTGGGTCCACGGTCGGTTCTTCTGTTACCGTTTTCAAGACAGCTCCGCCCCAGCCCAGTTTAGCTGCACGAATGACGCGTTTGGCATCGAGCGTTGGTGGAGCTGACGAGAGCATAAAGGGATTCTTGAACGGAATACCAGCGAATTCGACGGATAAGGGATACTTTGGCATGAGTTGAACTTCCTCCGATTGACTCTAAATAGATGATTCTACTAGATAAAGTCTTTATGTGATAGTGAATAGTCATATGTCTCCTTGATGGAGTTGAGAAAAATGGATGAGCAGCTTGTTCCCGAAGACCTAAGAAAAGCCTACTCAGCTGAAAAAATCCTGGAAATAGAGAAGAAACATGTAGTTCCCGCTGTTTCACACTATTATGAAAACCCCTTGCTTTTAGTTCGTGGAGAAGGCGCCACTCTTGAAGATTCAAAAGGAAAAAAGTACATCGATTTGTTTGCAGGTATTTGCACAACGATTACCGGATATAATCATCCGAGGTTCATTGCTACATTGAAATGGCAACTGGATCGGTTAGTCTACACGAGTTCATTATATGCTACGATTCCCTATGCGGTATTAGGAAAACGTCTAGCCGAAATCGCGCCTAAGGGATTAACTCAATCATTCATTGTCAATAGTGGTTCAGAGGCAAATGAGGCAGCGCTTTTCATGGCACGAAAATTCAAAAACAACCCATATGTAGTAGCATGCACCCATGGCTATCATGGACGAACAGCACTAACCCGAGAAATATCAAGTGCTGGATGGCGTACAGTTCCTGAAGCCCATCCACCTGGTGTTCGATTTCAGCCCTATGGCTATTGTTATCGGTGCCCCTTTGGAAAAGAGTACCCGGAGTGTGATATGCAATGTGCACGATATCTCCGCGAACTTATCCGAACGCAAACCAACAAAGCTCTAGCAGCATTTATTGTTGAACCAATCCAAGGTGTTGGCGGAATAATTCAACCTCCTCCCGAATTCTTTCAAATTACTTATGAAATCGTAAAAGAGTTTGATGGGCTCTACATCAGTGACGAAGTACAAACTGGATTCGGTCGAACAGGCAAGAAATGGTGGGGTATTCAACACACAGGAGTCAATCCCGATATCATTACCTTAGCTAAGGGTTTTGGGAGTGGCATTCCGATTGGTGGATTTTTAACATCACCAGAATATGCTAGCGAGTATACTACGACGGACAGCTTTGCCACATTCGGCGGAAACCTATTATCTTGTGCGGGAGCTGTTGCGGTTATTGATATAATACAGAAAAGTAATTACATCCAACGTGCAGCTGAACAGGGGGCGTATCTGAAAAAGCAGCTAGAAGCACTAAAGCAAGAACATAAACTAGTTGGTGAAGTACGCGGACAAGGAATGATGCAGGGTATTGAATTGGTTCGAAACCAGGAAACGAAGGAACCAGCATCACAAGAATTACTCCAAGTAATGGAACTCTGTAAGACTGAAGGGCTGCTCATTGGAAAGGGTGGAATCGATGGAAATGCTATCCGAATCCAGCCTCCACTTGAATTAACCAGAGACCAGATTGATTCAGCGTATCAAATCCTCGATAAGGCTTTCACTGAAGTTGAGAAAACCCTCTAAAGATCACATAATTCTTTGTACAAATCTGGGCGCCGATCACGGAAGAACTGCCACGTATTTCTGACTTCCTTAATCATATCTAGATCAATATCAACGATGAGGAGTTCATCCTTATCTGCAGAAGCTTGCTTGACAATTTCCCCGCGTGGATTTGCCACATAAGAACTTCCATAGAATGTTCCCATTTTCCAAGGGCTCTCCCCGACACGGTTAATTGCTGCAATAAAATAACCGTTGGCAACTGCATGTGCAGGTTGTTCAAGAGCCCAAAGATGATCTGAGAGTCCTTGAACCGTGGCAGAGGGATTGAAGACAATTTCAGCCCCATTTAATCCTAAAGCCCGCGCACCTTCAGGAAAATGTCTATCGTAACAGATGTAAAGTCCAATTTTGCCATACTCGGTTTCAAAAACTGGATATCCTAGATTTCCGGGCTTAAAATAGAATTTCTCCCAAAAACCTGGTCCAAGGTGGGGGATGTGGGTTTTCCGATATTTTCCTAAAAGTGTACCATCATTATTGATGATGATTGCGGTATTGTAGTAAATCCCCTTCATTTCTTCTTCATACATCGGAGCAATTAGTATGATTTTATTGGTTTTTGCAAGACGACTCATGCGATCACTAAGAGGTCCCGGAATCGGTTCTGCAAATTTATACCATAGTGGTTTTTGTTCTGCACAGAAGTAGGGTCCGAAGAACAACTCTTGAAAGCAGAGAATATGAACGCCTTTCTGGGCAGCGGTTTTAGCATAAGCTTCGTGTTTCTGAATCATTTTCTCGATGTCTTTTTGAATGGCGTCCTCACCGGAAATACTGCCTTCCCATCGAGTCTGAACTAATCCAATTCGAACTTTTCTCATTATAATCACAACAGATGAAATCTTGAGTAGACATGGTGTTTTCGTGATTTAGACGTTTCCCAAAATCATAAAGGGTATTAAAGGGATGAAAAAACGGAGAAGTGACTCTGTATGAAGCTGGACATGATTGTTAAAAACGGAACTCTTGTAACCGCCACCAATTCATTTCAAGCCGATGTCGGGATAAAAGGAGAAAAGATTATTACGATTTCAAAAGTCATCGCACCAACAACGGATACAATGGTTGTTGATGCAACCGACATGTATCTTTTTCCAGGAGCTATTGATGTCCACGTACATTTACAGTTGCCGTTCAGTGGCACCGTTTCGGCTGATGATTTTGAAAATGGCACTAAAGCGGCTGCAATGGGCGGTGTTACAACTGTAATTGATTTTGCTATTCAACAAAAGGGTCATTCTATAATGGAGGCAGTGGAAGCCCGCCGAAAAGAAGCGGACGGAAGAGTCTATATTGATTACGGGTTACATGCTGCTATTACTGACTGGAATCCACAAACACAAGCTGAAATCAAACAAGTCATCGACTATGGTATTCCCACCTTCAAGATGTTCATGATCTACAAAAATGAGGGGTGGATGGCTGATGATGGCATGCTCTTTCAAGCCCTCGAAGAAACAAAGAAATTTGGGGGAATGATTGGCGTCCATGCAGAAAGTGTTGATATCCTCGAGATGCTAATTGATAGATATGCCCAAGAGAAGGAAAAATGGGGAGCCTATGCTCATACTCTTTCCCGACCAGCATTCACAGAATCCGAAGCGGTCCAACGAGCCATCAAATGGGCAGAGGTAACAGGTGGACGCTTGTATATTGTTCACATGTCAGCAGGAGAAAGTGCACAGTATGTTCATGACGCACGAGAAAGAGGCGTACAAGTGTATGCGGAAACCTGTCCACAATACCTTCTGCTTGATGATTCGGTGTTCAAGAGAGAAAATGGCCATCTCTACGCTACCTGTCCACAAATAAAAAAGAAGGAAGACAACGCGCGACTCTGGCAGGGTCTTATCAACGGCGAAATCCAAGTGGTTGCCACCGACACTTGCACTTTTGATACCCAGCAAAAAGCCATGTGGAAAGGCGATTTCCGAAAAATCCCCTTTGGACTGCCCGGGGTTGAAACAATGTTTCCCCTCCTTTACACTGAAGGAGTAGGCAAAAAGCGGTTTTCACTTAACCATCTTGTAAAACTAGTAAGCACCAATCCAGCGAAAATTTTTGGAATGTTTCCACGAAAGGGAACAATCGCGCCAGGAAGTGATGCTGACCTTGTTGTGTTTGATCCAGAAAAGAAGGTAACCCTTCATGCCGAGAACCTACAAACGAATTGCGATTGGAGTCCTTTTGAAGGATGGAAACTGAAAGGTTATCCCCATATGACTATCTCACGAGGAAAGATCGTGGTAAGTGATGGAATATTAGTCGGTGAGAGTAATCACGGTCAGTTTCTCAAACGCAAGGCTGTCAAAAAGCTGGATATCTAAAACCCACCTTAAATTCGAAGTTAGTTCTCATCTTGTGCGGCGAATATGGCTTCTTCTTGCCCAGTATTCGGTTCAATTGACCCCTTTCGAATGCGACGAATTTGGGAAATCGCTGAATTGGGTGAAACTCCTTTGTGTTGGACAAGATAAAGGGCTAATATCATCCCTGTTCGCCCCAATCCTCCTTGGCAATGGACAAGGGTTGGAAGGTTTTTCTTCTGAAACTCAACGATTCCTTCAACCGCCATTTGTCGTTGTTCTGGTGAACCTGCGGTAAAATCAGTAATAGCGACTGTGCTGATTTGATATCCGAGTTGTTGAGCCTTGAGCAAATCATCTGGAGTGAGTGGTTGAAGGGAAAGAAGAGCACGGATGCCTTGTGCATTATACAACCAATCCAAACAGGATCCGGGATAGCCAGACCCTGCAAGTTTATTTTCTACAAGCCAATAGAAGCCACAGGTCTCAGCCATGAAATTTCACACTTTTA
>JABXGS010000205.1 GCA_016550425.1 archaeon
CAAACGACCAAAGCAAAGGAACCCATTATAGCATTCGCTGACGAAGAAGAACCTGCTAAACAGGTAGCCCAATTACGAAAAATAACCAAGCATTGGCAGACACTGTATAAAACAATGGAAGAGCGTGGAGACGAAAAGGGAAAGACAATTTTATCGGCTCTCAAGGCCCATGATGATCTCAAAATTCTAGACATTAGTGAAGAGCATCTCAAGGACCGTTTGCAACAAACTATGTCAACCAAAAAACTTCGCGCATCCCAATTGAAACATATCACCACAGCCATGAATGTCGTTGTAGAACTGCGCGATGCTTATTCAACGGCCAAATTCGCTTCACGGGCTAGTCAAATATGGTTTGAACTAGCTCAAGACAAATCCAGTAAAGCCCTCAGTGATGACCTACTACGCAGTCTCCGTTTTTCTCGCACTGCAATATTTCATTATCGAGCGCTCGATGATCTCAGTGGAGCCATCCGACAACTTGACCGCATAATAATCCTCATTGGCGAAATTCCAACAGAACCGCCAGCATCACTTGAAGAAGCAATCACTGGGACACTTCAAACACTTGTGAGTACAATCCCTCTCTTGGACCGCCCAGCTGACCAAGAACTCATTCTACGAATATCAAAGCGTATCGATACCCGTCTCAAACGGTTAATGCCAAAATTGGAAGGCGCGGATACCCGATATACCCTCGCCACACTACATGTGAAGTTCCAGCAAATCGCAATACACCAACTACAGCAATTGGGAGCAAGCCGAGACATCTATCAGACGCCGACCCGTGAACTCACTAAGTCTCTGTTGTACCTTCTTGAAGTTGCCCCTGAAGAAGAGAAATACACCATTTTGAAAACAGCTGCTGATTATGCGAACCAGCTTTTAGCAAAACAAACCTCTGCAGCACAGATTAATGACCAAGATCTTGAAGTCATTTCGCACGTTGTACACCTATTATCTCAGATCCCTCCAGAGACATTGAGTAAATCAGCACAAAAACTCATTCAGCAAAGCACTCAGCTGAACGAACAATTGTATTTCCAAACCAAGGATCCCGAAATCCGAGCTCAACTTGCCCTCCAACTCCTGTTGGCTCAAGTATCACCAAATTCCTCAGGAAAAATTAGTGCATCCTTCGCTTCAAAGGAGTTGGATAAACTTGAAGATTACGCTTCAAATGCACTGCTCGCCCAGGTCAAAAAACGTCAACCTGTAAAAGCCCTTCAGGCTGGATCTCTCCTTGTGTGGATTATACTCCAACGCATCCAACAGAGTAATGACATTCAAAATAAACAAAAATTGATGGAAGATGCCCGTGATTTCGCAGACCAAACCTTTTCTTTCATGCCAGGTCCTGATAAGCTAACTGGCATGGCTTATCCTTTCGCTTTCCTTCTCTTACGAAATATTAACGCACTCGCCTTTGATGAACGCCCAACAGATGAATCGCAGTGGGAACAGCTGTTAACTCAGAGCGAACAATTAGCACAAGCCTTAGCGAGCGCAGCTGCCTTACGAGAGGATCACCGCAACGAAGTTCTTGCTCTTAGTGCCGCAGGAACAGCAACCGCAAAACTGGCCACACTGACTACTTCCAGAAGTTCGCAATCACGCCTTCTACGAAGAGCTACTACTCAAATTCAAAAGGCGCTTCGCGCTGCATCAAGTCATGGGAGCACAACCGAAGTCGAAGCAGCCATATCTCAATATGCCCAAATAATGAGAGCCCGTTTACAGATTTCATCAACTGTAACCGCCCAAATGCCAATTTTTGAAGAATGGAACCAATCCTTCCAAGATGGAATCGAGCTCTTACGAAACAACAATGCCGAAGAGCTAGCCAACCAGTTACAAGCTTCTCGAATATTGAATGCACAAATCCCTCTCTCCTTTGCACTCTTGAGTCAAGGAAAAGCAGATTTTGACAAAGTTAAACGACGCGTTACCGAGTTTCTTCAGGAAGCCAGTCAAATTGGTACGCAAGAACAGGTCAAATTAGCGCAGCAACTAGAACGCCGTTGGGCTTTCCAAATAGGCGATGAGTCAATACTCGATTCTGGTTTTCGATTAGAGGATGCAGAAACCAGTTTCACATTAGCTGATGAGCACTTTCGAATCAGCCTCCAAATCGAACCGGAAATTGCTTATGAGGGCAATGTATTACAAAAAACACGAACATTCCCCTATCTACGCCCATCAACGCAACCCTCAGATCTCATCTGGTATGAGAGCACACCAATTTTATTTAATACATATTCTGATACGAATGTGCAAACCTGGCTAACTCTACAAGACCCCAACGAGACTAGCGTCTCCATCGGCTTTTGGCTACTCACCTCAACTGACCTAACAGCAACAGTAACATTACAGATACTTGCAACCCAAGCTCTTTCCCAAGATCCAGAAGGTGTAGTGATACAACTTGCAGGAGCACAAATTGAACTTCCTCGAAAACCCATAGTCGCAGAACAGCGAGAGGGCAGAGGAATCCTCGTTTATGAATTGAGTGTCAATAGTCGATATCCAGAGCCAATCCGTTTGATGGTTAAACTAGCCTAAGGTCTACAGCAGATTGAACCATAATGGCGTCCCCCAGAAGAACCAATAAACACAGGCAGTGACAATAACAGCAATGAGTATACCAGCAAGCAATTGCCACGCTGTATGAAGTTTGAGTTTCCACCGAGCCCAAGCAACCAAACCCGCCAATAACATAAAGAAAATAATGAAAGGCCCAAATACCCAAATTAAGCCAGTAATTGGCCCAGCAACCCCCGCCGAATGAGCAGAAGCCTTCCAGAACAGACTAACAAGCGCTATAACTGATGTCACAGCAGCATAGGCAAGCGCGATAACCGCCATGGCATGATTTTGATAGTACCACGCAATCAATGCCCCACTAATGTAAACCACGATTGCAGCTAAATACAATAAGGGCCTATCCCGTCGATTTTTGACATCAAAAGTAATGCGCCCTAAAGCAACCATGAGAGCTACTGGGAGAATCGGTCCAATGACAACAAAGACAAATCCAAGGAGAAAAGATTGCCATGGAAGAATCAATCCAGTTCCGACGGGAGAATAAAACGCAAACAGGAATACAGCCCCTAGAGCGATAATAGGTGGTGAAAGCAGATTAGAAAGGATTCGAGCAATAAGGACAGCTGTTCCTAAATTAGTTGAATCAGCCATTGAATTCCCACTCAGTATCAGGCGAGATTAAGTTGCTTTTTCTGAGAATCTGTTGGTATTCCTTGGTTATTCCAGCCCCGGAGCTTGTAATATTCAGGGAGCATCTCTTCTAAATGTACAATCCGATTCCGTGAACCACCTTCAGGAAGAGGAGAAAAAAACCGTGGGGGAAGAGAATCATCTTTAGCAGTAAATCCTTCCCGGAGATTGAACAATCGTTCTAGATTCCAAATCCTTTCACCGATTCGAAGAAGGTCTTTTCCGGATACAGAAAAGGCTGTTGCAGCGGTTAATAGCTCAGCATAATCTTCAACACTGAAAGCAAAAGTAGTAAACCGGCACAGAACAAGCGAATCCATGGCAGCCGAAAGATTTTGAAACAGAATTACCAGCCCAGCTTTTCCTTCAACTTTATCACGATCAACAAGAACAGGAGAACCGAGAATTTCTGGACCAATCAGATATGCTCGGAGGTGGCAACCGCCTCGATTGGAGGTGGCATAGGCGAGAGCATGTCCCTGAACTCCTCTGGGATCATAGGCGGGAAGTTCTAATCCCTTCGCCTGCATGGCCAAATCAGGAGAACCATATCGAGTAGCTAATACTTTTGACCCTTGACCAATTTCTGCGCCTAATCCTCGAGCGTATGCAGTATCTTCAATGAGGCTGAGGAGATTTTCTGTCTTGCCAAAGTCTAGTTCCGCTTTGAGCTTTCCAGTCTGCACAAGTTCCATCGCACATCCGAGGGTACTTCCCACAGAAATAGTATCGATTCCTAGCTCATTGCATCGATCATTGGCTGAAGTAATCCATTCAAGATCATTAATACCACACTGGGGTCCCAGAGCCCAAAGACTTTCATACTCTGGACCACCGACTTCTCGTTCATGAACCTTTGAAATACGACCACACCCAATCGGACACCCAAAACAGTGGTATCGTCTAACGAAGAAACGCTCGAGTAACTTTTCGCCTGAAACCCCTTCCGCATCGTTAAAAGTACCTTCTTGGAAATTGTGCGTAGGTAGCATTCCATACTCGTTAATGAGGTTGACTAAGACGGCAGTACCATAAACAGGAAGAGATTTGTTTGTAACGGAATCCTTTTTGATTAATCTACGGACGCGGGTTACAAC
>JABXGS010000206.1 GCA_016550425.1 archaeon
ACATGATTCGGATATAATTGAAAATTGTCATCAATTTTCCTTAGGGCATCACCGATATTGATACAGGCGATACCCCCTTCAACAAGGATACGGTAACACTCACTCCAAACCTGAGCAAGATACACATGCATGGTATCAAAATCCGTGCATCCCATCCGTGAAAACAAGTCGTCCCATAACTCAATCATCGGGTACGGAGGAGACGTTACAATCAGATGCACAGATTCGTTAGGTATCTCTTGCATCTGTCGACTGTCACCGATTATTAAGTGGTGATTGGTTCTCGGAATTTCCAGAGGACGCCCTTTGAGCATCTTTGCTAGTTGTCGTTCAGGATAAGATGTTGACTTTGCTTTCTTTTCCGGTTTTGTATCTTGTTTTTCTAATTCTGTACGCAAAGTCCGACCATCCACCTCTCATTAACTGCTGTTCGGACTCTAAAGCCTTTGCTATAAAATTTGGTAAATACAACTAGAGAGAAATGGCTATTCGTGCTGTATCTGAGCCAGTGAGCTCAACTATTCCTTTGTTCTCCATCTCTTTGAGAACACGGGTGGTAATTGCAGGAGGCGATTTGGCCATGCGCTTTATCTCTGTTATGGGAACCTCTTTTTGATGAATTAACAGCGCTAGAATGCCTAATTCAGGAGGCTCATGGGCTTCTGAAAGAAGGTAATCTGCGACAGGATTCTTCTTCTTTACTTCATTGACTTGTTTTTTCGCCACAGAGAGGGTCTCCTTTTGATTAGCCAGTTCCTGGTCCTTGCTAGCTTGGAGGCGACCGAGTTCTTTTTGTTTCTCCTCTAAGAGTGTGGTCTGTGACTCAAGGCGTGCTTTCCGTTGAGCTAAGTCGGCTTCAACGGTTTCCAATCTACCTGATTTTTCCATCAGGGTAGCTCTCAGAACTGCTATCTCCTTTTGAATCTCACCGAGTTCAGTATATAATCCAGCGATTTTCGCTTCCATAGCCGATCCGAATTCACGTAATTGGTTTAACTGTTCTTGGCTATGACTAATTGACGCTTGTTGTTCATCCAATCGAGCATCAGATAATTGAAATTCACGCTCAATTCGGGATAGCGTTTGTAACGAACTCGTTACTTCCTTTACAATCATTGACATTTGATTTTGAAACACTTCGCCTAACTCTTTCATCCGCGCCTGATTGTGTTCAAGAACCTGTTGAAGTTGTTTAATCTCTGCCATCTCTTTTCACCTCTTATCACAAATCAATTGGTTTGAGTACTTTCACTTGCCCCGTTCCTTTGTCCAAATTCACGATTTTGCGTTCTACCATCTGCTGAATAATCTCTCGCACTTTAAATCGCCCAATGAAGGTAGTCTTTTGTAAATGATCTAATGTTGTGGTTTCTTTGCCTTTGAGTTCTATAGCGACTTTAGCTTCAGGCATTGTGATAACGCCCTGTTCTAACAGATATCGTAATGCTTTGTATTGAGCATCTTGAAGTTCTGCTTCATTACGAACTTCAGTAATTTGTTTATTTAGGGATTGTATCTTCTCGGCGATTCTTTCGTCAGAAGAACTGAGTTGCTCATCAGCCTTCTCCATATTCTTTGTCATCTCTCGAAGAGTCCGGTCAATATTGCGTATTTCATCTTCCATTGCCTCTAGCTTAGTTTCAGTAGCAGCCAACTCCTTCTGAAGTTTCTCCCGTTCCACTTTCGCTTCCCCTAAAACCTTCTGTTGTGCAACACTTGTTGATTCTAACTTACCTCGCTCCCGACTTTCAGCTGAAAGCTCACCTTCAAGGGCTGAGGATTCCCGAGTCATTTCTTCTTCTGTCACTTGTCGTTCTTCCCAGGTGTCTTGGAGATGCACCACCGTCTCTTGGAGTTGGGTAATTTGTGTAAGTATGGCGGATAATTCGCGTTGAGTGGAAACCGCTAATTCTTCTATGACTGCACGATTTTTTTGTAATGATCCAATTAATGAAGAAATACCTGTCATCAGTTCCATCCATCCAGCATCGCGTATTGACTATTTAAGATATATCTGCAGCTAGTTCTAAAACCTTCATTTGTAGTGAATTCCCAAAAGGGTTTTGCCTATTGGTCTCAGTCCCAAGAGTCTACCTACTTTTCGCAATTCGTGATATCGACAACCTGCCAGACCTAATGAATGGTTGCTTTCCAGTTCCATCGCCACGGTTATGACCAATGTTTCACTTTTTATTCGAGTTGACAACGTAGAGAATGAAATCGATGCCTATCTTTCGAAGTCATCACCTTAAGCCTGCTCGCACACGACCTACTCTACATAATGCCCTAGTTTATGGGAACTGATTGTAAATATTCTAAACGTCGTGAAAAGCTCCGTAACTCTTGTGTTAAATCTCTATGTAGTAACCGTGAGAGTGCATCAGAATCTCGTTGACGGGGAGGCTTCTGTTGTGAAAGTTTCTTGGCATCTAAAATCCGTTCTAAATATTTACACACAGCTAGTAGATGTCCCAGAATTTCTTTTGCAGCTAAGCACTCTTGAATCATCTCTGTGTTCTCAAAATTCGCCTTTCTGAGTTTTTTATTAAATTCTGATATGTGATCGTCAAAAATCTGATCAAATTGACCCTTTAATCGCAAGATTCCTTCTTCATTCATCGAATAGGACGTGGCTAGCACTTTTCGAAGCCAGGTGATCGCTTCTGGTAACTCCTCCGGCGTTTCTCTCTTGGCACTTCGCCGGATTGGTAATTTCTCCTTTTGTCGATTCTTTCGACTGGATTTACTCATCGTGACACCCGCAATCTGAAGCCTAGTTCCTCTTCCACTATCGTGGAATAGTGCCTTCAAATAGTAGGCTTCGGTGGGCTATAATTATTCCGAAATTCATCAAAAATTAAATATCTCGATTCAATGGCGTTCTTGGCCTAGGTGAATGATATTCGCTAGAGCTTTTGCTCCTCTGGCTGGTGAGGCAAATACTGGGATACCTCCTGCTTCAAGTAGAGATTTTTCAGGTGGAGGATGACTGATTGGGGAATTTAGAATTGCGATAATGGGTTTTTTGGACATTCTTGTCACCTCGAGTAATCCCTCGGTGGGGGTTCCTCCTCCAATATCTTCTTGGAAGTTTGGAGCAAATACAGTAAGGAATGCATCATACTGGTCACTAAGCGCCGCGAGTTTCAAGGCTTCAGCAAAAATATCAGGGCGCGCCCAGCCTAGTGCTAATAGATCAATTGGATTATCAATTGGAATATCCACGGGTAACCCCATAGCCTTCTGAATTTCTTGAATCGTTGTTGGGTTAGGTGGTGGCAGTTGGATCTTTTGTTCTTCTAAAATTTCTGCAGCAATTATCGTTGGACCTAATGTGTGCGTTACTAGTGCAACTCGGTTCCCCTTTGGTAAATCGTTGAGAATCGCAAGGGCTTTGGCTGTGTCGATTAGTTCAGAAATGCCTGCAACTTCTTTAATGCCAGCTTGTCGGAAGGCGGAACTATAGAGTTGACCTCGACCCGCAAGGCTTCCGGTATGGCTTTTTGTAGCACGCTGAGCTGCAGGTGTTTTTCCGACTTTGTATGCAAGTATTGGTTTCTTGAGTGAAACCTCTTTGGCTACTTCGATGAGCCTCCGTGCATCTTCAGTTCCCTCAACGAAGAGGCAAATTATTTCAGTGGCATCATCATCTTTGAAGTATTCAAGAAAATCTGCGAAGTCTAAATTGACTCGGTTGCCAATGCTAGCAAATTTCGCTACTCCGAGTTGAGTATCGACGGCAGCATAATGCATTAATCCAGCTACTCCACCGCTCTGGCTTATCATTGACACTTTTCCTTCTGGGATTGGTGCGGGGTAGGGGAAGAAGGTGGCATTCAATTTCAAAGGAATATTACCTATACCTAGGCAGTTGGGACCGATTACACCAATTTCCGCCTTATTGGCGATTTGGGCAATCTGTGTTTCAAGGATTCGTCCCTGTTCACCTAACTCCTTGAATCCTGCTGAATACACAACTGCTCCATGAATATCCTTCTCACTGCAATCTTTTAACACTCCAAGAACCTTTGTGCTTTGAACTGCAATAAGTGCTAAATCAATTGGTTCGGAAATCTCTTGGACAGATGAATAGACTTTTTTGTCTCCAATCGTTGTGTGGGTGGGATGAACCAGAAAAATCTTACCGCCAAAACCTGAAGCCTTCAATGCTCGCAGTGTGAGGCTACCAAGTTTTCGAGGTTTATCAGATGCACCAACGATTACTATGCTGGTTGGATTAAAGATAGCATTCAGTGCGTCCATCTTCCAAGAACTTGCCATATAAGATTCGCCTTACTGGCAAAAGGGGGCGGATTCCCAAAAAGTTGCTGGTAGCGAAAGAAATGGCATTAACTAGCTATTCAGATAAAACCTGGCTGACACCTTTCTTGGCAATAAAAATCTCAAATTCACCTTCCCGAACATTTGATTCTGGGCTTCGACCGATAATAAGTTGGCCATTGAAAAGTGCAACATTCCGTATCGGTGGACCACCTTGTTCTAAATACAAGTCGAAAAAGAAGGGTAGAAACGCAAGTTCACTGTATTCATCTAGCAAGTGAGCTACAGTTTGGTGTTCAAGTTGGAGGAAACTGGTGATGATACGTCGGGATGTGACTGGCCCCTCAATATTCTCAAATTGGTACGGCACTTTTCCAAGTTCGACGAATTCCTGTGCCTGGATTGCTCCTTCTGACGGTAGTATTATGCGTCCATCTTCGAGAGTGAAAAAGGATGCACGCACTTCTTTTGCATCTTTCTTTTTACGATCCTTAGTTGGCTGGCCTGGTGCTGGTTTGGTTCGAAATAGCACTTCCTTAATGGCTGGTCGAAGTTCCATCGGTATCTTGATCTGGGCAAGCAGTTCAGTAGCCGTGAGGGTTTGTTTTCCTTTCACAGTCTGACGTTGTAATATTAGTGGCTTATCACGAGTTGAAATACGGATCACGATGGTTCCAAATCGTCGCCGGATGATATCATCGACCGCTGAAATGTAGGGTTGAATCGCCTTCATGAATAGAGTAAGATTATCCTTGGGGTCATCCTTTGGGGGAAGGTTAAGTTGGTCATGGGTAATTACCAGGTAGCTATCGAGGATTCTCAATTCTTTGACATAGTATAGATGATTTCCATAGGAAAAAGGGCCTTCCCGCTGCAAGAGCTTTGGATGGACTTTCACAGGTTCTGTAAAATTCACCTGGGTACCTGATGTTGTTGCAATCGTCATTGCACAGTCGCGGTGCTTTGCAGCAAACTCATAACTTTTTGAAAAGACGTAATTGATAGGGAAAATTGATCTTGAAAGGACTTCAAGACGGTCGGAAATCACTCGGTCAATCGTTTCAGCCATGGCTATTCCCCTACTGGATGGTTACAAAAATCATTGGATTGCAGGATTATAAGTTTCGTGTCCCTAGTCTGGCATTCCTTTCAATGATGCGTCACTTAAAAAAGCGGTTCATCCGTAAGATGTGATATAGATAAGGAGTGTTTCTGTCGTGGTGTATTCCATTATGGCAGGCAAAGAAAAATCCTGGGTACTAGGTATGGGAAATGCTGCCATTGCTCGAGGAGCACTAGAAGCAAATGTTCAAGTAGCCACCTCCTATCCGGGAACACCCGCGTCTGAAATCCTTCAAAACCTAGCTGAAATTGCTTCCAATTGGAAAATCTATGTAGAATGGAGTACTAATGAAAAGGTCGCTTTTGAGGTAGCCCTTGCAGCCGCTTGGAGTGGTCTCCGGGCCCTCACTTCTATGAAACAAAACGGGCTCTTTGTGCTTCTTGACACTCTGGTCAATGTCGCCTATACTGGTCATGGGAAAGGAGGACTGCTTCTGGTGGTAGCAGATGATCCTCAAGCTCATAGTTCTACCACTGAATCTGATACCCGTGCCATCGGACACTATGCGAATATTCCTGTGCTCGAGCCCTCGACTCATCAAGAAGCAAAAGACATGGTCTTTTACGCGCTTGACCTCTCTGAACGATTTGGAATACCTTTCATGATTCGCATCACTACACGCCTCGCGCATAGCCAGCAACTTTTCCGACTGGATCCAGTTCTTCGAGAATCCCGAAAGGCCTTTTTTGATCGTACGAATCCACTTCTTAATATTCCACATCCTCATAGAAATCATAAACGTCTTCTTGAACGTCTTGAACAGATTCAGGAGCGGTTTGAAGTTTCTCCTTGGAACCGTTATACTGGTCCCGAACAACCTGAGCTTATCATCGTTACTACGGGTACCGGCTGGCTTTACGCTAATGAAACGCTTAATCTTCTGAAGTTGAAAGAGCGGGTTGGCATTCTTCGAATTGCCACCGTTTCTCCTCTTCCAATCAGACTCATAAAGAAAATTTTTGGTCGCGCAAAGAAAATTTTATTCCTCGAAGAGATTGATCCTTTTCTCGAAACGCAAATTCGGGCATCTATCTATGATCTCTCTGAACCACAGCGACCTGAACTATATGGTAAAATAACCGGAGATATACCGTCGGTCGGTGAACTTACTATCGACGATACGCTTCACGCAGTAGCGCAACTTCTTAATCTCTCCTTTTCACCTGTTACTCAGAAGTTTAAAGCTGCCATTGTTCAGGCTACTCAAGATCTACCACCCCGCACCCTTACTTTTTGTGCGGGATGTCCGCATCGTGCTGCTTATCTAGCGATTCACCGAGCCTTAAAACGAAATAAAAACAAAGGATTTGTCACCGGGGATATCGGTTGCTATTCTCTCGGGGCATTTTATCATGATCTCATGCGGAACCAACATGCGATGGGAACAGGAGTAGGACTAGCAAGTGGCTTTGGGCATCTACAACGCTATGGGCTTGACGACCCGGTCATTGCAGTGATTGGTGACTCAACTCTGTTCCACGCCGGTCTGCCGGCGCTTGTAAATATAGCCTATTCTAAGTCGAACGCGGCAATCTGTATCCTAGATAATGAAGCCACTGCGATGACTGGATTCCAACCACATCCTGGAACAGGAATCAACGCTGAAGGAAAAACCGCTCCAAAAATTGATGTGGAAAAACTTCTTCAAGGCATTGGAATTGCTAATGTGTCCGTCGTCGACCCTTTCAATCTCAAAGTTGCCACCGATACAGTGTACAAAGCCATCACTTCAAAGGGAAGCCACGTGATTATCTTTCGTCGCGCCTGCCCCCTTTCAGTAAAACAACCCACTACAAAGCTCCAATCCATAGTACAGATCGATGCATCGAATTGCCGTGGAGAAGACTGTCTTCTATGCCTCACGGAGCTCAATTGCCCCGCACTTAGTTGGGATTCTCAGAACAAGCTTGTAATAATAGATGAAGCGCTTTGCGTTGGATGCAATGTCTGCATTCAAGTATGTCCTCATAAGGCTATCACTTCAATACCTAGAACCCATTCGGAGGACCCACCATGACACCAAAGAGTAGAGTAAAAATTCCAACGAATCGTCCTTTCAATCTCATCGTTGCAGGTGTGGGTGGACAGGGAATACTTCTTGCAGCCCGGGTTATTGCACAAGCCGCAATACATGACGGATTCACAGTAAGTGTCGGTGAAACATTCGGCGCATCTCGTCGTGGAGGCACCGTTCTTTCCCACATCCGCTTAACCAACCCCCCCAAAAAAGGAGTTAGCTCCCGAAAAAGCACTAATACGGGATCATTAGTGCCACACTACATGGCAGATGTACTAATTGGTTTGGAACCGCTTGAAGCGCTTCGGGCAGCCCATTTTCTGAACCCCGATAGCCAAGTACTACTAAATGAACATCTCCAACCACCCGTTGACGTTATTGCCAATAAAGCAATCGTACCCTCGTTTAAAGAAATTCAATCACGTCTCTCGAACTTAGTACCCAAACTCTGGATCGTAAACGCCCTTGCGCTTGCAAGAAAAGCAGGAGAAATCCGAACAGCTAACACGGTAATGATTGGAGCACTGGCAGGTTTGCAGATCACTCCCATCTCTCAATCTTCCTTCGAGACCTCTCTTCAAACACAATTCAAACTAAAAGAAATTCGAACTATGAATCAAAAAGCCTTCCAAATCGGGCTTAATTTCTTTAGCTAGTTTTCTTTTTCGAAGCCGATTTTTTTGTTCGCTGTTTCTTACCCTTTTTTTTCTTTGTTGATGTTGTAACTTTCCAGGCTGCCGCTCCTATTTTCAACGAGCTGACATCAGTTCCAGCAGTTGTAGAAATCACACAATCAGTTTCCACGATATCCGAAGATACAGGTAAATTCAATTGCTCACAGACCAGGGCCCGGGTCGCAGACATACAATCTCGCGGATGACATAATGCTAATCGTAATCCCAACGTATCCTCCACATAGTTGGGAACCCACGAACGACCCGCCCTAGGTAAATCATAGAAGGGATAGACAAAGAGAATTGCTGGAAACTCTGCACGCTGCGCCTTCACCGCGTTATACAGCACTCGGGCAAACAGCCATTTCCGCGAGCGTTCAAATTCCACAGCCAACAGTCGTTGCGATCCCTTAGTAATCGCATAATCGATACGAGTACGATCTGGTGTTCGAAATTCTCGCCATCCCTCAACACCAAGTTCAGCAACTAATTCAGTTAGTCCTACAACTAGACTTTTAATTCGCATCGATCGAACACCTAATCACTATTCATTCTGTACTTCGATTCCATTAATTATTTATTCGGCAATTACTCTCAACTATCTTGGGGGCGAAAGCTATCAACCATTCTCTCCTAAACCATAATGGGAAGGGTTCAAATCAACGATGGGCTGCTTACATTGAAGCCATGCGTGGACCACTTTCTAGTATTCCTATAGACAAGCAAAAGGTGGATGCTATGGTTGCTCAAAAACCAGCTGAGACACGGTTCTTTCAGGGAAGCAATCAGCGTTCTGTAAACCGTTCGGTCTTGCATTTAACCAAAATGCTCAAACGGCAATCAGGATAAACCAACGGTTATATCAATCTCCTATGTAGAAATTATCTGAAGGGGTCCAATGTATCAATCCAACTTTAACAAGATTGGAATCGAAAACGATTTTTTGCACACAGCTGATGCTGACAAAGCTAGAGACCAAAAACGCTAGGAAGCATATATTGCTGCAATGCGTGGATATCTCTCTAGCCATCCCATGGCTGTGAATAAAGCCGACACCCGTTTTGCGCGCTTAAGAGCCGAAGAACAGGTCTTCACCGATCGTGATGCGCACAAAGCACGTCGAAGAGCACTCCTCTTATCCCTTATTCTTAGCCGGTATATACCCACATCTGGAGCATAATCAACTTCACTTTTTTTCTATTCCATTTTATCTCCGACAACTTCAAAAGCGAATCCACTTAAAGTCAGGACGAGTGCGTCAGATTCAGGAGACACTACAATGCCAGAATCAAAAGAAAAATGGACAGCTATTGGTATGACTGTCACTACGAAGAATCGCTTTGTAACCATGAAGAACGCCTATGAGAAAAGCCTGGGCATGGGCTCTCAAACCTGGGATAATTTCCTGAACGCTCTTCTTGACCTTGGACCTTTAACATGGAATTTTCTCATTAAAGAGGCTGTAAAAGGAATCCACGCCTCAATGAACCCCTGTCCATTACCTGGTTCGAAAACAACTCAGACAAAAGGAACCCCCTCAGGCTAGCCGTCTATAATTTTTCCTGTAAGCTCATTCATCCCCAATAACGGAAACCTCAAGTGCTATTATAATTATAGACTCATACAGCTTGGACACTTTGGGTTTACCGGAGGAACCTGAAATATGTCCGAAGAACGTAACTTAACAATTCTTCAAATTAATGACACTCATGGGTACTTGACTCCCCATCATGAACTCTTTTGGCAAAGTGGACGAACCACCACTCGTAAAGTTGGGGGATTTGCCCGTTTAGCGACACTACTTGGACAATTTGGAGTTGACCATCCTAACCAGGTACTCACCTTTGATAATGGCGATACTTTCCACGGCACCTATACTGCCATGAAAAATAACGGCAAAGCCATGACACCAATCATGAATGCCTTAGCAATCGACGCCATGACCGCCCATTGGGAATTTGCCTATGGTCCCGCTCAATTCCAAAACCTCACCCACCAACTCAACTACCCTATGCTTGCTATTAACTGCTATTCCAAAGATACTAAAACCCCAATCTTTCCACCGGGAACCATCATTGAACGCAATGGCTTACACATTGGTGTCATCGGGATCGCTTCTAACATTGTTGATAAAACTATGCCTTCATCCTTTAGCGAAGGCGTCTACTTTACCCTCGGTAGTGAAGAGCTCCCCGATTATATCACCCATCTCCGGGAAAAAGAACGTGTTGATCTGGTGTTTGTTTTATCTCATCTTGGTTATCCGCAAGATCTCAAACTTGCTTTTGAAGTCGATGGCATCGATATTCTTCTCAGTGGTCACACGCACAACCGCTTATACCAACCCGTGGTGACAAACCGAACCGTTATTATCCAATCAGGGAGTCAGGCTTCGTTTCTGGGCAAACTGGACCTAAAAATCGTTAATAATCGAGTCAAAACTTTTCAGCATAAACTTGTCACCATAGAAGAGGTCACACCTCCCAATCCAGCCATTGAAGATATGATAAGCAAAATCCTATCCAAATCAGAACAGTCCATGCTCGATACAACCATCGGGCAGACTCGCAGCACCCTCAGCCGCTGGCAAGTTCTTGGTTCTTCAATGGATAATCTGCTCCTCGAAGCTGCCCAAGAAGTCAGTGGGGCTGAGCTGGTCTTTTCAAACGGTTGGCGTTATGGTGCTCCGATTCCACCAGGGGATGTGACCATAAATGACCTTTACAATATCATTCCCCAAAACCCCCCACTCTCAGTGTGCGATATTACTGGTAAGGAATTGTGGCAAATGATGGAGGACAACCTCGAAAACACTTTCTCACGCGACCCCTATCGCCAACAAGGCGGTTACGTCAAACGCTGTCTTGGGCTCAACATATACTTCAAAATCGAGAATCCCTACCGCAAACGTATTCACGAATTCTTCATTGGGGGTCACCGTCTTGATCCCAAAAGAACCTATCACGCTTGCTTCCTCACCGTCCAAAGTATTCCCGCCCATTTTGGTAATAATCGACGCGAACTTCATATCACCGCCATCGATGCACTCAAACAATACTTTGAGAAACACAGCCCGGTCCATTCGACACTGAAAGGGACAATTGTGCCAATTTAGAACTTATGACCAAGAGTGTGGTAATTCAAAATCAGCCTGTAATTTTGTAAGTGGTTCCTTGGTTTCAGTCTGGAATCTAACTCCATGTTCGAATGTAGTGTACTTGTGTTTTTTTGTAAAACTTCCTACTCTTTGATAAAAAACCGTTAGTGTTCGAGTCGTAACCAAGTCAATGAAGTCTAATGGACGCATCCGTAATTTAGGTCCCCAAGTTTCTAGAGTGCTTCCCGATACCTTGAATGGTTCCTTCTTCATGAGATTTCACCTACTGAGGCCTCTCAAACCTCTAGGATATCTAGCCTGCTTTACAGTAAAGAAGATATGCATTTCAAGATGACAGTCAAAAGGGCAAAAATACTTCTCATTCAGATTTTGGATATATTACAGTACCATTTTCCGGTTTCTTACGCTGTTCAATATAGGCTTCTAAAAGCTTCTTTGTCACTGGACCCGGTGTCATCTGACCAATCGGTTGATCATTGATACTTTTCACGGGGGTGATCTCGCCCATCGTTCCACACAGAAACACTTCGTCGGCCATCAGCAACTGGAATGGGGTCATATCTCTTTCAAAGACATGGAAGCCTAAATCCCTAGCTAATTCCAAGACAAACCGACGAGTAATGCTGTCTAAAATACTAGCGGTCAAAGGGGGGGCATGTAGAGCTCCATCCCACACAGCAATCAAAGTAGTGCCAGTTGCTTCTGCAACGAAACCTCGTTGATCTAAGATAATGGCATCATCAACGCCCTGTCGATTTGCTTCGATTGTGGCCAGTACGCTGTTCAGGTAATTCAATGATTTGATTTCATGGCTCGTGGAGTCAGGAGCCTGACGTCTCATGCTAGAAATTATCGTGGAGATTCCATTCTTTGAGCTATGCCCATGCATAGGCTCTACCTGAACATTGATAATCACTATGGACGCTTTGGAGCATTTCTTGGGGTTTACTCCCAGATCACCCTTTCCCCGTGTAACAAGTAATCGGATATACGAGTCCCGATACCCGTTGCGCTGCAGCGTTTCTAAGAGCGCTGTCTTCATCGCAGCTTTCTCCAGGGGAATTGTCAATGACATCGCCTTGGCACTTCGATATAACCGATCCAAGTGCGCGTCTAGTTTGAATACCACGCCATCGTATACGCGAATGCCTTCAAAGATGCCATCACCGTATAACAAGCCATGGTCGAACACCGAGATCTTCGCCTCTTGACTCGGTATATAATCACCATCAATATACACAACTGGATCCTTTGCCATTAGAATCCACCAATATAATATAAGGGTTCATAAGAATGCGTCAAAAATATAATAATGAGAGGATGAAACCACCAATACCTTTTAAAGAAATATCGGAAAGAGGCTAAAAACGCCCAGAAACCATAGGATTTTGGGCGATTACTAAACCCCCTTAAAGTGTTATGGAAGTGACAATATGGCTTCATCTGATCTCGATGAAACTGACCGTCGGATTCTCCGGCACCTTGTACGTGATGCCCGTCAATCCACTGCCCGTTTAGCGCGGACCCTTGGTTTGTCTGAATCTACGATTCGTCGTCGAGTCGATCGCCTTTACAAAACGGGTGTCATCCAACGGTTTACTATTGCTATCAATTATGAGAAGGCTGCTAATCCCATCACCGTCCTCGTGGGTGTCAATGCAGGAAGAATGCCAGGTCCTGAAGTTGCACAAGCGCTTCAAGGTATCGATAATATCGTTGAAATCTACACGGTCACTGGAGAATTTGACTTAGTCCTGAAAATCATCTGCCAGGATATCCGCTGTTTTGAAGAAATCATCGAACAAATACGCAACCAAGACTTCATTGAAAAAACGCGATCCTTTGTGGTTCTAAATAAAATCCGTGACAGATATTATGATGATATTATTTCTGTATCGAACTGAAAGAGCCATACTTACGGTAATTATCAATGCTCGGGTGAGTAAGAAGCACGTTCAGAATAATATGGGAACTTGAATCGTGCTTAAGTGTCCTCGATGACGTTAATGTCTTCATCGCCTGTTGCACCGAATCCGATTTCTTTTGCTCGAGCGATTTGTCCCAGTTCCCAGACTGGTTTATCGAGTTTATTTTTCGCGTCATAACTTTGTAGGATGCGAACACCTTCTACATCAATGGCAACCATATCCTGGCTGGCTAAAATGAAGTTAGGTGTCTCGATTTGTCCTGAGGAGGGGCCTTTTGTTACGAAGACTTTTCGAGCATCCATTACGATAAGGGTTGGTTTAAAATATGAGGCGAGGTCGGCAATCTTGTATTCGAGTTTTCGCATATGCATTTTCAGCCGGTCTTGGCGTTTCAATAACCCCATGAGGAGTTTCATGCTGGCAGTGAATTTTGCTATAAAGTGTGTCTTCAAACAAGGGGCAACCACGAGTTTTCCCATTTCCAGAGCGGGTTTACCGATGTGCCCAGTCTTTAGGTATTTTCCTTGGGGAAAGGTCTGATTAATCCATGGATGCTCATCCAATGAAATAAAGTTAGCATCCAACTCCAATGCTACATCGCAGAGTCCGATTGCCTCTCCGACATCGCGTGTGCAGACCCGTTGGGTAGATGCATCCATAATCTGAAGTTTCTCCGCTCCCGCATCAAACAAGACTTCGCCCAGCGCTTGAATAAAGTCGGCATCGCTAGAAGCGGGATAGGGATCCGCGGTGTTCATGTTCGGTTTGATGGTAACCAAATCCCCCGGTTGAATCAAATCGTCGAATCCACCAATGAGTTCAACCGCCTTTTGGATATCTGCACGGAGATTCTTCGAAGCTGTAATTTTACTAACCAGATATTTTTTAGATTGAGATTCTCTCGATACGTCCGTTTGGCTTACCATGTCTTGCACCATAACTTCAAAGCAAGGTTGTGGTAATTAAATTCGTTGCCCTTTCAACCCTGGTAATCTACTGGAAATTAAAGCTGTGTTATCTATCGGCTTATGGAAGAAAATCAACGGTTTCGATTTCCATCCTACCCCAATCTATCGTACGTTCCAAGCTTATTCGAATGATGTCCAACGCTTTTTCTCGGTCATTAGGATCAATAGCAGTGAGACCAAATGCCTTCACTCCCAACAGGCGTTGAACAAGACCCGGTTGAAGAGCCCCTGTCAAATCCTGTTTATTGGCAATAACAACGATATCGCTTGTTAAGCCCTGTTCTTTTAGGAATTCGAGAATGTCCTTACTTTGTAATACATTTTCTAAAGTGGAATCGGTGACAATAAAGACGATGCGACTCCGCGAAAAGAGCATCTTCCATAATTTTCGGAACCTTTCTTGACCAGCGAAATCCCAAACAAGGAGCTCATAGGTACCAATTCGGGCCCCTTCTACTTTCTGGATATCAATTCCAATTGTTGGGATATAAGTTTGGGGCATTTTGCCGCCATTGAGGAGATGGAGGATAGTGGTTTTGCCGACGCCTCCATAACCTAATAGACTAACTTTCAATTTAGTTGTCACATATCTGTCTAGTTTTTGCATGAAGGCATCAAAGTCTTCCTCATGACTAATAACCCGGCGGAACTCGAAAGTTACTGTATCAATTTTTTCAAGAAGTGTGGTATCTTCATCCACATTCTCGGCACCAAGAATCACAACGCCACGACCGAGTGGTTGTCCAATGTATTTTGTGGTCCCGATTTGTTCTATTAGGAGTGCTTGGTTTGCTTTAACCCGCGCTGCAAATTGTCTCATTTCCTTGTGATCGATGTCAATGATCCAGAATTTCTTCTGCACTACAATAATTTCTCGTGCATCGATGATGAAGACGTGATGGATCATTTTATTTCGCCAGCCCTACCAACTGACTATCTTACTCCAAATGAACATTGACAAAATTGCCCTTAAGAAAGCTCCAGTGAACAGGTAAAAATCGATTTTTTTGTAAGTTTTTCTGTGACGTTAAAATCGGACTGCTCTTTAAGTCAGGTTTAGCCACAATACTGTGCTTTCTGTTAGTAACATCAGGTGACCTCTCAAAGTGAGCCCAAATGGTGAGTCCGCCTTATATAACGCGGTATCTTTTGATTTCATTGGTGACACACAAAATGCACAAATATCATTATTCCAATGGCGCGGACAACCCCCAAAGGCAGGCACGTCGCGTCAAGTATCTTTACTGGTTTGCTTGTCGTAACTAAAACGTTTGCTGGGTGGGTTGAACGTGCTCCTAACTCTTGGGGGCTCGGGCATTGAGCACGGGTCCCTTTTCCTTTTCTCTATCACAAAGAGCTTAGCCAAAGATTCTCTTGTATTTGCCTGTAAGATACTGGATGAAGGGTCGGGCATTGAGTTTTTCCCCTGTAACACGATAAAGTAAGTCTTCGGGATCGTATAGGTCGCCCTTCCGGTGAACATTATCCACTAACCATTGTTTAATTGGTCCAAATTTACCATCAGCAACGAGGTCAAGCCAGTTGGGGAGCGTCTTTTCCATCGTTGTGAGAAATTGGCCACCATAAACGTTCCCAAGTGCATAACTGGGGAAATAGCCATGATAGCCTGAAGCCCAATGGGTATCCTGCAGGACCCCTTCTGAATCGTTTTTGACAACCACGCCTAGATACTCTTTGTATTTCTCGTTCCATACACTGGGTAAATCTGTGATTCCGATCTTGTTTGCGAATAAGTCTTTTTCAATCTCAAAGCGAATAATAATGTGCAGAGAATAGGTGACTTCGTCGGCTTCAATTCGTATTTTTGAGCGTTCAACCTTATTGACGGCTTTGGTCATCTGGTCGGCACTGATGTCTTTGAAAGTATTATTGGTTAGTTTGTTCAGGGTCGGAAGGAAGTAGGTGATAAATTCCTTCGATCGACCCAACATATTTTCTACAAATCGGGACTGGGATTCGTGCACCCCATAACTGGGTGCGTCGCCCCAGGGTTGAAATTTTCCTTCGGGTGGATAATTTTGTTCATATAATGCATGACCACTTTCATGGAGTACTGAATAGAATGAGGCTGCGAATTTGTCCTCGTGGTAATGAGTAGTTATCCTGACATCATCGTAATATCCCGTTGTAAACGGGTGTTCGGTTTCGTCAATACGCCCTCCAGCCTGCTCTGAGGTGGTGTCATATTGGACGAAGTTACACAGTGCAGTTGAGATTTTCCGTTGTTGGTCAACAGTTACTTTACGGTTCATGAACGAGAAATCCATGTGTTCTGCTGCTTTTGTATATTTATCGACTAATGGGATGAGGTCATTTCGAAGCTTTGTGAAAACCTTGGCGATCTTGTCTTGGGTCATCAGTGGTTCATATTGGTCGATCAACGCATCATAGACGGTGGGAGTGTTTCGAACGTCCATCAGGATTTCGCCATATTTCCACAGGAGTGTAATGAGTTCTTCGAGATCTGGCTGAAAGCTTTTCCAGTCATTGTTCGCTTTGGCTTTTTTCCAAGTCTGATCGGTTTTTGCTCGTTGCTTAGCAATCGCTACGGTGAGTTCCTCGGGAACTTTTACCATGAGGTCATATTCGCGTCGCAACAGGTGAATATTTCGTCGTTGTATTTCATCGTATTTCTTGAATTCACTTTCCGATTCGGCTTTCTTGAGTAATTTTCCCAATTCTGGGCTTGATACGAGTCGTTGACGCATCTTGCTAAGAAAGCCTAATTGTTCACCACGTAAGGCATACCCTTTGGGTGGTATGTAACAATCCATATCCCAATTGATTAGATGGAAAATAGTTTGGGCTAATGTTACTTCACGATATTTTGCCATGATTTCGTCATAAATGGACATATCGACAGATAGCACGGATCCAGTTTAAAAGCGAGGTGGTTAGTGGAAAAACCCATGACCTTCGATTGACTCAGTTTTCGGTACAACCATCGATTTTAAGACATCTTCCTGCGGAAAGCTATTTCCCGTTACTGGTCAGGGTGGGAATACATTATGGGTGATATTTCACGTCTTCTGAAACCACATATTACGAGTGGTATCGCTTATAGCCCGACAGCGCTACTGCGCAAACTCTATGAAATCCGTTCCGATTATGCCCGGCTTATGGGTAATGAGCTTCCCTTTGGCATCTCGCCAAAAGCCCGGCAAGCTGCTATTGAAGAACTCGAACGAGCACATCTTTACCCAGACTCTTCTTATTATGATCTCAAACAAGCGTTAGCAACCTATACGGGGGTTGCTGACACCCATATTGTTGTTGGTAATGGATCCACTCACTTTATTGACGCCTTTTACCATGGTTTTCTGAGCCCCGGCGATGCTGTTCTTTTTGTGCCTCCGGATTATGGACCCTACCAATTGCGCCTTGGGATTTTTGGGGGGATTGCGCAATCAGCACCACGTCCTCCGCCTGATTATTCATGGAATCTTGATCATGTCTTTGACACAATAAGGGCGGAGACCAAAGAAATCATTCTAATCAGTCCCAACAACCCGGTCGGGAATTGTCTTCCTGAACGAGAACTTAAACGGGTATTAGACTTGGATATGCTCATCGTTGTTGATGAAGCCTACTTTGATTTTGGTGACACTACCTTCGCCCATCTCATCGACGACTATCCCAATCTCATCATCACACGGACTATGGCAAAGGCCTTTGGGTTTGCAGGACTCCGATTAGGATATGCTCTTACTAATCCAAAATTAGCTGAATATCTCTCAAAAGTTTTGCATCATTTTCCCGTGAACCGCGTTACCGCGGCTGCTGCAGTGGCTGCACTAGGTGATGTAGCTTACCTCGCTTTTGTGAAAGAAAAAATTCAAACGGGTCGTGAGTATCTTGAAAAGGCGCTCAATAAGATTTCAGGTGTCAAAGCCTTTCCATCTAAAACTAATTTTGTACTCACACAGTATACAACATCTAATGTGGATTCCAATATCATTGCTCAGCAATTGCTGCAAAATGGGATTATCGTTCGAGATTATACTGGTAAGGCAGGGTTAGTTGGTCAATTTATCCGAATAACTGTAGGAACCCAAGAACAAAATGAAGCCTGTGTAGCGACGATTGAGAAGGCTATGAAGCACAAATGAGTGTTGGGTATAAGCTTTTTTCGTATGCCCGCCTTTAGTAGGATTGAGGGTTAGTATTGTCAGAGAAATACATTCTTGCATGTGATTTAGGAACCAGTGCAACCAAGTCCAGCATCATTGACATGAAAGGATGTGTGCAAGGTACTGCTGCACAAGCTTATCAGGTTGAATATCCTCAGGAACGATGGGCTGAACAGGATCCTCAGGTGTATTGGGATGCCATTACCACAACAACGCGAACAATTATCGAACAAACAAACATCGACCCCCGAGAGATTACAGCATTTATTGTCGATGCGATGATGGCTTCTGTCATTCCAGTGGATGCAAAAGGTCGTCCGCTTCGCAAAACTATCCTATGGCTTGATGTCCGTTCTGTTGACTATGTAACTCCATTGATGAATCAGTTTTCAATTCCGGATATGTTAGAGAAGAATATCATTCCCGTTGTATCGGCAAAGGACCCGCTACCAAAGATATTGTGGGTGAAGCATGAAGAGCCTAAGGTTTTCAAAAAAGCTGTCAAGTTTGTGGATGTTAAGGATTGGATTCTGTATCAATGTGGTGTAGGTGACTTCTATACCGATTGGAGTCATGCCTGTCTTTGGAATTACTTCCGTATTGATAAACACAAGGCAGAACCAGAAATCATCGAAGAAGGCTTAGGGCTCTCACTAGACCATTTTGCAGAAATTAAAAAGACCACAGACAACTTGGGGGCTCTATCCCCTGACGTAGCAAAGAAATTAGGGCTAACAACTGAAACTCAAGTTATTGTTGGTTGTGGTGATATGGTTGCTGTTCCAATCGGGTCGGGGGCTATCAAACCGAAAAAGCCACACTTGTATGTGGGTTCTTCAGGGTGGATTGCACAACATCAAGATGAGCCACAATTTGATTTGGCGGGTGCTGGCACAGTGGAAAGTGCAATGCCAGGACGGCTATTGCTTACTGGACATATGGAAAGTGCGGGGGCGTGTTTAGCATGGTTAGTGGACAATGTGTGTACTGCTGAACTTGAAGAAGCCTCAGCTTCTAAAATCGATGTCTACGACTTGGTTACCGAGAAAGCAAAACAGGTTCCACCGGGAAGTCGGAATCTCTTGTATTTGCCGTGGCCTATTGGTGAACGATGTCCTTTCATCAATCCCTTTGTACGCAGTGCGTTCCTTAACCTGAGCTTTGACCACACTCGCGCACATATGGCGAGGGCGGTGCTTGAAGGAGTAGCCTATAATACCCGTTGGGTCAAAGAGGTGCTTGAGGGGATGGGTCATTTTATTAGCAGTCTGAACATTTGTGGGGGCGGATCTAAAAGTGATCTATGGATGCAGATTTTCGCAGATGTCCTTAACGTGTCTTTGAAACGAGTGACTACTCTCCAAGACGCAGGCACAGTTGGTGTTGCATTAGTAGCTGCGGTTGCATTGGGTGAATTCAAATCCTTTGATGCTTTAGAACGACTCTTTACCTTTGACCAAACAGTGGAACCCGATGCCGAGCGGGTAGCCACGTATGATCGGCTTTACAAAGCTTTTCGTGATATTTTCAATCAGTTTAGTAGTGTGTGCTACCAACTCAACACCTAAATTATCAGAACTCCGTTCATGAAGCGGGGGTATTTACCTGAAGATAATCTATCCATTTGACTTTTAACCTGAAACCTCACTCCATGGATGGGCGAATTATCATGATGATTAATGCTGAGGTATGGGATCTCACTCCTTTGGTTCCTTCAACGAAATTTGATGCTTTAAAAAAACAGATGAAACAAGCCTTTAATGCTGCAGAAAAACTCGCCAAGGAATACAAAGGAAAAATCGGTACGCTTTCTCCTAAGGAATTGAAAACTTTTCTTGAAAAAATGCAAGATCAATATTTGAAACGCGAAGGCGCTTTCAAATATGCTAATCTTAGTTATAATGCGAACTCATTGGATGCTGATGCCAAAAAAGCCGCCGATCTGGGTAGGCGGATGAGTTCAAAAATTGGTCAGCTCCTTGCCTTCACTGAAATCGAGCTAGCTAAATTAGTTGAAACCCAGCCAGAATTGATTGACAATCCAGAACTTGCTGAATATAAGCACGCTTTAGAAATGGCGATTCGGAGAGCCCCACATATTCTGAGTGAAGAAGAAGAACAACTCATTATTCAAAAAGATCAGTTTGGGATAAACCAGTGGTATCAATTACGGGGAGACTGGTTGTCAACACGGATGTTCGAAATCGAAATTGAAGGCGAGAAAAAAGAAATGCCATTTACCCAAATTCATGCACTCTTTCATGATCCAGACCGTGATATTCGTAAAGCAGCAAAAAGCATAGTCTGGACCGGTCTTGGCAATGATGAGATTATTTGGGCTAGTGGTGTTCGGGCTCTAATTGGTGACCATGTTGAAATGAGCAAAAAACGGAAATGGCCAACCCCACGCACCCAAAGCCTCATTGATAATGATGTGGACGCAGAAACCATCGATGCGTTAATGAAAACGGTGGATAGCCACTCTTCACTCTTTCAGCGATATCTGAAATTTAAAGCGAAACTTATGGATTTAGCAAAATTAGGAGAATGGGATGTGGTAGCCCCATTACCCAATATGCCTGAACGAACCTTTACCTGGAAAGAAGCTCGCCAGATGACAATAGATACATACAAGGAATTTGATGCAGATTTAGCTCGAAATGTACAGGAAATGTTTGATAAGCGCCGGATAGATGCCGAAATTCGAGAGGGTAAACGTCAGGGAGCATTTTGTGCTTCATGGCTGGCTGGTAAATCCGCTTTCATTTTGATGAGTTACAATGGAAAGCTTAGTGAAGTTTTCACATTAGTTCACGAAAATGGTCATGCAGTCCATGACTATCTAATGACTGCAAAGCAAAAACCCATAAACACGGATATCGGGATGTGCATTGCAGAAGTGGGCAGTATCTTTGGTGAACTCTTACTCACGGATAAGCTAATCAAAGAAGCAAAAACTGAAGACGAAAAAATCGAAGTACTGGTTAGAGTGTTAGATGAATTTGGACAATCCGTATTCCAGGTTTCGGCTCGTTACTTCTTCGAAATGGATATGTATGCAGCCTATGAACGCGGGGAGTATTTGGATGGTGAAACCATCTCCAAATATTGGGTGAAAGGACGTGACCGAATGTTCGGTGACGCAGTTGAATGGCTTCCGGAAAGTAAATGGGAGTGGACCTTCAAAGGCCACTACTATATTCCGCGCTTCCGACTCTACAACTACCCATACGTCTTTGCCAGTCTCTTTGTATTTGCTCTATATCGACTCTATAAAGAACAAGGCAAAGATTTCGCTCCCAAACTCAAACGATTGCTCTCAGCCGGGAGCACAAGCTCACCAAGGGTGCTAGCATCTGAACTTGGTTTTGACATTTCAAAAGAGGAATTCTGGATTCTTGGCATGAAACAAGCTGAAGCCTTCATCAATCAACTCGAAGCCCTGATCAAGAATTAGACCTTGGGTTCGTCAGCAGGGCCTGTAAAAGTTTCGCCACATATCGGACAGTATCTAGCATCCTCAGGTAACTGTTCACCACATTTTTCACAAGTCGCGACTGCAGGAGACGCACTCTCCTCATCAGCTGTTGCTTCTTCTCTGAGCCGCCTTGCCATACGCCGAATTCGGTATCGTTGGATTTGTCGTCGGATAGATTCTCGTTTTCGCCAAATGATATAACCAATAAGAAGAATGACACAGCCAATTGTAACAATAATCCCGATTTGAACAACCATCGCGACGGGATTCACTGGTGGTCCAGGGCTAATCACGATTTCAAATGAACCGAGTCCATAGGTAATGTCCTGTCGAGGATTTGAATAAATCTGGAGATAATAAATTTCTCCTGGAACCAACGCCCATTGTACAGCTTCATGAGAGCTCAATTCGATGGATCTAGCTAACAAGTTTAGATTTTCATCATAGAGATACAGGTCAAAGTCTTCATCGACTGTTTGGAAACTAGTGAGAGTGATGGTATGTTCTGCAGCAATTTCGGGGGTAAATCGATAGTATACCGAGTCGGCTTCTCCGTCAAGATAGCCGGTGATACTGCTAAGCGAGAAAGTTGTATATGAAGTGGAATTAGTTTCGCCAATAGTCAGAAACGTTGAAAGAAAGGAGGTATATGCAGTCATCGTAAGAAGTGAGAGCGGTATTGGCAGATAATAATCAAAATTGATGCCGAATCCACTAGCCCCTGGGATGCCGGATAAATGACGTTGGTAAGATACTGCTTCTTGTATGCTCTCACTTAGGTTACCTGCATAATTTCTGAAAGATGGGTTTGGTATCTGCTGAAACAATTGTTGGGTAAATCCTAGCAAATCGATGTAATGAGGGATGCTAAATTGCTGGGTCAAACCTCTTGCGGTACTGATTTGCGAATAGTAGTGATAGGTATTGTAACTGGTGTTAAACCAATTGATGGTCTGATTGAACCAGAGAAACACATCCGCTATCTGAGATGTATTGATAACGGAAAGACTTAGGGCGGTCGGCGGTCGGGTGAAATCTAGATAGTAGGTACCCCCAGCTGAATAGGCTTCGATATATCTATCAACGACTTCTTTGGCTAGCAGAATGGGGGATGAATCTTCGTGAATAGTAAGGCTGTTTAAGATAATATGATACGGAAAGTGTTGCATGGGCACGTTTTCTTCGGAGTAGATTATGTAGTCTGTTCCGTTCTGAATTTCAAAGGCGAGTTCAAGCTGTCCCATGAGCGATGCATCAAAGGCAGTAATGTCGATTGGCTCAATCGTATCGTTTTCTAGCACCCACGCTATTTCTTGCGGACGTAGTCGGTCGCCACCACTCGTTTGGTCGTCACATACGCCTGTATAGCCTGTTCCTTTACCCCAAAGAATCAGCATATAATGGTCTGCTTGGGAATAATTTTGGGCGAATTGAATAAAGGCGAGCAAAGTCGCAGGATCTCCCATATTCGGCTCGAGAGGAAGAGGGGTATTAACTGGCATTGAAGAGATCGTACTATTGGTTGGTGGGTCGTCTTTCGTTATGTTTAGAGTTAAAGCGCCAGGGCCATAGCCAGTGTAATTTGTTAGGAAATCCACATAGACAAGGATGTTAACTTGGTGCGTTGAACCCACAATTTCCATTTCGTTGAGATTCTGGACCGCTGCAATTTCTTCATTATTATCTGCAGCCATATAGACAAGTACTGTCCAATTTCGAGGTGAATTGCCATTTGTCATCGGTGCGAAGTTTACTAATGGAGATGCGAGAAAATTAACTTCAGTAGATTGGGTGTTAGAAGCCACCGCTATTGGTGTGGTGAAAATTAGCTTGGAGGGGGCATGAAGAATCAAAGATGATGTAAGGCTGCACAGAAGAATTAGAAGAAGAAATCCTGTTCGCGCCCCTTTCATGCAATTGACCCTCTTATGCTCAAAGTGGAGTTTGTCCCAATAAACTTATCCAAATCTAAGATGATTGGTGGTCAGCTAATATCATATTAAGCTTTAAAAGGTCACATCCCTGTTTTATCTTCCTTGGCTTCAATTAGAGGTAACAAACATGTCTGAAGAAACGATTCCTAGAGAAAATCGAGGTAAACTCCATTTTGTTGAATTACTCACTGTTGATATTGATGGTGTATCAAAGGGAATGACGGTGCCTATTAGCCCGGTTGATTCCGTTGCTACGTTAAAAAAGAATCCAAGTCTCGTTTCTGGTTGTGGGGTTGATGGTTCCTCGGTAAAAGGATTAGCACCTATTACTTCTTCAGATCTTCGACTTGTTCCAGATATTTCCACACTCCAAGAACTACCCAATAGTATTCCACGTCGAGCAGTTGTCATCGCTGATGTTTTTCAACGTGATTCGCAAGGGCATTTAATACCTCATCCTCTTGCTCCACGAACCATCCTTAAGCGGAATCTAGAAATGCTCGCTTCAAAGGGGCTTCAGATACGAGTGAAACTAGAACCAGAGTTCTACTTCCTCACCGAAGATGGAGTTCCCCTAGATGCCGCAGGATACGCAGATATCTTCCCAGACAATAAGGGTATGGATCTACTTTTAGAAACAGCTCTCGATTTACGCGCAATTGGAATTGAAACAGCATGGTTGCATTCTGAGCATGGACAAAGTCAGCAGGAAATAGAGCTAGCCTTCACCGAACTTGGACAAGCAGCTGATAATTTCATGCTCTTCAAACTTCTTCTCCGTAGACGTGCAGCCCTCTATGATGTTGAAGTCAGTTTCATGCCCAAACCCTTTCCCAGCCAAGCGGGAAGTGGGCTTCATTGTCATCTCCAACTATGGCAGGGGAAGAAAAACCTTCTTGGCAATCCCGATGGAACCCTTACCGAATCAGGTTGCAAGTTTGTAGCGGGCTTATTAGATAATGCCCCTGCAATAACCGCTTTAGCTAATCCCACGGTGAATTCCTTCAAGCGACTTGTTCCTGGATTTGAAGCCCCTGTCTATATCTCGTGGGGCTATCTTAATCGATCTGCCCTTATTCGCATTCCCCTTTTCACAAAGGTAGAACAAGCTGCTGTAGAGTTTCGCTCTTCCGATCCACTAGCCAATCCCTACCTGTTATTCTCTGTGCTGATGGGCGCTGGAATGGATGGAATTGAACGAAATCTGCAAGCTCCTGAACCAGTTACTCAAGATTTGTACCATCTTGCTTCCAAGCAATTGCAGCAGCTAAAAATCCAACAGCTCCCAGACACTCTAAAAGGCGCCCTTCAAGCTCTTCAACAGAATAAGGTTCTCCGCAATTTATTAGGTCAAGAATTCTGTGACCTATACCAAAAAATCCGCAAAGCGGAATGGTACGAGTATACTCATGGCACGGTCACCGATTGGGAATGGGAGGAATATTTACATCGCTAAATTTTAGAATTAGAAGGATACGATACACAACAAGGGAAACACAAAATGACAGAAATTAGCGAAAGTATTGAAATCAAAGCTCCACTCGAGCAGGTGTTTAAATACGCGGTGAATCATCGCAACGCATCCAAATTCATTGCCTCTGTGACAAGTTATGATCCAACAACTGAAGCCTTGTGGGGTGTGGGTGCACGTTTTGCTATGGGCGTTAGTGTCAATGACTTTCGGTTTACTCAAGAACTGGAAGTTGTAGAATTACAACTGGGGCGTTCACTCCGTGTGCAGTCATTATCTGGACAACCGTTTAAAGATGCTAAATGGTTTTTTGAGCACACTGCAAGTGGAACACGAGTTACCTATCAAATTACTTATGCTATTCCTGAGGTATTTTTAGGTCGAAAACTTGATGAAAAAACTCGGAAACAACTTGATGTACAAATTCGTTCTGATGCTCGTCAAACCCTTGAAAATCTCAGAGCTAAATTAGAGAAATCATAATTTCCCATTGAGCACCCAGGTGTGCAAGCGATTTTTCATTTCCAAGAACCAAGTTTATGGTGCAGAAGCTTTATTGGGTGTAAGAGCACAGTCAGCGTCTATCAGCTGAGGTCATTGAATGGGTCAAACGGAGAACGGCACAAAGATTGTATTGACTGCTTCTGAAATCGAAATGAGTCATTTTGGTGATGATCCATTCGGGGCCTTCGCAGGATCTTTTCTACTCATTCCCAGCTTTCTCAAACCCCTTTACATGCCAAAAGAATCAGATCTTCCGAATGGGAAGGCCCGAATCGCACCATACGGTTTACGTAAAGCTGAAGCGTTACTCCTCGATAATGGCTTTGATGAGTCAGAAGTTGCTGTAGTTCATCCAAAAAATTTGGATCAATTTATCGGACCTGATACCCGTGTTGTCGGTGTATCAAGTATGGACCCCTTAGGAATCGCTTATGTTAGTTTAACCTATTCAAGCATGTTTGCTTTGGGGACCGTACCACGGAACCGCATCGAATTCCGTAATCTAATACGAAAGACAGCAATTGCTAAAGCCCACGACCGGGGACAAATAAAAGTGATTGCTGGAGGGGCAGGGGCATGGCAGGTTGCTGGATCAGCAGCGCGAGAGACATTAGGAATCGATTGTGTCGTTACAGGTGAAGTTGGTCCAGAAGTCGTGGAACTGTTTCAGAAGGCCATCAAAGGTCAACCACTTCCTCCAACCACAGTAGGTGGAACTCTAAGAACTGCTGAAGAAACTCCACAAATTCGTGGGGGGTCCCTCCATGGTACAGTGGAAATTACAAGAGGTTGTGGTCGGGGCTGCCAATTTTGTTCTCCGACACAACGACGACGCTTTTCCATTCCAATCGATAAGATTCTAAATGAGGTTCAGGTCAATGTCGAAGCTGGAAATGAAATGGCAATTTTAGCCACCGAAGATCTCTTTCTTTATGGTCTCAAATCATCACATTTTATACCCAATCGTAAAGCAATTGTCAATTTAATAGAAACTCTTGTCAGTGTTCCTGACCTGAAATATGTTCAACCGGCTCATATCGCCTTGGCGCCAGTGGTGGTTGATCCAAAGTGTACAGAAGAAGTAGCTGAACTTTTAGTTTCTCATGGTCGTTACCAACATGGAGGTAAACCCTATGTTACTGCAGAAGCAGGCATCGAAACTGGAAGTGTCCGATTATTTAAAGAACGCATGGCAGGGAAGGCGTTGCCTTTCAAACCCAAAGAGTGGCCCGAAATTGTAAAGCAGGCTATGGGTATTCTAAACGATAATCGGTGGTTTCCTCTTACGACATGGCTTGTGGGATTACCGGGTGAAGAGGAAGAAGATGTGAATGCCACATTAGAACTACTCGACGATATGAAAGGCATGAAATTATTCGTTACTCCTCTTCTTTGGGTTCCGCTGCAACCCTCCATACTTAGTCAGGGAAGTCAACCTGAAATCGACGCCCTTACAGATTTACAATGGGAAGTATTTACTCGAGCATGGAAGTTTAATTTAGATGTGTGGCGACCCCGGCTAAGATTCAACTCGTGGAAAGCATTTGTGAGCAGTTTTCTTGTTCCCATACTTGGAAGCTTAGTATATTTTATTTATGCACGTGGGAATCCTGCTGCTCCAATGATTAAAAAGCTCCTCTTCCATTCGTTTGGAAAAGCCTTTTTCGAATCCTCATAATCCGTCAATCGCCAGTGTATTTGTAAGGCGTGATGACCTCAACTTAGTCAATGGCAGCTCCACAGTGATAACAAAAGAAATCTTGGGGGCGGATTTTTTTACCACATTGGGGACAAAAAATCGCCTTCGGAGCAGATGATTCTACAGCTGGTCGCGTTTTAGGCTCTTCTTGTTTTGGAGACACCTGAATAGGTTCTGCAAGCGTGCGCCGATGCTGAATCTCAGCAAGGAGTCTTCGGTGTAGAACACTCCAAACCGTTCGAGTGTTGTTTTGGGTGCCGTGGACAGGACAGTTAAGTGTGAAAGTTGTTGCCACTTCAGAAGAACTCACTGTTGGGGATGGAGGTAGTTCCCTCCCACATACTGCACATCGATAGAGATGGTCGGCGACGATTCCAACCCACAGATCTAGACCGGAGTGGTCAAGGGTAATATGGTGACCTACCTTATGTCTTGGGCAGACGAGAAGTGCAGTGATTTTATCATTCGGGGCAGGATCAAGGGTCATGACGATGAACGGGGTGCCACAAGAACAGGTGAGGTTAGCTTCGATTGCTGCTTGAACCATGTGTCTCACTTACTGTCATAATTGATGTCCACATCTGAAGCAATAAATGTCAGATGCACCGACTTTTACTCCACACTGGGAACAAAATCCCGATAGTCGGTCGGATGTGACTCTTACTTTGCTAGAAGATATGGATAAGGGTTGTGTCACTGGAGTTGGAGGTATTTGTTGGAACGTTGGCTGAAATTGTGCTGGGGCAGGTCGACCGTGAAATCCCACATCGACCCTTGGTGTTTGGGCTACATGGGGGTAAAGGGGCGTCCATATCCTTCGATACATTGGATTAGTATGCCCGTTCGGACAATAAGCTTGTAATCGTGTAAATATTCCTGTATGCCCAACCACAATTAGGGCTGCAGTGCGGTCTCCACATTTTTCACATCGATGGAGGCGGTCAGCGACCACCGGTGCCCACGAGTCCAAACGTGAGAGAGGAAGTGCAATAGTGTCATAGGTCTCATCGAGGGGGCATTTGGTTTCGAGATGAACCAGATGCGCTTTGGCTGATGCTCTCAAAATTGTGAGGGGGGCTCCACAGAATCGACATGAGATACGTCGAGTCCAAGGGTTTCCTGCTGCGGTAGCCACTGTCTGATACGGCCATCCGGTTTGGGATCGAGCCCGTTGAATCCGTTTCCAAGCAGCATCGCATTCAGTTCCTGCCACTAAAATGAGGATTCCTGAAAAAATAACCAGAAAATTGAATACAGCGATAACGCCAACGATGACTAGAAGTATCCCCATTGATTTCAAATCAGGCGCTGCGCGTTGGGGCATTTTATTAACATATCCTGCTGCGCGAACCGATACTACACAGGCTAAAATTCCCATTAAGAATATGAGGAGAAACAATACCATACCGAAACTAGAATAATAGTAGAAGGAATAGAACCAGGGGGTCATCCAGAATAATGCGCCACTAAGGGTAAGGAATGGACTCAGAGCTGCTCCTAGTCCGCCAAGAATGGCCATGTTTTGGATGGTACTCAATTTCGGCAATACCCTTCCTCCAAATGATACTGACCAGTATCCTATTGGCGTATAATTAATACGCTAATTAAAAGATTGACCTTTTCGGCATAAACAAACTGAGTCTGGCTTAACTCTGACTTGTTCAATATTGTCAATCATCGGTTACGGAGAAATTCGTTGACAGCCCAATATTGACCTACGAGGGGATTGTATGTAAAGATTTCCATTTTTGCCAAGTCTGGTTTTCCCTCATCATCAAGCATTTCCTCGTCAATATGAGCTGCAACAACATCCCCTATAAAGAGATGATGCGATCCCACCTCGATAATTTTCCATGTCCGACATTCAATGTTTAATGGGCACTCGCTTATCATTGGAGAAGTGATCTTTGTGGAGGGCTTGGGAGTAAATCCCGTTACTTCGAACTTATCGATGTCACGGCCTGATTTTGACCCGCATATCACAGTTTCTTTGATTTGACTCTTGGATGGCACATTAATGACGAAATCGCCGATACGTTTGAGCAGGCCATAACTGTGACGCTTTGTAACCACTCCAATTCCCATTCGTGGAGGGTTAGAACAGAGGTTTGCCACCCAGGAAAGTGTGATCAAATTTGTTTCCTTCTCATCACCCACAGATACAATTACTGCAGGGCAAGGGACTAAAACGGTTCCAGCTTTCAGTTCACGCTTCATATGAAACACCTAGTACTTAGATGATGCAATTTGTGATTCTACTAATACTCCTATTCGTTTGTTGTTCTTGTTACATTTTTAGGTTTCATAACCTTATATCTGGTAATTTCATTGCTTCTTTTCAAGACGCAGTAAAGTCTTATATAATGTAACATAGAACACGCCAAATTAGTCTTCAGGAAACCACTGAGTTAAAGGTGATTATGAATGAGTAACGAACAAATGGCTAATCCATCAACGTTTGGCGCAATCGGTTTTGGGTTTGCTTTAATCCTTCTTGCTCTCTACTTTGGAGAAATTTTCACAGCAGATGGGTTGAGTGTGGTTTTTGCCTCGGCATTAATTGCTGGTGGCATTGTTCCGTTTGTTGCAGGGCTGTGGTCACTAAAACTGGGGAATTCGTTCAGCGCAACAACTTTCATTCTCGGGTCCACTTTCTGGTTTACTTACGTTCTAATCTATTTTCTGCCATTTCTTGGGCTTGCACCAACTATAACTGAACCCGCAATCGCGATGCTCGTACAGGTGCCCTACTTCTTTCTATGGGGCGTGTTCAGCTTCTGGCTCTTCTTAAGTTCGATGAAAACAAATCGGGTCCTTCAGATTTTCTTCTTCCTCTTAGCCATCTTCTTTTGGCTTCTTGCGTTCGGGCACTGGTTTGCATGGGACACATGGCATAATACTGGAACCGCAAATACGCTGCTAAATCTTATCGCTGGATGGGAAGGAGTTGCCTGCGGGTTTATTGCTATCTATTACGGATTCGCATCAATACTCAACGAAGCCTTCAAACGGAACCTTATGCCTCTCGGTGATATTCATCCGAAATGAGTATGGCTCTTCCCCTCACCATTTATAGCTGAGTGGTGAATACGAAGCCATTATGCGCGTTGTTGTTGGATCCCAAAACCCAGTTAAACGTGACGCAGTCTTTCAAGCGTTCAGCCAGTATTTCAATGATGTGACAATTATCCAAGCCCAAGTAATCTCAGGTGTGCAAGCATTCCCAATGAATCAAGCTGAAACCCTTCAAGGTGCTATTAACCGAGTTCAAAAAGCCCAAAAAATAGAACCTTCTGCTGATTTCAGCGTGGGTATTGAGGGGGGCCTATGCAAACTAAATAACGCTACCTATATCCAAGCTATTGCCGCAGTTATGAAACAGGAGGAAATTCATGTGGCCCGTTCAGTTGCACTGGAGGTGTCTCAACAATTAGTAGAAAAATTGGACCCCACTAGCGACAAAAGCAAAAAAATCGTTGACCAATTGCTTGGGCGCAAGGATCTCTTCCAGAATGAAGGAGTAATTGGAGCACTCACCCAAAATCGATTGACACGAACTCAAATGCTCCGTGATGCAGTAATTTGTGCACTTCCCCGTTTTCTTCTCCCGCAATTCTATCCCAAATGATTCAAATCATTTTTTAAAATCCTGAGACTCAAGTTTGTCTAATGTTTTTTGTATTCGAATCCAATGCCGCCCTAGCCAATACACCTGTTGGCAACGTGGATTGGAACACCGCCAAAACTTATCATGTCTTCTTAATGAGCCGTTAGGAACCAAGCCTTTAACCTGTTCCCGAGTGCACTCCAAAAGAGGGGAATTACATTGCGCACATCGGCTCTGGGCAGGATTAGCAATGAACCGAATATCAAGTTGTTGTTTAAGCCGATGAAGCATTGATCCAATCGAGCCACTACCGGGATTAACAACCTGGTATCCTCGTTTTCGCGCCCGAATGATTAGCTCCTTATCTCGGGTGAGAAGTATACGCCCATCGATTCTAGATATGATTTCATCATCCGGTTCAGTTCCACAGTAGAACGTGTCATATCCCAGGAACCGTAACCAGCGGGCTAATGACCCCAACATCGCATCAGCAATGAACTTTGGGTTTTGGTCCAACGATTATTCCTCACCACATTTGTGCAATCCAATTGGCTTATAAGCTGTTATGTATTTTATCGAGCTCTATAACTTGCAGTATTCTAACATATTTGAAGTGATTTGTTTGATTGATAAGCTCCAGAAAGCTTCTGATTACGGGGAAAAACTCGGTGCAACTTATGTGGAGTTGCGAGGAGAATCCCTAAACCGCAGTAACACACAATTTGAAGATGGTCGTGTTCGTAGCATCAGCCAACGTATAGAAGAGGGTGTGGCAATTCGGGTTTTGGCTGATGGAACATGGGGATTTGTGTCATCCAATGACCTTTCTCTCAAAGCTCTACAAACATCTGTGAAAGATGCCTTTTCACTTGCTAAGAGCGCAGGGCAGGCTAGAAAAGACCCAATTGAACTTGCTGAAATCATACCTGTTCAAAAAACGATTCCTCTTAAGGTAAGTCGGAATCCATCGGATGTTGATCCAAAAGAAAAAATCGCCTATGCTACAAAGCTTTGGGAAGAAACACAGAAACTTGAATCTCGGGTAAAAGCCATCACCATTCGACAACGTGATGGGTTTGGCACGAAATATCTTGTAACGAATGAGGGAACTCAACTCGAGATGGGCTTTGGACATGTCCATCTCTGGGTTTGGCTGACTGCCAAAGAAAACAACAAAATAACTGGTGCCCGAGATGAGACAGGAACCACCGCACATGGTTGGGAATTCTACGAACACAACCAAACCCCTGAAATCGTAGCGGAACGCATTGTCGGTCGTGTTAAAAAGCAACTTAAAGGCGCTACCCCTAAACCAGGGAGCTTCCCATGTGTACTCGGTCCGAAAGTAGTCGGCACACTTGCTCATGAAGCTTTAGGCCATCTCGCGGAAGCAGATCTCACACTACAATCTGCCTTTGCAGGCAAAATGAATCAAGAGGTTGCCCCCAAGGGTGTGAATATGGTCGATGATGGAACAATTGCGGAAGGCCTTGGCACCGTCAAATATGACGATGAAGGAGTTCCGACAAGCCGTGTCCATCTGATCAAAGATGGAGTGCTTACTGCATTATTAACTGATCGAGAATATGCTAAAAAGACAAATTTGCCCACCTCCGGGAATTCGCGAGCTGAAGACTATCGATTCGTCCCAATAATTCGAATGCGAAACACTTTCTTTGAGCGTGGAGACATGTCTGATGACGAACTCTTTGAAGGCATTGATTTTGGGTACTACTGTCTCAGTGTTGCAGGAGGTCAAGCCCAAATGAATGCAAGCTTCCAAGTAGGCATCCAGGAAGCTTTTGAAATAGTAGACGGGAAACTTGGTAACTCGGTGACTAATATGTCTATTTCAGGCATTGCCACTGAAGCGCTTCTTAAGATAGAAGGGGTAGGCAAAGACACATTCGGCTATGGGGCTGGACGGTGTGGAAAAGGGCAAGAAGCACTCGTCAGTGACGGAGGTCCTCTCATTCGATTTGGTAGCGGACCAATAACTTTTGGAGGAAAAGCTTGAAACGGAGGCTAAAAAAATGAAAGACAAACAACAAACACTTCTAACACTCGCAGAAAAAGCAGTAGCATTCGGATCTAAGAAAGTCGATCAGATAGAGATCTTTCTTCAAGATAATTATGAGATTAGCTGTGAAGTTGCTCTTGGACAAATCAACAAAGCAATAAAGTCCCAAGAAGCTGGCGTCTCTATTCGTGTCGTGACGGAGAAGCGTTTAGGTTCAGCTTATACAAATCGACTAAACCACGACGCTATTGAGGAGTCCGTCAAACGAGCTATTGCGGCTGCAAAAGCAAGTACACCTGATGAAACATGGAAAGATTTTGCTCCGAAAACCAAGTATGCGAAATTAACAGGAACCTGGGATGATTCGATTCCTGAAAAGGAACCAAGTGTATTCGTTGACTTGGCTATGAAAATTACTAAGGACACCATGAAAAAAGATTCTTCAATAATTATAGGTGAGGCAGGATCCGGTAGCTTCTTTGGGTGGACTGCATATGCTAACTCGAATGGAATATCTGTCACAGATCGTGGAACTGGTACTTATGCATATTCAGTCTTAGTGGCTCCAACAGATAATGGGATGACTCCTTCAGTATCGTCTGTTGATGTTAAGCGTAATTTCCAGTTAGACTTGGATTATGTTGTCAATACAACAGTCCACGACGTACTCCTTGCGAAAAAACATGCAAAAGGAGAAACAGGTCCAGGTACTGTTTTATTTGAAGCAAATGCTTTGGGTTCTTTGCTTGCATACGCGTTCATGCCAGCCCTTAAAGGTGAAAATGTAGTTCGTGAAAAATCAAAACTTGCGGATAAGATAGATGATAATATTGCTTCAGAAGCTCTTACATTCACCGATGATGGCCGATTCAATGGTGGATATGCTACGGGGCTCTTTGATGGCGAAGGTGTTCCTCAACAAAAGACATCCATCATAGAAAAAGGCAAGTTACGTTCCTTCTTGTGGAACAATTACTGGGCAAATCGACACGGATTAACTAGCACAGGAAATGCTCAACGCAATCTTCGTACCGGTGTGGTTGAAACGGCTCCAACCAATATGGTGGTTCCTGGAGGAAAGCATTCACTTGAGGATATGTTGAGTGAGATAGAATCCGGTTATCTCATCAAAGGGTTACAGGGGGCTCATTCCTCGAACCAAGAAACAGGGGACTATAGTGTCGTTGGAAATCCAGCCTTTCGAATCATAGATGGTGAACTCATAGGAGCTGTTCACGGTTTAATGTTAGCAGGCAACGCATTCGACCTTATCAGGAATGTAGCGGTTGTGGGGAGTGATGTTCGTAGCTACCTTGTTGGTGCAGGCGGTTCCTTCATCGCTCCTTCAATTCAGTTTAGTGATATTCAAGTCGTAGCTAAAGCGGATTAAGAAATCACTTCTTATCCAGTTCATCGGCAAGTTGTTTCAACAATTCTCGTTGTTGCCGTTTGAGCTTCTTAGGAATTTCGACTTTAATTCGAACGAGTAGATCTCCATTCCCACGCCAACGCGCTCGTGGCATTCCTTGTCCTCTAAGCCGAAGAATCGTATCCGGTTGCGTGCCAGCTGGGATTTTCAGTTTAGCTTTAGAGAGCAGTGTCGGAACTTCTATTTCCGTTCCTAGGGTAGCTTGGGTTATGGATATCGGTAATTCTAACAGAATATCATCACCCATCCGTTCGAAGACTTTATCAGGTTCGATATGAACAACGACATAAAGGTCACCTGGTAGTCCACCACGTTGTGAGGCTCCTTGACCTTTTAGTCTAAGCATGGAACCCGATTCGACTCCAGGGGGGATTTGAACTCGGATGCTTCGTTTCTCTCGGACAGTGTGCTTTCCGTTACATTCAGAGCACGGTGTCTCAATAGTTTGTCCACGCCCACCACATTCAGGACAGGTTGCTACGCGGATTACTTGGCCAAACATGGTCTGTTGGACTTGTCTTAGTTCTCCACGTCCACCACAGCGTGAACAGGTCTTCATGGGAGTTCCGGGTTCTGCTCCAGTTCCGCCACATTTGGGGCATTGTTCGTCGCGTTTGAGGGTGATTTCTCTTTCGATTCCTGTAGCCGCTTCTTTGAGTGAAATCTTCATGTCATAACGAAGGTCGATGGGCTGATCAGTTCGTGAAGCCTGTCTTCCACCTCGACCTGTAAAGAAATCGAAGATGCTTCCAAAGCCTCCAAAGCCACCACCAAGTCCAAAACTGCGTAGAATATCCTCGAAATTGATGCCGCCAAAAATATCCTCAGCGCTATAACGTCCACTGATGCCAGCATGGCCAAACTGGTCATACTGCATTCGTTTGTTGTCATCAGAGAGAATAGCGTACGCTTCTGATATTTCCTTAAACTTCTCTGCTGCATCCGGCTCCTTGTTTCGGTCTGGGTGATATTTTAATGCAAGTTTCCGGTAAGCGCGTCGTATCTCATCTTTGGTAGCCTTCTTATCTACACTAAGGACTTCGTAGTAGTCTCGTTTTTGGTTGCTACCAGAACTCACGCTAGCTCACCATGAATGCCTAACCGAATCTGAACTGGGCTTTTATTTCTTCTGCTGAGCTGGTTGGATGAAAGTCAAGGATAATTTACTAACAGCAGTCTACTTTTTTTCTTCATCATCAACGACTTCATAATCTGCATCGACGACTTTTTCTTTGCCTTTCTTCTTTTTCTTCTTTGGCTCAGAGGTTGATTCATCAGCAACGCCTTCTTGCGCTTGCGCTCGGGCTTGCTCCTCAGCAACTTGCTGGTATACGGCGGTGCCCACTCCTTGCAGGATGTCTGTAAGGGTTTCCTCCTCTTGCTTTGCAGTGGCTAGATCCTTGTCCTTAATTGCGTTTTCTAACCGGTTCGCGGCGTCTTCGATTTTTTGTTTGTCGTCATTGCTGATTTTATCTCCAAGCTCTTTAATCGTCTTCCGAGCCGAATAGACCAATGCTTCTGCTTTGTTCAGTGCTTCAACTTCTTCACGGTAGCGTTTGTCTTCTTCTTCGTACTTCTCTGCATCTGCTACCATGCGGTCCTTCTGGTTCTCGGTTAATTTCGTTGAGGCGGAGATAGTGATTTTTTGTTCGTTGCTGGTTCCAAGGTCTTTGGCTTTAACATGAAGAATCCCGTTGACGTCAATATCAAAGGTGACCTCTATTTGTGGTATACCCATTGGCGCTGGTGGAATTCCAGTCAAATTGAATTGACCTAATGAGATATTCTGACTAGCTCGGGAGCGCTCGCCTTGTAATACATGTATTGTAACTACAGTTTGCATATCTGCTGCTGTGCTGAAGATCTGACTACGTTCCACTGGAATTGTTGTGTTTCGCTCGATAATAGGGGTCATGATATCTCCTTTCGTCTCTACTCCCAATGAGAGCGGGGTAACGTCCAAGAGAAGGAGATCTTTGACGTCGCCAGTGATTACTCCACCTTGGATGGCTGCACCAAGGGCTACGGCTTCCATGGGGTCGACGCCTCGTTCTGCTTTCTTACCAATGAATTTCTCCACATATTGTCGAACAATAGGCATTCGTGTAGGTCCACCAATCAGAATGATCTTGTCTACATCATTGGGACGAAGTTTAGCATCACTTATGGCCTGACGCATGGGACCATCACACCGATTCACAATATCTCGAATAAGATCTTCCAATTTCGCCCGAGTGAGTTTTCTTTGAAGGTGCTTGGGTCCAGTTTTATCGGCGGTAAGATAGGGCAAGTTAATTTCGGTTTCAATGACATTTGACAATTCAATCTTCGCTTTCTCTGAGGCTTCGAGGAGACGACGCCAAGCAGTGGGATCGCCGTGAAGGTCCATCCCATGTTCGGCTTTGAATTCATCAGCTAACCATTCAGCAATCACAAGGTCCATGTCCGTTCCACCCAGTTGGGTGTCACCAGCAGTAGAGACCACTTGGAAGAGTCCACTTCCAGTATCAGGATCAGGACCAAATTCCATGATGGTGACATCTAAAGTCCCACCCCCGAAATCGAATACAAGAATTCGTAAATCCTTGTCGAGTTTGTCGATCCCATAGGCTAACGATGCTGCAGTCGGTTCATTGATGAGTCGTACGACTTCAAGTCCTGCGAGTTCTCCTGCGTCTTTAGTGGCTTGTCGTTGGTTGTCATTGAAATATGCAGGAACCGTAATCACTGCTTGTTTCACCGGTTCTCCAAGGAACGCTTCCGCGTCAGTCTTAATCTTTCGCAAAATGAAAGAGGATACCTCTTCTGGTGTGAAGGTTTTATCTCGAATTTTGATCTTTTTTCGAGTTCCCATTTTCCGTTTTACGGCTGTCACTGTCCCCTCAGGATTTGCTACAGCCTGCCGTCGAGCTGGTTCGCCAACCAATCGTGTATCATCTTCTGTGATGGCAACATACGATGGGAAGGCTTTTCCTGAAACAGTGGGTCCTTCAGCACTTGGAATGATGATCGGACGATCTCCACGCATTACAGCCGCAGCTGAGTTACTCGTTCCCAAGTCGATTCCAATAATTTTTGCCATTTCATTCATCTCGCTTTTCTGAATCTTAAGATATTAATCGGTACTTGATACGTTCTTTGCAGAGGTTTTCGTTTCATCTTTATTCGCCTCTGCTTTGGACGATGAAGCGGGTGCAACAGTAATCTTTACCATTGAGGGACGCAATAACGCTCCCTTAAGAAGATAACCTTTGCGTAGCTCTTCAATGACAGTATTGGGGGCTATTGAATCAGATTCTTCGCGTACCACCGCTTCATGTCGCAAGGGATTAAAGACCTGTCCCTCGCATTCAATTAATTTCACACCTGCATGCTCCAACGCGGATTTCAAATTTTCCACTAGCATTGTATAACCGTTGATGAAAGGCTCATTTACTTCAATTTGAGGCACCATTAGCTGGGCACGTTCTAAGTCATCCAAGATAGGTAACAAGCTTAATATCAAATCACGATTCGCTTGAAGACGAACATTTGCTTCCCGTCTTTGCATTGACTTCGCATAATTCTCATGTTCTGCTTGTAAGTACGCAAGTTGACTCTTGTATTTTTCCGCTTGCGCCTTTGCTTCTTCTAAAGCCATCTTTAGTTCTTTTTTAGTCAACTTTGGCTTAGTGGTTTTTTTGGGATGTTTCTTTGCAGGGTCTGGACCATCAACTAGCTTCTCACTGGTCATTTCTTTTGATGGTTTACTTGATTTTGCTGATTTGTCAGTCATTGACCGAATCCTCCTGGTTGGTTGTTTCAAAGCAGGGGTTAATCTCTCATAATGGGAGATATCTATTCATACCTAATTCCCAAATCCTGTCCAGAACATATTTCAACAACTCCGGACACTGTTCGGGTGGTCCAGCAACTCACGAAATTCCGAAATTACAATAAAAAATTTTCGGAGATGCTTGAGTATGAAACGGTTGAACATTGCGTGCAGCTGTCTCTCAATTGGATATTTCGTTATCGCTACAGAAACGTGTCTAATGCGGTCTTCAACGGTTGATAACCAACACCACCAACAATACGATGGACCATTACGCCATCCTTGAAGATTGCAAAGGTGGGTACGCCTTGCACGCGGTACCGCATCGCGATTTCTGTATTATAATCAACATCTAATTTTGCCACCTGGGCACGCCCGGCATATTCTTGTGCCAATTTATGCACAACAGGGGCCATCATTTTACATGGTCCACACCACTCAGCGAAAAAGTCGACAAGTGTGACGCCTTCGCTAATGGTTTGATCAAAATCGGCGGTGGAAAGGTGAAGGACTTTGCCTTGGGGTGTTTTTTTGGGTTCTGTTTGGATTGCCATTTTTTGTTGTAACTCCTTAAGTTTTTGTTCACGTAATCGTGCTAGTTCGGGATCGGGTTTATCACTCATTGTGATTCTTCCTCTCCGTGGTTATGTGCGGGGTTGCTGCAACCTTCTTGGTGGCAACCTTGTCCGCTCATGAGTCCTGGGACGATGTATGCGGCAAGTAAGAAGGCTAGTCCGATGATCGCTAGCCAGGGAAGTGCTATCACAGTGCTAATCAAGACCAGGGTGAGGCCCGTAATAATCATGGCGATTCCGGTCTTTGTGCAGAAGGGACAGCCAATTGATGCCATATTAGTTCACCGTCCTGTATACTGCAATGAGGTATTTATCCTTCCTGTGCAGTTCTGAGAATGGGTCTATGGCTCGAAATATAAACGTATCGGTAGTGCCACTACTGAGAACATCCGTTTAAGTTGATTTAGCCCAATAGTGATCCAAGAAGTCTTCGATTTGTTGATAAAACATATCCAGTGTCTCTTTGATGAGTTTCTTCATTGTGGCAATGCTGACTGCTTCATACACATAGAGATAGCCACCTTTCCGTAAGGTGCGTGTACGACGATGGGCGAAATTTCGTTGAACAAGATTCTGAATGGCCCGTTGAACGGAACTCCGGTTTCGTCCTAGGGCTTCGGCAACTTCTTTCACTGTGGATTGGCCTTTGAGGAGGTAGAAATATACATCGATTTCAAGGGAACGGAGCCCAAGAAAACATTGCATTACATCCTTTGCTTCCACGTTTTGACAGTTGAGGATGCGTTGAACGTCAAGCATTGCCATTTTGGATTCACAACCAAGATTCTTTGCTATTTTATGTAGTGCGGCTGGTTAAGAGTGTTGTGGACGGTTGTAACACATATTGTAACAACCGGCTTTGAACTCTAAGCGCTAATTAGCATTTCAGAGGCATAAGATAAAATATGTCCTCAGGTATTCGATGTCACTGGTATACGAATGTCAGAGATACACGGCATCCAGGTTGAGCTTCAACAGCCCTTTGATTTAGATGTCACAGTTGACAGCTGGGTATTTTCTGATGTACAACCCGTTCCTGATTATAAGCAACCCGGAGAATTTGCTCGGTGCCTTTCCATCAATAATACGCTGATTCCAGTTCGTGTTATTCAAGTGCGAAAGGGAACTCGTCCAAGCCTTCAAGTGCAATGGCCTCCTCAATTTGGAAGTCATCATCGGGCGATTACAGATGCAGTTGGATGGCTTTTAGGGTGGGATGTTGATACACAACCAGTGTTAACAGCAATTAAAGAAGATCCTGTAATTGCCCATCTGGAAAAACCATTGAAAGGGCTAAGACCATTTAGTCAACCAAGTTTCTTTGAAGCTATTGTGAAAGCAATTTTGCAGCAACAGGTCAGTTTTCGATCAGCAAATCAGGTCACGCGCAGGTTTGTTTTACAATATGGTTCAAAGTGCCGTATCGATAAGCAGCAATTATACGGGTTTCCCACTCTTGAAACGCTAGGAGCATTATCTGAAGCTGACCTAAGATCCTGTAAACTTGGTTACAAGGTTCCCTTTTTGCTTGGGTTATTTGAATCGATTTCCTCTGGTTCGTTGAAATTGGGTGAACTTGCTCAATTGGATACGGTTTCTATTCTTAATCGATTGGACTCGATTCGGGGTATTGGTCGATGGACTGCTGAATTAGCGGTTCTCACCGGTTTACGTCGATTAGAGGTTTTTCCGGCAGATGACTTAGGGATTCGGCAAATCATCTCCCACTTATATCTGAATGGTAAACCCGCAAAACGTCGTGATGTTGAGAGTATTGCTGAGCGATGGGGGGCTGTAGGTCCCTTAGTATTGTATTTTCTCATGTGTGCCCAAGTTTTGGGTTTTGTTTAGAGGGGCGGTTGGGAAGCTTAAACGATGCAAAGGCTTATATTTAGGCACACCTAAATTTGAATCTATGACTCCTGAAACTCAAACCCAACCAGAAGTCACAAAAGAAGACGCCAAAAGCTCTTCAAAGAACTCCACATACAACTTACCCAGCGCAAGTATTGAGGAGTATCTCGAAGCGATTTTTCGCCTGCTCCAAAATAATAATCGGTATGCAAAGACTGGTGAACTTGCTCAGGTTTTGAACGTGAAACCTGCAAGTGTGACACAGATGGTACAAAAGTTAGCAGCGAAATCCTATTTGAAATATGTAAAGAACAAGGGTGTCCGCTTAACCGCGAAGGGACGTAAGCTTGCGCTTGACGTGTTGCGTCGCCATCGAGTTGCAGAACGACTTCTTGTTGATCTTTTGGGAGTTAGTTGGGAGGAAGCTCACAGTGTTGCCTGTGAATGGGAACATTTGCTTACACCTGAGCTTTGTAACAGAGTTCTCGAAAAGCTCGAAGGACCAGTTACCTGTCCACACGGAAATCCCATTCCAGATACGGATGGAACCGTGGAACCATTACCTGAATTGACTTTGGCAGATCTCGAACAAGGCGAATCAGCAGCTATTGAATGCATTAGCAATGAGAATGTCGAACTACTTCGTATGATGTCTTCGATGGGTATGCTTCCGGGTGAAACCGTGTATGTTGTCCAGGTTTCACCTGTAGGTGATACTCTGCTTATTGAAGTAGGAACAGCTCAATTTGCCTTAAGTCGTGACCTCGCCAAGCTGGTTAGGGTCCACCGTGATGTTGTAGAATAATCACAACGGAGCAGGAAACAATGAACGGTCCTCGAAAAAGGAAATTCCGTTGGTCAAGACGATTACCACAAAAGGATCATTTTCGAATAGCCCTAGTGGGCCAACCCAATGTAGGGAAGAGTGTTATTTTTAATAATTGGACTGGACTTGGTGCTATTGTCTCCAATTATCCAGGCACAACGGTAGAAATTCTAGAAGGAACAGTCTACCTTTCTTATCATGAAGTCTACTCCCCTCGGTGGCATCCTGGAATCAAGAACTGGGAAATCCAAGAATCGTCAAAGGATGAAAGGATGCAAAATCCACCTGAAAAAAAGCGTTCGCGAATTAAACGTGGGCGAGGCTGGCGGGTTGGTCAACGGTTCCGAAAATGGGCTCATAAAGACTTTGATGAGACCTTCGAAGGTGTTCGCCTTGAAATTGTAGATCTGCCTGGATCCTATACCATTATCAGTCCATCAACGGATGACGAAAAAGTTACTCTCCGCTATTTGCAACAGGATTCTCCTGATGTCATTGTCAATGTTGTTGACGCAACAAATCTTCCTCGGAATCTCCTTCTCACGATAGCACTCTTAGAATTTAACATTCCAATGGTCGTGTGCTTAAATCAAGTCGATCTCGCCCGGCGCATGGGTATTGAAATTGATGAAAAGAAGCTTGAGGCTTTGTTGGGTGTCCCTGTTATTTCTACGGTAGCAATTTATGGAACCAACTTGAAACTTCTACTTCGAACTGCTGCTAAAGCTGCAGCCTTAGAAGGTTCTCAACAACATCAACGGCGAATGTTATTTCCTGATGGAATTGAAGCAAAGCTTCGTGCATTAGAACAGCGTCTAGCGAAAATGCAACTTTGCCCCTTGAATCTACCACTGAGAATTGTTTCACAGCAATTACTCGAAAAATATGCTCAATGTGCGGAATGTATTGAAAGTAGGCTTGAATCGGAAGATGCAGTGAAGCTAGTTGAAACACTTAGAAAAGATATTGAAGAGGAATTTGACGCCGATATTGTTCAAGTCTTAGGAGAGAAACGAGCACAATACGCTTTCTACCTCACCGAACAAGTACAAACTGGAAAAGGGGAACGAGTTCCGCTGACTGAAAAAATATCAGCCGTTCTTACCCATCGAATTATCGGGTTACCTGTTGCTGTTCTAGTTCTTATTGGATCCATATTGTTAATGTTTGCCGTGGGAGCTATTTTCGAAGCGACAGTAGGGGAGTTTTGGGAGGGCTTCATCAATCCTTCAGCAGAATATCTCATTACAACCTTCATGCCTTCACCTATTATTCAAATTATCCTCTACTATGGGTTGGTTCTGGGAATTCAAGCCTGGGTGTTTATCGCCGTTCCCTTTGTCGGAACTTTTTACATCATACTTTCCGTCCTAGAAGATACAGGCTATATGGCCCGCATCGCTTTCCTCCTTGACGCGTTTATGCATCGCCTAGGGCTCCATGGCCGTGCAATTATTCCTTTGCTAACTGGAATGGGATGCAATGTCCCTGCTATTCTGGGAACACGAATTCTTACGACACGTCGCGAACGACTTATTGCTGGCTTTCTGGTTGTACTCGTACCCTGTTCTGCTCAGCTAGCTGTTATTCTGGGTACCGTGGGACTATATTCTTCAATCTTCCTCGCCTTCATCATTCTCGCACTCATCTTCGCAATTATCATCGGCTTCGGTGCTTTACTGCAACATACTCTCCCTGGAGCTTCGCATGGGCTCGTCATGGAAATACCGCCGCTCCGAGCCCCTCGATTGCGACCGACCATAAAGAAAGTGTGGATTCGTTTTCGAGAATTTGTCTATATAGCACTCCCGCTTATTATCATTGGCGGGGCTATTCTGGGGCTCCTTCTCTATTTCCCAACCCCTGACTTCTCTTACTTACATATGGTGAGCATCTGGGCTGCTCCACTCGTCGTGGGGTGGCTTGGGCTTCCCCCTGAAACAGCTGCCGCGTTCGTCTACGGTATCTTACGTAAGGAACTCACGGTTGAACTCCTTGTCATCCTTGCCAACGGTCCCATCGACACTTTCATGAATGTCCGCCAGATGTTCGTCTTCGCCTTGGTTACGACAATCTATATTCCTTGTATCGCCACCATCGCTGTCCTCGTCCGTGAATATCATTGGAAATATACACTCATGCTCGCATTCTCAACAATAACTCTTGCCTTCTTCATTGGTGGCATAGCAAACTGGATACTACTCAATATAGGATTTCCATAAGCTTCAAAAGGCAAATCTAGTGTAGGGTTTGTATCTTGAATAACAACAATGGAGGATTCCTATCATGAGCAAATATCGCTGTCCAATGTGTGGTTCAGTATTCGAAAAAGCTCAAGCTACAGGATGTGCTGGTTGTATGATGGCTCGTAGCTGTGGTGCAATTGCTTGCCCGTCCTGCGGCTATGAATTCCCGGCTGTTCCGGAAGAAGCCTGATCTGCATTTAAACTCATATTTCTGAAGGGCGCGATTGCACCCTTCGAATACTTTTTCTTAAGATGTTTCTTAGAGCCAACTAGAGTTGATGCTATGACCTTGCGGGTTCGAAGCAAGTTAGCCCTTGGAATCCTGTGTACTTTAGTTTTCGCGATTTTCTTTCCGATGGTTATTCCCACATCTGTATCATGTTTTTCAACAAATGATATCCAATGCGCTGCCATTCCCTCTGAAAAGATCCAGCTCGACTCTGTGAGGGTCAATGAAAGCAGGGAGAGTATTGATGGACGTGCTCTAATGAACACTCCTTACCCTATCACCAACTACACAATCTTTGCAGTTCTCCAAGATTGGAATCATATTGTCATGGCGAACACAACAATTGCCTACGTGAACCAGGCTGATGTATCATTTTCGGAATTATACTTCCATTTATATCCTAATGCCTTTCAGCCCCTTGGATCGATTGAAGTTTTTAATGTTAGCTATAATAGTCACTCTCTCAGTTACTTGATAACTGGTGAGGATCAAACAATATTGGAAGTCGATCTCGTCAGCGGGTCGGGTCCAGGAGTTCTCTCTCCAGGTGGTATTCTAACCTTAGTTATTTCCTGGCAGGTCACTGTCCCTGAAAGTCAGGATAGATTTGGTTGGTATGAGCGAACAGACCCTTTTGACTTCCTAGGTTATAATTTAGGCAATTGGCATCCAATTGTTGCTGTTTACGATGAACGCGGTTGGGATACCAAACCTTACTCTTTCATGGGAGAAAGTTTCTACAGTGACGTGGCCACTTACAATGTGTCTCTCACTGTACCGGACGATTACATCGTTGCAGCTACCGGGGAACTTCAAGATATTACCGTTGGTGCTTCGACAAGGGATTGGCATTTCACAACCGGGCCTGTTCGCGATTTTACTTGGTGTGCAAGTCCTGATTATGAAACAGATAGTATTCTCACGCAGAGTGTAAACGTGACAAGCTATTATGTTTCGAATCACGCATCAGGTGGACAGCGTGTCTTGGAAGTGGCGCAGCAGTGCTTGGAAATATACGGGAATTTATTTGGTCCCTATTCATGGGATAGTCTTGCCATTGTTGAAACTGACATTTGGGCAGGGGGAATGGAATATCCGCAGCTGGTTATGATTGGGCAACCACTATACACCTATTCTAGTGGTCTTTCATCCCTTGCTGCTGTAACCGCTCATGAAATCGGTCATGAATGGGTTCCCTTTACCATAGGCACTGATAGTTACACAGAACCTTGGATTGATGAAGGTTTTGCCTCCTATTGCGAATATGCCTGGGTCGAATATGTTTATGGAGGCACAGCACGGGGTGATTATCGCCAAACAGATTATGATGGCTATTGGGAATATGTCAACACAGAAGGCGATAAGAGCATCAATCAATCAATGGACTATTGGCAAACTACCGACTGGTATGCTTATGGACGCATCGTTTACGTTAAAAGTGCTCTGCTCTACGATATGCTTCGCCATCAACTTGGCAACCAGACATTCTATGATGCATGGCAATATGTCTATGTAGAAGCAATGCATCGAAATCTTCGTGCCTATTCGCTTCAAGAATTATTTGAAGAGGCGATAGGGGAATCACTCGATTGGTTCTTTGATCCTTGGGTATATGGGAGTGGTATCGTGACCCTTGGGCTTAGCAGTTATTCAATTCAAGCAGTTGCCTCAGGTTGGCAGATTAATTTCCAGATTCAACAATACCAACCAACGCCGGTACGGCTAAGGATTCCAGTGAGTGTAAATCATGGGGCATCCACTACGCAAACATGGATTTGGGTAGATGCTCAAACTAGTTCCTCTTGTGTAATTTCAACTCCTGAACTTCCACTCTTTATGGCTCTGGATCCAGGCCGGGTACTTCTTTGCCAGTACCGCTCGGATAGTGCCATTCTCTCCTTTGCGTTGGGTTCACCGATTCCTCTCGCAATTGGGATTGTAGTTGGTGTAGTAATAATTACGCTTGCTGTTGTCATTTATCGCCGACGACAATCATCAATCTCAGATTTTTAATTTCTTCTTAACTAATCGCATGTCCTCTTCGAGTTTTTCGATCCGGACTTGTAATTGTTGGATAATGGCAATTATATCATGATTAATCGATTGTCTGGGATCTTTGGGATGACGGGATCGTGGATCGCGACGACCGAGGGGATCAAAATCTTCGGGATCAAGGCTCACGTGAATACCACTCCATTGATATTTTAAGCTAGGTTGCACAAACCAACGAGTTAAGCCTTTTCCTATAATCCCCTTACATAATCAGGGCGTAACCGGCTTGATATATTTGGATCAGATAACACAGAATCAATCGTTTTGAGTAACCTATTACGATCCCGGGACAGAATTCCACGTAAAGGTAAATAATTGGATGCATGATTAGTTCTAAACACACATTCCGATAGGTCTGTTAGGTCCTCAAGGAGAAGTCGAAGCTCCTGTAGAATTTCAAGGGAAGTTAAGGGTTGAAAATCACCCTGTTTCATTTGGGTATGCAGCTCAGTCCCTGGAACCAACATTAGAGTTAAGGCCGCTAGATAGGACGGATCGATGCTATTGATGGTTTTGGCTGTATGGATAGCGTGCTGGTGGCTTCGATCTTTCCCTCCCAGACCCAAGATGATGATTGGTGATACTGTAAATTTTGCTTGTTTCAAACGGAGACAGGCAGTAATATGATCTTCGTTTGTGATACCTTTGTTAACGTTTTTCAGGACAGTATTATCACCTGATTCTAAGCCAATATAGATCATTTCGAGTCCTGCATTTCTAATCTGGTCTAGCTCTTCGCTTGATTTCCGCTGTACGTTTGTGCCGCTAGCGTAGATGCTAATTCGCTCTACAGTGGGAAATTCGCGTGTAAGCAGGTTAAGGATTTCTAATAGTTGGGGGGTGGATAGAACAAAAGCATCACCGTCAGCTAGGAAAATGCGGCGAGGCTGAAGTTGATATTGTTGAGCAAGTTGTTCCACCTCTTCTCGGAATTTGGTAAAGGGTTTTACTTTGAATTGTTTTGTGCGATATGAGCCACAAAAAGTGCACGCATTATGGGAACAGCCAAGCGTAGCTTGTAGAATTAGACTATTTGCTTCACTGGGAGGACGAAATACCGGTGGGTCAAGATAGTTGGGGTAACCACGGAATGGGGGCATAACTTTCATGTGTCGTGATAAGCGCTACTTTAAGAGATTTCCGCCATGATAAGCAAAATACCGCTAGTCCTCTTACTTGATAACATCAAGAAGTAGTTGTAGCGCTACCCGACTGAAGTTCAGTTTATTGTCATAGCGCGTTCCTACAAAGTGGTGTTGTTGGGTAACCGTTTCAAAGGAATGGTGAGAAACAGCTACAAATACAAGTCCAACAGGTTTTGATGGCGAGCCTCCAGTAGGACCAGCAATTCCCGTAGACGCTAAACCATAATCGGTGTTCATCCATAATCGAACACCATTCGCCATAGCCGCCACCGTTTCATGACTAACAGCTCCATACTTCTCCAAAGTTAATTCAGGGACCTGTAATAATCTGTGTTTGAGCTCGTTTGAGTAGGCGATAATGCCACCTTGATAAAACTCTGAACTTCCTGATATCTGTGTAAGAAGATGCTGAATTAAACCTCCTGTGGCGGATTCTGCAACCATCAGGGTTGCTTTCTGTTTAACGAGTCGATGTGCAATATGTGCGATAATTTCTCGTGATGTTTCTAGTAAATTAAACTCAGATGGTTGCTGGTCAGCCATAATAACCCCCCATCAATATACTGAATATCGATGTAGCTCTATTTGGATGTAGCCATTCTAATATAAAGCGATGGAAAAGGTTTTAGCATACTCCTTTCCTTAAACGGATTACTTTTCAAATGGTGACTTGTGATATGACTATCAAAATTCTGCCTGATGAAATGTCCATCAAGTCGATATGTCTTGATTGTAAGCATTATGATCGAAAGGTTGGCGTTTGCACAGGTAAAAATCCGTTTGCCAAAACTGGGGAAACCAATTATTTACTCCTTTTAGACAAATCCTCCTGTTATGGCTTTGAGAAGGCTTAACTTAGCCATGGGCATATTCAGACTCCAGGTTCCAGTCTTTGGGTAATACTTCTTAAAACTAATTTAACACATCCTGAATAGTTCCCTCAAGAATCCTTTGATGGCTAAAGATGACTTTAGGGCCAGGCGCCAGCGCCAAATTTAGAAGTATACTTCCAGATGTTCCCACATTTATCGCATTTTCGTGTGATCTCATGGCCATAAGCTATGGGAACTTTTCGTAAAATGGTTGTTGCATCACTTCGACAGCGAGGGCACTGATCAGGGGCGAGGGGTTTTTCTTCAGGTTTCGGTTCTGCTGGGGGTTGTGGTGGAGGAGTTTGTGGTGGTGGAGGTCCAGGGGGAGGAGATTCTGCCAAGCTAATTATCACCTCAAGGGTAAAGACCATTTACTGTATGGGCTTTTCCCTTAATAATCTACAATGATACCATACACGCAACGGTTTAAAATTTCGTTGGTTGAATAGTGCATAAAAACTACCAACCTCAGATAAATAGCTGAATGGAGTGCAGAATCTTGGCTGATGTGCAAATTCTCTTTGAACCAGATGGGCGGCGAACTACGGCTAATCAGGGTGAAACCATTGACAGTGTTGCCCGTCGTATCGGTTTACAATTACGAAGTGAATGTGGAGGCGAAGGTTCTTGTGGGAAATGCCGCGTTCATGTTGAACCCTTCTCTGGCTTATTTTCATTAACTTCCGCTGAAAAATCTCTTCTCTCTAATAAGCAGCGTGGTGCGGGATTTCGCCTTGCCTGTCAAGCTCGCGTTAATGGAAAAAAGGATTTAGTGGTTACGATTCCCACAGCTACACGGGTATCACGGCGCCGCCTTCAATTAAAGGGCATCCACCGTCATATGAAGCTCAACTCAGCGTTACAATCCCTTCTTCTTCAGGTCCCAGGAGTTGACCCAGACAACCCTTGCCCGGATACCGAACGTGTTCTTTCTATTGTATCCCAGAATCCGCGCTTCAAATCTACCAGCCGTTGGGAATACCCGCTCCCGGTGATTAAGAAAACACCGCAGGCTCTACGAAAAGCAAGAGGTGAGGTGACCCTTGTTATTCGGAACCGAATACAACTTCTTGATATTCGTGCGGGAGATGCTAGAGAGAGCATCTATGGGGTTGCTTTGGATATCGGAACATCAAAGCTTGTCGGCAGTCTGTACTCACTCGTTTCCGGGGAACTAATCGCCACCGAAGGGATTGAAAATCCTCAATTGTGTTTGGGCGAAGATATCATGACTCGGCTCAGTTATGCTGCCGTAAGTGAAGAAACCAGAAATGAATTACAGGCAGCTGTAATTGAGGGTGTGAATCAAATACTGACCGCGTTAGTTGGTAATCGAATTCCATCTCAACAAATCTATGAGATGGTTGTGGTCGGCAATACAGTGATGACTAGTCTTTTTTTAGGATTAGATACCACTCATCTTGCCTATGGACCTTTTGTACCCCCTTTCCGTGGTCCCATTGAAGTATCTGCTGATTATCTGAATCTCAGACTTCCTCCCCAGAGTATCATTCACATACTTCCCAATATAGCAGGATACGTAGGCGCTGATGCTATTGCAGATATTCTTGCTACGGAATTACACAAAGCCCGAGCCCCTTGCCTACTCATTGACATTGGAACAAACAGCGAAGTTATCCTAGGAAACAAAGAACGGATCTCTGCAACCTCCTGTGCTGCTGGTCCCGCCTTTGAAGGAGCACAAATTGAACACGGAATGAAAGCAGTAAGTGGAGCCATCGAAAGAATCCGTCTCGACACAACCTCAATGCAGTTTAATCTGACCACCATCGATGATAAGGATCCGATTGGCCTTTGCGGTTCTGGAGTGGTTGATGCTATCGCCGAACTGGCTAAAGCCAAGTTATTATCATCAAAAGGGCATTTCACTCAAGCGGCTAGACCCTACATAACCAAAGAAGGAAAATCCCAGTACATCACACTTTCTGAAGGCTCAGTTAAAAAGGGGTCATCACCGATAACACTCTCCGAACAAGACATCTCACAATTGCTACTCGCTAAAGCTGCCATCCAGACAGGTTTTACACTTCTCCTCCAACATCAACAACTGGAACCCGAGGATTTAGGTTATGTCTACATTGCAGGTGCTTTTGGAACCTATCTAAATACCGATAATGCCCAACGAATCGGTCTAATACCTATGCTTTCTCTTGATGATGTCTCTTTTGTTGGAAATTCAGCTCTTACTGGAGCGCAGCTCGCTCTTCTTTCAGTCTCGCAACGACGTCAAGCTATTGACCTAGCAAAAAGCGTCGAGTTCCTAGATCTGGCCAGGCATCCTGAGTTTTCTAAGACTTTTGCTGCTTCATTATTTATCTGAACAGGTATATGGCTTTAAATTGTGTCAAAACTGATAACTTCCCTTTGGAGGATTCCAGGATGGAAAACGATCAGGTTCCTGATGTCGAATCTTGTGATGAAATGCCTACTGAGCGCTGTGTGATCACTACTTTTGGCTCAGCCTCATTTCTGAACGATATGGGTTCTGACATAGTCTTTTCTATTTGGCCAGTTTTTGTAGCTCTCATCGCCCCTCCCGGACTTGCACCATTGATTCTTGGGCTAGTGGATGGCATTGGGGATTTTGTAGTGAACATTTCAAAAGGCTTCTCCGGTTTTATTTCGGATAAGGTGCAAAAGAGGAAGGTCTTCATCTGGTCCGGTTATACAATGGGTGCATTATCTCGGATCATTTATGCTTTCACTCCTCTTTGGCAGTGGCTAGTCCCTGCCAAAATTCTTGATCGCGCTGGAAAACTTCGGGGTGCTCCTCGTGATGCGATCGTAGCTGATGTGTCGAGTCATGAAACCCGCGGCAAAATCTTTGGTATTCTCCGAGCTTTAGATAATATTGGAGCAACGGTTGGTGTGTTAATTACTATTGCGTTTGTTACCTTCGTTGTTCCATGGTTAACTCTGGCACTAGGATATGATTTGCTAACCAGTTTGCGCCTTCTCTTCGTTTTTGCTTCTATCCCAACAATCATTGGTGCAATCCTTGTTATTTTTAGAATCTCTGATTATCGAAAGGAATTAGGAAAACCTGTCTTTCGTATTTCTGGTATCAATCGTAGCCTTGCCATCTTCATAACACTCAGTATCATCTTTGCACTAGCTTCGTTCAGCTGGTCGTTAGTCACTTTGTATGCTGGAGTATTTCTTGTCATTCCAATATCTCCCTACCTAGGAGTTCCTGTGGCATACCTGATTTTCACCCTGACCGCTGCACTCACCTCAGCTCCTCTAGGCAAACTAGGCGACCGTATAGGACGAAGACCCACGATGCTTATTGGCTTCATCTTCTTTGGAACAATGTGCACAATTTTTCTATTTGTACCTAATTTCTGGACCGTATTATTTGCTCTAATTTTCTACGGAGTAAGCATTGGAGCCACCGTACCTATGCAATCTTCACTGGTTTCGGAGCTTTCTCCTATCGAAGTTCGTGCTAGTATGTTAGGTTTATACCAAATGCTCATCGGCATCGCTCTTCTCCCCGCTAGTCTTATTGCTGGATATCTCTGGGTCTTACTCGGCCCGAGTTTCACCTTTGGGCTTGCCCTCATTCTGACACTGATTGCCGCGCTCTTACTCCCATTTGTCCACGAGTCTGACTCCTATGATTAATCTTCAGGGAAGACTTCCTCAGATTCTACTCAAAGATATCGGTACTCTTCAGGAATATCTCTTGGTTCCACATTCGCAAATATGAGGATGCCCAAGATTACAAAGTTGATTACCAATGCCATTACTAATAATGGTATGGCTCCAAAGAGCGTATAGATAATACCTGACGGAATCGGGGTAATCAAGAATGAAATGCTTACAACAATCCAGAAAATACTAAGCATTTTTGCAGTTTCGGATCGGGGAATTGCCTTTCGTAAATATGTTAGTATAAGAGTCCACCAAAGAATATCATTAATATTTTTCATCGCCACGGCTAGGAAGGCTGTACTCATCAAGGGCTCGGTGATAGGGAAGCTAGCGATTAACGGACCTGCGATCGTTACAGGGAGCCAATAGGGAAATATTGGGGCAAGGATGAGTAAAATGAGGGTAATCGGCATAACGCTATAAACGATAAGGATTGCTCGCCGGCTTCCTCGTTGATCAAAGAAGCTTCCTACTGTTACTGAGAGTGGTATTGAGAAAGCGAGAACCACAATCAGCATTATGCTAATTTCACCGATTGAAAATCCTAATGCTTCATTGAGGTACAAATTTGTGCTAAATCGATAAAAACCATCACTCAGCGCGTCAAGAATTAAGATTGCTGTAAAAACAGGTAAAATAATATAAAGTAATTTTAATGCGTTGAAATTCTGCTTCACGAATTCAAGGGATTTCTTGGTTTCTTGTTCCTTACGAACGATTGGTCGGGGTTCGGCAAGGAAAAGGACACGGATAACTGTTGCCGCCATATAACACATTGCACCAACAAAGAATACAACCTGAATGGTTTGAACGAAGGGCACTCCCATTGCTAATAACCAGGTCACTACCCCCAGTCCGATAAGCCCGAAACCACTACTTGTCTGGAATATGCCCATGGCTAAGCCACTATTTTCTGGTTCCATTTGCTCGTAAATGTAGCTCGTTGATCCTGCTCCAAATAGGGAACCTCCTGCCATAATCAGGACACCGATGATTAAGCCAAGTAGATTGAAACTAAATGCAAAAATCAACATCGCTATTCCACTCACAAACATCGTGAGCACTGAAAGCCATTTCCTATTGTAATTATCACCAATATAGCCAGCAAAAAATCGAGCCACGAGCTCAATTCCCATGAAGGCCAGAATGACAGCCCCAATGGTCACATATACCAATTCAATTCCAGGGACATAAAGGAGAATAAAATCCCGAAGAAAAAGGGTGAGATAATTTTGCATGATGATGCCAAAAATACCGAGTATCCACGAGGTTACTAGATAAACAGAATAGCTCCCATAATTGATTACTGATTTCAACCTGGAGAAAAAACCCCGATCTGGTTTCTCTTTCCTTTCTGGTGGAGGAACCTCTGGAGCGGGTTCTAAATCCCCCGTAATTGGGTCCCCGGTTGCTGCAGCTGATTCATCGTCTAGGTCACAGGGCTCGTTTGGGTCATTCAAAGCAATCACTATGTTATTCTCTTATGGTCATTACAGATATGCTATCTGTGAAATAGTGACCAGAATTTTGGTCACTTCAGCATTGGCTATGAGTACTTAGGTATTATGCAAACGCTACTACACTAGAAATCCAGACTCCTATTCTTAAGCTCAACATGAAATCATCAGAAGATTTAAGATGGGAAATCACACAGAGCGCCAACCGCTCGTAATTAGTGGGAGGCATTCTAGATGCTAGATGATGTTGATGGACTAATGGAGCATTATGAGGTTGACGCCCTCTATCTCCAAGGCAAAAGCCTGATGAAATCTGATCTCTACTACATGACACGTTTTCTTGCAGTTGATGACTTTGCCTTTGTGAAGCTTCCCAACAAACCAGGCATCTTAGCGGCAACGGATATGGTTTGTGAACGCGCCAAAAAGTACTCGTCAATTACCCTTTTTCATAGTCTGAGTCCGACATACAATAAAGCTATCCAAGAACAGTTATCCCGGGATGAATTCATTCTTCGAATGTTAGAGGATTTAGTGAAGAATCTTCTCCCATCAAATGGGACAGTCGGAGTTCCTCGCGATATTGATGCTTTACACGTCCATTATTTACAGAAACTTGGTATTGATGTCAAACCCGTTCAGAATTTATTTTTAGAAGCTCGTGAAACCAAAGATGAAGCAGAAATTAGGGCTATAGAACAAGCTAGGAACGCTACAGAGGCAACATTCAACCAGGTTATCGATGTCCTTCAGAATTCTGAAATCGGCGCTAATCGCATTTTACATTACCAAAAAACACCCTTAACTGTTGGACGAATCAAGCGGATTATCGAACATGCCTTAGTTGACAATGATGCAGAAAATAGTGAAGAATCAATCGTCGCTGCAGGATCAAAGGGAGCTGATTTTCACTATCTCGGAATGCGTTCTGATGTCCTTTATGCAAATGAACCGATAATTGTAGATATCTTTCCTCGGCGGCTAGATGAACGGTATCATGCAGACATCACACGAACAATCGTGCGAGGCTCGGTTTCAAAAAAAGTTCGAGAATTGTTCGAAGCTGTTGCGTCTGCATTGGATGCAGTTGCAGACGCATTGCAGGGAGGGGCCACTACTGAAGACCTTGTAAACGCTATGGCGGATTCTTTCGAACGAGATGGGCATTCATCAGCGAACCGTACTCCTGGAATTAAAGAAGGGATGTTACATTCTTTGGGGCATGGTATTGGTCTTAATGTTCATGAAAATCCTTGGCTCTCGCTCCATCCCAATCCGCTAAAACCTGGTGCAGTGATTGCGGTAGAGCCCGCGCTCTATTATAAGAATGTCGGGGGAATCCGAATCGAAGATGACATGGTGGTAACATCGAAGGGCGGACGAAATATCACCACGTTGCCAAGAATGGTTTTTCTCTAGTTCGATTCTATGTCGTCAATGGCTGTTTATTTTTGAGAACTCCGTATGGTCGGAATGGTGTTGAGTAGTTGATGCGGACTCAATCTGATTTTACAGACCGGGCAAACGCCTTTAGCCTTAAGAAATTCCAACATGTGTGCCCGGTGTCCCTGCGCATGACAGGAAGGACATAACACAACTAGGTCCCCTGGATCTACCCAATAGCCACACACCGCACACCTTTCCGCGGTTTCAAATGTAAAAGTCTGTGGCTGTACACCTGCAAGAGATACGCCACAGTTCCAACACACTGTATCGCTTGGGTTATTCCATTTTCCACACGAACACACTAACACATCCACTTGGTACTCCGAGGGTTCCCAAGAGCGTTCTCGGTCCGATTGCACTTCAACTGGCCGCCAAGGATCTTGTGCACTTGTTCGCATATAACTACGGGGTCGCGAATCACGACTATCCTGAACTGCAACGCACACAATACAGGCTGCAAGAAGTATAATTACAATGAAAATGATAGCAATGGGCCAAGAAAGTAGTAAAATCGCTTGCACGAGTATGCGCCTCCCTAATATTTAGATGAATCCCGACTAATTTCACCTCTTCTTGGGATTCCCTATATTTGAATCATGACGAAACTGCTGTTATTAGGGTTTGCTTTTTCGGCAAAAGACATGTTATTTTCCGCTTCAAATCAAGCCTCTTTGTTATCAGTTTCCTCTTTTCTCAGGACACCGTTTCATGGTTTTTACCGATGTGGCACTTTACAAGAGTGCTATTAATAAACTACAAGAAAGCACAATAGCATCATACATTCGATGCTTGAGAGTGCGTGCTATGCCATTTGCAGAAGTTAATGGTGTAAGACTCTATTATGAAATCGATGGGAAAGGAGAACCTCTTCTTCT